>NZ_JAYRUC010000032.1:0-40552 GCF_041919235.1 Pandoraea sp.
CAATACGGCGGACGACGGATGTAGGTACTCATTTCACGCCAGTCGTACAGCGGCTCGGCCCGCTCGCCTTGCTCGATCGATGCGGCGAACATCGGCTCGTACACGCGGCGGAATTGCTCCGGCTTGACGCTGCTCTCGATGATCGCGTCGATCTCCTCGTCGCTTGGCCACAGATCCGCGAGCTTCACCGGCTTGCCATCGGCATCGACGCCCAGCACGTCCTTCTCGATGTCGAAGCGGATCGTTCCTGCAATGGCGTAGGCCACCACCAGCGGCGGCGACGCGAGAAACGCCTGCTTCGCATAAGGATGGATGCGACCGTCGAAGTTGCGGTTGCCCGAGAGCACGGCCGTGGCATAGAGATCGCGCGCGATGATCTCTTGCTGGATCACCGGATCGAGCGCACCCGACATGCCGTTGCACGACGTGCAGGCATAGGCCACCACGCCAAAGCCGAGCTTTTCGAGCTCCGGCAGCAGCCCCGCCGCTTCCAGATACAGCGTGACGGCCTTCGAGCCGGGCGCCAGCGAACTCTTGACCCAAGGCTTGCGCAGCAGGCCTGCCCGGTTGGCGTTGCGCGCGAACAGACCGGCCGCGACCATGTTGCGCGGATTGTTGGTGTTCGTGCAGCTCGTGATCGCCGCAATGATCACAGCGCCGTCGGGCATGCGCCCTGCTTCGTTCTCGACCTTGCCGCTGATGCCACGCGCCGCCAGCTCGCTCGTCGGCACACGGTTGTGCGGATTCGACGGCCCCGCAATATTGCGCACGACGCTCGACAGATCGAACTTGAGCACGCGCTCGTACTGCGCCTGCGTGAGGCTGTCGGCCCAGAGGCCCGTCTGCTTCGCATAGGTCTGCACCAGCGCAACGAGCGCGTCGTCGCGGCCCGTGAGCTTCAGGTACTTGATCGTTTGGGCGTCGATGTAGAACATCGCCGCCGTGGCGCCGAATTCCGGCGCCATGTTCGAGATGGTTGCGCGGTCGCCCAGTGTGAGATTCGCGGCACCTTCGCCGTAAAACTCGAGGTAGGTGGACACCACCTTCGCCTTGCGCAGGAATTCGGTGAGCGCGAGCACGATATCGGTTGCCGTAATGCCCGGCTGCGGCTTGCCCGTCAGTTCCACACCGACGATATCCGGTAGACGCATCCACGATGCGCGCCCGAGCATCACACTCTCCGCTTCGAGACCGCCCACGCCGATGGCGATCACGCCCAGCGCATCCACCATCGGCGTATGGGAGTCGGTGCCCACGAGCGTGTCGGGATAGGCCACACCGTCCGCGACCTGTATGACCGGGCTCATGCGCTCCAGATTGATCTGGTGCAGGATGCCATTGCCCGGCGGAATCACGTCGACATTGCGGAACGCTCGCTTCGTCCAGTTGATGAAATCGAACCGGTCTTCGTTACGACGATCCTCGATGGCGCGGTTCTTCGCGAACGCGTCCGGATCGAAGCCGCCGCACTCGACCGCGAGCGAGTGGTCGACAACGAGTTGCGTCGGCACGACCGGGTTGACGAGTGCCGGGTCACCGCCTTGCGCCGCGATCGCGTCGCGCAGACCGGCGAGATCGACGAGCGCAGTCTGACCAAGAATGTCGTGACAGACCACCCGTGCGGGGAACCACGGGAAGTCGAGATCGCGGCGTCGCTCGATCAGTTGCCTGAGCGACTCAGTGAGCGCCGCCGGATCGCAGCGGCGCACGAGGTTCTCAGCCAGCACGCGCGACGTGTAAGGCAGCGTGTCGTAGGCGCCCGGCGCAATGGCCTCGACGGCGGCGCGGGCGTCGAAATAATCGAGCGACGTCCCGGGCAGGGATTTGCGGTATTCGGTGTTCATCATGTGAGGAAGGTGTCGGCCCGGCCTATGGCGGTGTACAGCGTGTGCAGACGATGTCCCTGCGTGCCGGACGCCTGCGCGGCACAGCGGCGCGAAGGCCGCCGCTGTGCCGGGCTATCCGGGAAAGAAATGCCTGATTCAGACAGCCTCAGCGCTTTTCGATCGGCACGAACTGCTGATCTTCCGGCCCCGTGTAGTTGGCGCTCGGACGAATGATCTTGTTGTCGATGCGCTGCTCGATGATGTGCGCGCTCCAGCCCGACGTGCGTGCAATCACGAACAGCGGCGTGAACATCGCGGTCGGCACGCCCATCATGTGGTAGCTGACCGCGCTGAACCAGTCCAGGTTCGGGAACATTTTCTTGACGTCCCACATCACCGATTCCAGGCGCTCGGCAATGTCGTACATCTTCGTGCTCTGCTGATCCTTCGACAATTCGTGCGCGACTTCCTTGATGACCTTGTTGCGCGGATCGCTCACCGTGTAGACCGGGTGGCCGAAACCGATGATCACTTCCTTGTTCTCGACGCGGCGACGAATATCGGCCTCGGCTTCGTCAGGCGAGTCGTAGCGCTTCTGAATCTCGAACGCCACCTCGTTCGCACCGCCGTGCTTCGGACCGCGCAGCGCGCCGATGGCGCCGGTAATGGCCGAGTGGATATCCGAGCCCGTGCCCGCGATCACGCGCGCCGTAAAGGTAGATGCATTGAATTCATGTTCTGCGTACAGAATCAGCGACGTGTGCATTGCACGGACCCACAGATCCGACGGCTTCTCGCCGTGCAGCAGATGCAGGAAGTGACCGCCGATGCTGTCGTCATCCGTCTCCACGTCGATGCGCACGCCGTTCTGGCTGAAGTGATACCAGTACAGCAGCATCGAGCCGAGGCTGGCCATCAGACGGTCCGCGATGTCGCGCGCGCCCGGCACGTTGTGGTCGTCCTTCTCGGGCAGTACGGTGCCGAGCACCGAGACGCCCGTGCGCATCACGTCCATCGGGTGCGCAGCGGCGGGCACGGTTTCGAGCGCGTCCTTGACGGCGGCCGGCAAGCCCCGCAGCGACTTCAGCTTGGCCTTGTAGCCGCGCAGCTCGGCCACGCTCGGCAACTTGCCATAGACGAGCAGGTACGCAATTTCCTCGAACTCCGAGGTCTGGGCCAGATCCAGAATGTCGTAGCCGCGATAGTGCAAATCGTTACCCGAACGCCCCACGGTACACAGGGCGGTGTTGCCCGCGGTCACCCCCGACAGGGCGACGGATTTCTTCGGCTTGAAGCCGGTGGCAGTCGTCTCGCTCATGCTCATTCCTCCAGGTTCAGGGATTCGGTTATTTCTGTTGTTCGAACAGTGCGTCGAGCTTCTGTTCGTAAGCGTGGTAGCCAATGCTCTCGTAGAGTTCGGCGCGGGTCTGCATGGTGTCGAGCACGGCCTTTTGCGTGCCGTCGCGACGAATCGTGTGATACACATTTTCCGCCGCCTTGTTCATGGCGCGGAAAGCCGAGAGCGGGTACAGCACGAGACCGACCTGTGCGCTCTTGAGTTCTTCCACGGTGAAGAGCGGCGTCGCGCCGAACTCGGTGATGTTCGCGAGCACTGGCACTTTCACCGCATCCGAGAACTGGCGGTACATCGGCAACTCGGTCATCGCTTCCGGGAACACCATGTCGGCACCGGCTTCGACGCACGCGCACGCACGGTCGATGGCCGCCTGAAGCCCCTCGACGGCCAACGCATCGGTGCGCGCCATGATGACGAAGTTCTCGTCGGTGCGGGCGTCGACCGCCGCCTTGATGCGATCGACCATCTCCTGCTGACTCACGATGGCCTTGCCCGGACGATGGCCGCAACGCTTCGCGCCGACCTGATCCTCGATATGCATGGCGCCCGCGCCAAACTTGATGAGCGACTGCACCGTGCGCGCAATGTTGAACGCCGACGGTCCAAAGCCCGTATCGACGTCGACAAGCAACGGCAGATCGCACACGTCGGTGATGCGGCGAACGTCGGTCAGCACGTCGTCGAGCGTCGAGATGCCCAGGTCAGGCAGGCCCAGCGACCCCGCCGCCACACCGCCGCCCGACAAATAGATCGCCTTGAAACCGGCCGCCTTGGCCAGCAAGGCGTGGTTCGCATTGATGGCACCGACCACCTGCAACGGTTGCTCTGTTTTGACGGCCTCGCGGAAAGCGGCGCCGGCCGAACGGATGGAATGCGTCACGTGAGTCCCTTGGTCGTGTCGTGCGGGTGTGGCCGTGAAGCGCCGCTGGATCGCACGTGGGTTGAGTTGTGGCCATTAGCATAGCAATGGTCGTGCCAGACCGCTCCGCCTGCAGGCGCCACCATCGGCAACATACGCCTAAAGCATTCATTTAACAGCAGAAATTTCTCTCGCTCCTGGCATTCGCGCCAAGTCGATTGTCGGACTACACGCCTCGGTTGCGTCGCACATTGTTTCATATTGAAACGCAATGTGAAACACCATGTTGCTTTATGCTACGATCCGCGTGACGCTGTTGACGTCGCCAGCCCGCCCGCCGCACATATGTCGACGAAATACACCATGCCCGATAGCACCGCCACCGATGTACCGTCCCGTCTGCCCGCCTCTGCCGCGAGCGTCTCTCGCGCGGGGTATGCCGCGGGGTATGCATTACCGGCCGCCGCGGTTCGCAAGCCGGTGATCTGGGCCGTGGGCATCAGCAAGCTTGGCGAGCTGTATCGGGACATCGTGCCCGACTACGCCGCGCAAGCCGATGTGCAGATCATCGACAAAGGCTATGAAGCCGTCATCGATGCCTTGGCGCGCCTGCCGGCCGGCAGCGTCGACGGCATCGTCGCGGCCGGTTCGAATGGCGCATTCCTGCGCGAGCGCGTGGCGCTGCCCGTGGTGCTCGTGAAGGTGACGGGCTTTGATGTGATGCATGCCCTGGCCCGGGCACGCCGCGCCCTGCCGTCGCCCTCGCCCACGTCGCGCATCGCGCTCGTGTCATACGCCCGCCCTGCGCCCGAATTCGAGCGCTTCAGGAGCGCCTTCCACCTCGAAATCTCGCAGCACGCCTATCTCGACGCTCACGACGCCGAAGACCTCGTACACCGGCTGCGCGACGACGGCATGGAGGTCATCGTCGGCCCCGGCCTGGTGACCGAACTCGCCGAACGCGCCGGGCTCACGGGGGTCTTTCTCTATTCCCAGGACTCGGTGCGCGCTGCGTTCGACACCGCGCTCGAAGTGGCGCGCTTCGGGCGCATCGAAGCGCAACGGCGCGAGCGACTCGATACGGTATTGCGACACTTGCATGAAGGTGTGGCGGCGGTCGATCTGAACGGACGAATCGAAGCGATCAACGCATCGATGGCGGGCATGCTTGGCGTAACGGTTGCCGATGCGCTCGGCCGTGTGCTCGACGCCATCGCCCCGGCGCTCGACATCGCACGAACGCTGGAGAGCGCAAGCGCCGAACTCGAGGCAATCGTCTCGATGGCCGGCAAGACGTGGGTCATCAACCGCATTCCACTGCTCGATCAGGGCACGCTCACGGGCGCGTTGTTGACTTGTCAGGACTCGCAGTCGTTTGCGCGCGTCGATCGCTCGCTGCGTTCGCGCCATCGCCCACGGCATCTCGTGGCGCGCTATCGCCTCGACGATCTGATTGGGGACTCACAGGCGATGACACAGGTGCGCGCGTTGGCGCGCCGCTATGCGCAGACCGACTCGACAGTGCTCGTGCACGGCGAGAGCGGCACCGGCAAGGAGTTGCTGGCACAGGGCATTCATAACGCAAGCCGGCGGCGCGACTACCCGTTCGTCGCCATCAACTGCGCAGCGTTCCCGGAGACACTGCTCGAGAGCGAGCTGTTCGGCTATGAGGACGGCGCCTTCTCCGGCGCACGGCGCGGCGGCAAGGCGGGCCTGTTCGAGACAGCGCATAACGGCACCATTTTTCTCGATGAAATCGGTGAAATGCCGATGCCGCTCCAAACACGTTTGTTGCGGGTACTGCAGGAGCGCGAGGTGCTGCGTCTCGGCGCGAACGAGCCCGTACCCTGCGACGTGCGCGTGATCGCCGCCACACACCGCGATCTACGTCAACGGGTGGCCGCCGGCATGTTTCGTGAAGACTTGTACTATCGACTCAACATTCTGCGCATGGTGCTGCCCCCCCTGCGCGAGCGCATGGACGATCTGCCGCGCCTCACCCCGCTCTTTCTCGAGCGCGCCCTGGCGCGCGCGGGTGCGCGTATGAGTGTCGATGCGTTGCAGGCGTCGCTGCTACCGCTGCTCGCCGCGTATCGCTGGCCGGGCAATGTCCGCGAACTGGAAAATCTGCTTGAGCGAATTGCCGTCGTGTGCGCGGATGTCGTCGATGCGCGCGAGATCAGTCACGCGCGCTTGATCGAGATTGCGCCGGAACTGGGGGCGATGCCGGACGGGGCAGACATGGCGACGCCGCCCGATGTTGCAAAAACGAACAACGGACGGATAATCGGCGCGCGTGATGCTCACCTCGATGGCGTCGCCAGTGCAGACATCGGCGCGAGGCCCCCCGCCCCGCTGACAGGCCGTGCCCGTCGCGCAGCCGAGGAACTCGCACGCATTCGCACCGCGCTGGCGGCGTGCGGCGGCGACCGCAGCACCGCATGCGAAGCGCTCGGCATCAGCCGGTCGACGCTTTGGCGCAAGCTGCGCGACGCCTCGGACGGCTGACCCGTATCGGTCCGACGCAGACCTGCATCAATGCTGATGACGGATGCGGTCCCACATTTCGTGCCAATTCAGGCGCCTGTGGTCGGACGGCTCGTCGTGATGCGTCACCCAGAAATGATCGACAAGCATGCCGATGGCGAAACCGACAAGCAGCGCCACAAGCATCATCGAGACATTCAACATGGACATAGCGACCTCCCGTCGGTCGGAATCTCGCTTTCATTCTAGTCAAATGTCTTCATGCCTGCGTCGCGATCGTTGACCGATAGCGACATGGCGCTGCCGGGGTCGAAACCCCGGCTCGCGGCAGCCCCGAGCGATGGGCGCATCGTGCATGACGCATGCGTGCGCAGGCTTACCACGTCGGGATCAACGCCCCCTTGAACTGTGTTTCGATGAATTTCTTTACTTCGTCGGAGTGGTAAGCATCAACCAATTGCTTGACCCACGGCTTGTTCAGGTCTTGGGTGCGCACGGCAATCAGGTTGGCGTAGGGGCCCTTCAGATCTTCGATGGCGATGGCGTCGCGCTTGGGGACCAGACCGGCCTGCGCGGCGAAGTTGGTATTGATCGAGGCGGCGTCCAGATCCGGCAGTGCGCGCGGCAATTGCGCGGCCTCCAATTCCACGATCTTCAGCTTCCTCGGGTTCTCGGCAATATCGAGCGGCGTGGCGTTTTTACCGCCCACGCCAGCACCGGAACGTAGCTTGATCAAGCCTTCCTTTTGCAGCAGCAGCAACGCCCGGTTGCCGTTGGACGGATCATTCTGGATGCCGACCTTGGCGCCATTCGGCAGGTCCTTCAGCGACTTGTATTTCTTCGAGTAGAAGCCCAGTGGCGAGACATAGGTGAGGCCGGCGCTCACGATCTTGTAGCCGCGATCCTTCACCTGGCTGTCCAGAAAGGGCTTGTGCTGGAAGCCGTTGGCATCAAGATCGCCGGCGTCGAGCGCGGCGTTCGGCTGAGCGTAGTCACTGAACTCGATGACCTTGATTTCGAGGCCGCGCTGATGCGCGACCTTCTTCACAACGTCGAAGATCTGCGCGTCGGAGCCGGCCATGGTGCCGACCTTCAGCGGCTTCTCAGCCGTCTGAGCCGTGGCGCCGAGCGATGCCAGCGCAAGGGTAGCGCCGAGGAACGCGTTGATCAATTGACGGGACAGCATGTGCGAATTCTCCTTTTGCAATCGGGCACCTGTTGAGCACCCATTCGATGTCATGCGGACCGGATGGGTCCACGCCGGTCGCGGACGGACGGCAGCCCCCTCGCGCGCCCCAGCCCCCGGATGCTGCCATAGGCAAGCGTTGACGCGAAATACATAATCGGCATTTCCATATCCATCGCTCGCGTCATCCATCCAACCCAATAAAAAAACGCCCCTTCGTATCACCGAAGGGGCGTATCGCCGGGAGAACTGCCTGATCACGGGCCGGGGGGGTGGCACGGCTGACAGCGAGGCCGTCAGCCGGTCGAATCAGGAACCGACGATTAACCTGCGAGACTCACTAATAAGGTCAAGCGTTGCGAACCGGGGCCATCGCATGCGCTGTGCCGAGCGCATGCCGGCCGCCAAGACTGGCTCACGGACACGTCTCCTCGCCGTTCAGGCCATTCATCGCGCATCCACCGCCGCCGCCACCGAAACCGCTGGGACCGCCGAATGCGGCAAGTCCGTTCCCGCCTGCCGCGCCTCCGATGCCACGTCCACCCGGGCCGGATGCACCTCCTCCCCCGCCGCTGCTGGCACCGACGCCACCACCGCCACCGCCGGGAGCATTACCGCCACCACCACCACCACCACCACTACCGCCACCACCACCACCACCACCACTACCGCCACCACCACTACCGCCACCGCCGCCGCCACCACCACTGCCACCGCCGGGGGCATTACCGCCACCGCCACCGCCGCCACCGCCACCACCACCGCCGCCACCGCCGCCACCGCCGCCGCCGCCACCGCCGCCACCACCATGGCTACCGCATCCGCAACTTCCAGCGCCACCGATGCCGATACCTACGCCGTGACCTGCGCCGCCTGGACCACCGAAGGCACCCAGTCCGCCGATGCCGCCTCCGCCAAAGCCAATGCCGCCGCCTCCGCCGCGCCCACCACCTCCACCGCCCGCAGCGTACGAAGCGTTGATCGAAATGCCACACAGCATGGCCGCCGCCGCCGCCGCTACCAACGTCGCCTTGAACCCGTTCATGGTCCCCTCCCCGTGCACGCGCACACTCACCTCGTGATACACAGCACCCCGCCAGAAGGTGCTGCGTTACGGCGTGAGCGCATCAGCGAAAACGCGGGCAATAGCTGGCCGACCCGTGCGTGCATGCACAGGGACTCCTTGCCAACTGCCTGCGGGGAATTCGGGTTGGCGCTTCGCCATACACGATTCACATACGCGAATTTCGTGCCAGTCGAATCAACCCATTGATTTAAAAGGAACTAATACCTTGACTTGCGAGAGATCGCGACATCGCGTGCGAAAAGTGTATCGTTCCTGAAACGCCGATACCCACCGGCCCCGGCGCCATGACCATCAGCCGGACGAATCAAGCATGCATGAAACGGGGCGCACGGAGGCATGAGGTGGATATGTGCAAACCGTGTCCGGGGCTGGACACGGTTTGCGGAACCGCCGGGGATTTACTTGACCTGCACCGTCGCAAAGTCCTGACGACCGAATGGGCTCACCTGATACCCTGTCACGCCGGCACGCGTGATGACCGCTGCAATCGGGTGAGCGAGCGGAATCCACAGCGCATCGTCCTTGATCATTCGCTGCGCCACCTGATACTTCACGGTACGCGCCGCGAGATCACTCACACGCTTACCTTCATCGATGAGTCGGTCGAGGTCCTTGTCGCAGAAGCGTGCGAAATTGGTGCCCGACGTCACCGCCGCGCAACTGAACTGCGGGGTCAGGAAGTTATCCGGATCGCCATTGTCGCCCGACCAGCCCATGAACAGCAGGTCGTGCTCGCCGGCCTTGGCGCGTCGAATCAGCTCACCCCACTCCACGGTCTTGATCTGCGCCTTTACGCCGATCTTGGCGAGATCGCTCTGCAACATCTCGGCACTCATGCGCGGATTCGGGTTAAGCAGGCTACCGCCGGGACGCGTCCAGATCGTCGTTGTGAACCCTTTCGGGAAGCCCGCGTCGGCCAACAGCTTTTTCGCTCTGACGATATCGAACGGATACGCCATCACGTTCCTCGCAAAACTCCACGTGTTGGGCGGGTACACATTGGTGGCCGGGGTCGCGGCGCCCTCGAACACCTGCTTCACGTAGTTCGCTCTGTCGAACGCCATGTTCAGCGCCTGACGCACGCGCCTGTCGTCGAGCGGCTTGTGCTGCGTGTTGATGGCGACGAACGCCGTCATGAACGCAGGCGTCTCCACCACTTTGAGGGCCTTGTCGCCACGCGCGGCGCGCACGTCGAGCGGCGTGGGCGACAGCGCGATCTGGCATTCTCCGACCTTGACCTTCTGGGCACGTACGGCCGCATCGGGCACGATCGTGTAGATGAGGCGCTCCGACGCCGGCGCGCCGCCAAAGTACGCCTTGTTCGCGTCGAACCGTATGACACTGTCCTTCTGATAGCTGCGGAAGATGAACGGCCCGGTGCCGATGGGACGCGCATTCAACTCGCCAGGCTTGTTGATCGCGATGAGTTTGTCGGCATACTCAGCCGAGTAGATCGACGCGAAGCCCATCGAGAGCATCGACAGAAACACGGCATCCGGTTCGGACAAGGTGAAGCGAACCGTGTCGTCGTCGATCTTGCGCACCGATTTGATCAGCTTGCCCAGCGAGAGCGATTGCGCGTGCGGGAAGCCCGATGGCGTGAGCTTGTGCCACGGCGCATTGACGTTGAGCATGCGATCGAACGTGAAGACAACGTCGTTGGCATTGAACGGCCGCGTCGGCTTGAACAAGGCGTTGCTGTGGAAGCTCACGTTCGGGCGCAGCGTGAAGGTGTACGTCAGCCCGTCGGGACTCACTTCCCAGTGGGTCGCCAGGCTCGGCACCACCTTCCCCTGCGCAGCATCGAATTCGACCAGACGGTTGAAGACCGGATCGGCCGACGCATTGGTCGTCGTGAGCGAGTTGTAGCGCACCACGTCGAAGCCTTCCGGGCTGGCTTCGGTGCACACGGTGAGTGCCTTGGCATGCGCCGCAAGCGGCACCATCGGCAAGGAAAGAGCCGTCAGAACGGCAGCGACCTTAAGGCGCGAGCAACGGCGCATGGGCTTCTCCTCCAGGAAGTCGATGACGGTAGGCAAAACAGCGGATCAGAATAGCCTAAATTCCCGACGATTGCCCCTGCGCCACAAGCAAAAGCCAAGATCCGCTGTCGCAAATCCCAAAACCGAAAGTCAGTTCTGCCAACTGAATACCGGCAAGCGGCCGACGATGCGAACGCACACCCTGCTCGCCCTGCGTCGCGAACCGGCCGGCATGTCGCACCGAGACCGCCTGCAACTGACTCACGCAGAAGACGTGCGCGGCGGAACCAGCGGCGGTCGATAGCCCAACGCATGGCTCGCGGCCAGGGCTTCGCGACGCACGGCCTCGCCGATGGGGCCGTCCATGCGCGCGTCGAACCCGCCCGTCGCACCGAGCGCCGTGATCACCCCGACGAGGCGAGCGTCGTAGTTGAAGACCGGCGCAGCCAGCGCGCTGATGCCCGTCAGATTGGTATCGCGAACGCTCGCGCCTTGTGCGGCGCGCACCTCGGCGCGCAACGCACCGATGGGATCGACAGGATCGAGCTGTGCACGCTGTTCGGGCGTCGCCAGTGCCAACTCGCCTTCGGCCATCGCCAGTACTTGCGGGTCGTCGAGCAAGCCCAGGAAAACGCGGCCGGCGGCCGACCAGAGAACCGACATCACGGAACCGATGCGCACGTTGATCGTCACGGGCAGACCCGGCTCCTCGAACCGTACGATGGTCGGCCCCTTGTTGCCCATGACGGCAATGAAACAGGTGACTTCGAACGCTTCGCGCAGGCGGACGAGCGCGGGTTCGGACGCGCGCACCGGGTCGGCCTGCCGCATCGCGGCCACGCCAATGAGCATTGCTTCGAGACCGAGGTGGTAGTGCTGCGAATCGGTGTCCTGCGCCACGAGCCCCTCTTCCACGAGGCTCATCAGATACCGGTGCACCTTGGCGGGACTCTGCTGAACATGCAGCGCGAGCGCCGTGAGGCTGGCACGCCCGCCCAGCCGGGCCAGTCCCTTGAGCACCACCATGCCGGTCTCGGCCGATTGCACCCGTTGCCGGCGGCCGCGCTCGCGAGGCGCATCGACGGGCTCTGTGCCAGACGCCGCGAGGCCGTCCGATACGCTGGAAGTCGCGGCCGCACTACGCGGACGCCCTGCTGTGGATCGTTTGCTTGTCGTCATTGGCGAGATTCTATGATGCAAATCGACGTTGTCCGGCATCGGCAGGACTAGAGGTTAACCCCAGTCCACCAATTTACGCAATGCGTATTATATTTACGCTTATCAGATTCAAAGAATGTGAGCGCACGATGGATGCGCGGCTGCCCCGATGATAGGCGCGCATCGTCGCCCCGGCGCTGCAGGCGACCGGGTAGCCGGTGCGGAGCACATCGGAATGAGGAGACGTCCCGGCCAATCCAGCACGTTCAGCCGACTCGGCCGGGTCGGGTGCACGTGCCGGTGCGCACGCGTGGCCCGATCGCGCGGCACTCCTCTACACTTGTTTTATTGCGTGCGTCGTCGCGAGCCCGGAACGGCCGTCGTCGCACCCGACCCAGAGAGCGTGAACGGATGAGCCAAACGATGTCCCCCACCCCCGAGACTGCCGCAGCCAACGCTGGCGGCTGCCCTTTTCATCAGGCATCTCCCGCCAAGGCACCCAATGGCTGCCCGGTGAGTGCGCGTGCTGCCGATTTCGATCCCTTCGAGGACGGTTACCAGCAGGACCCGCCTGAGTACGTGCGTTGGGCGCGCGAGCAGGAGCCGGTGTTCTACAGCCCGAAGCTCGGCTACTGGGTGGTCACGCGCTACGACGACATCAAGGCGATCTTCCGCGACAACATCACGTTCAGCCCCTCGATTGCGCTGGAGAAGATCACACCGACCGGGCCGGAAGCGAATGCCGTGCTCGCATCGTATGGCTTCGCGCTCAACCGCACGCTTGTGAACGAAGACGAACCGGCGCACATGCCGCGCCGTCGCGTGCTGATGGAGCCGTTCACGCCCGAGCATCTCAAGCATCACGAACCGCTGGTCCGCCAACTCGCGCGCGAGTATGTCGATCGCTTCGTCAACGACGGCCGCGCCGATCTCGTCGACCAGATGCTGTGGGAAGTGCCGCTCACGGTGGCGCTTCACTTCCTCGGCGTGCCGGAGGAGGACATGGACAAGCTGCGCGAGTACTCCATCGCGCACACGGTCAACACGTGGGGGCGGCCGAAACCCGAAGAGCAGGTTGCCGTTGCCCACGCCGTGGGCAACTTCTGGCAACTGGCCGGCAAGATCCTCGACAAGATGCGCCAGAACCCGGAGGGCCCGGGCTGGATGCAGTACGGCATTCGCAAGCAAAAGGACTACCCGGAAGTCGTCACCGATTCCTATCTGCATTCGATGATGATGGCAGGCATCGTGGCGGCGCACGAGACCACCGCCAACGCCACCGCGAATGCCATGAAACTGCTGCTTCAACACCCGGACGTCTGGCGCGAGATCTGCGACGACCCCTCGCTGATTCCGAACGCAGTGGAGGAGTGCCTGCGCCATAACGGCTCGGTCGCCGCGTGGCGGCGTCTCGTCACCAAGGACGTCACCGTTGGCGGCATCGACATCGCGGCGGGCGCGAAGCTGCTGATCGTCACATCGTCCGCCAATCATGACGAAGCGCATTTCACCGACGCCGACCTGTTCGACGTGCGCCGCGAAAACGCGAGCGATCAGTTGACGTTCGGCTACGGATCGCATCAATGCATGGGCAAGAACCTCGCGCGCATGGAAATGCAGATCTTCCTTGAAGAGTTCACGCGCCGGCTGCCGCACATGAAGCTCGCCGAGCAGACGTTCACCTACGTGCCCAACACCTCGTTCCGGGGGCCGGAGCATGTCTGGGTTGAGTGGGACCCCGCGCAGAACCCTGAGCGTCACGATCCGTCCGTGCTGGCGCGTCAGTCGCCGGTGCGCATCGGCGAGCCCTCGGGGCATAGCGTGACGCGGCCGGTCGTGGTCGAGTCCGTCGCGCAGGTGGCCGAGGGTATCGTCAAGCTGCGTCTGGTCGCCCCGGACGGCCGCGCCATGCCGCGCTGGGCGCCCGGCTCGCACATCGACATCGAATGTGGCGATACCGGGCTGTCACGTCAATATTCGCTGTGCGGCGACCCGTCGGACACCGGCGCGCTGGAAATCGCCGTGCTGCATGAACCGGAAGGCCGTGGCGGCTCGAACTGGGTTCACACGCAGGTGAAGGCCGGCGACCGGCTGCGCATTCGCGGCCCGCGCAATCACTTCCGGCTGGATGAAACGACCTCCCGCGCGATCTTCGTGGCGGGTGGGATCGGCGTGACCCCGATTGCCGCCATGGCGCGCCGGGCGAAGGCGCTGGGCATGGACTACGAAATCCACTACAGCGGCCGCAGCCGTCGCACGATGGCGCTGATCGACGAACTCCAGGCGCTGCACGGCGAGCGTCTGCATCTGTGGGTGAAAGACGAAGGCCGGCGCGCCGACTACGCCCGCCTGCTCGCCACGCCGCAAGACGACATGCACGTCTATGCGTGCGGCCCCGCGCGCATGCTCGACGCGCTGGCACAGTGCTGTGCGCACTGGCCGGACGACACGCTGCGCGTTGAACACTTCCAGTCGCAACTGGGCACGCTCGACCCCGAGACATCGCACGCGTTCGACGTCACGCTCAAGGATTCGGGCATCACGCTGACGGTACCGGCCGATCAGACGTTGCTCACGGCACTGCGCGCCGCGAACATCGACGTGCAGAGCGACTGCGAGGAAGGGCTGTGCGGTTCCTGCGAGGTGCAGGTGCTGGAGGGCGAGGTAGAACACCGCGACGTGGTACTCACACGCGCCGAGCGCGAGACCAACACAAAGATGATGGCCTGCTGCTCGCGCGCCTGCGGCAAGAAGCTGGTGCTGGCCCTATGAGGTGCGGCGTCGCTTGACGCAATGACGCAAGCTTGACGCGAGTTCGAAGGGGCGCCACGGCGCCCCTTATTCGCTTTACCGACGGTCGCTACGCCGATCCTGACACCGCCGGTTCAGGCGTTGGGGCCTGACGCGTTCAAGGGGCGTGCTGCGGCTGGCGCAACATCGTGAGCAGCATGACGAGCGCGAGCAAGGCGAAGCCGCACATGACGGTTGCGAGCGGACGTGGCGTACCGTCGTTGAGCACACCGAGCAGGCCACCCGCTGCGAAGCCGAAGCCATACTGCACGCTGCCCACGAGCGCCGCCGCCGCACCCGCGCGCGTGGGGTGATCGGCAAGCGCCCCGGCGACGGAATTCGCGGTGATGATGCCGCGCAGCGACATGAACAGGAACAGCAGCGCCACCATGAGCGGCAGCAACGCGAAGCCCAGCCAAACCGTCGCGCACAACACGGACGTGACGATCGCACATCCAACAATGCCGGCGCGCATCAGGCGATACGCACCCAACTGCCCCACGCGACGCGAGTTGAACATCGTCATTGCGGCCATGCCGACGATGTTGATCCCGAAAAGCACGCCGAAAAACTGCGGCGACACATGGAAGTACTCCATGTACACCAGCGGCGTGCCGGTAATGTAGGTGAACGACGCGCCAAAGACCGCCCCGCCCGCCAGCGTGTAGCCGACGAAACGCGTATCGCGCAGCAACTGCCAATATGACGCCGCGACGGCGCGCGGGCCGCCCGACTGTCGCGCATGGACGGCCCCGGTCTCCGGCAGACGCCACAGGGCGAGCATCGCCACCGCGCCGAACGCCGCGAGGACGCCGAAGATGACCCGCCATGTCGTGAAACGCAGCATCTGGCCGCCGACGAGGGGGGCTACGATCGGCGCAACGCTCATCACCAGCAACATGATCGAAAAGGCCCGCGCACTGTTGCGCGGCCCGTAGACGTCGCGCACGATCGCCTGGGCAATCACCGGCATGGCGCAGCCGCCGAGTGCCTGCACGAAGCGCCATGCCATCATGTGATCGATGGTATCGGCGAACGCACAGCCGATGCTGCCAAAGATATACAGCGCGATCCCCGCGGCCATCGGGCGACGACGTCCGAACCGATCCGCGAGCGGCCCCCACACGAGCTGTCCGAAGGCGAACCCCAGGAAGAAGTATGAGAGGGTGAGCTGCGTGGCTGCCGCACTTGCCCCCAACGCGTGGCGCATCGTCACGAGCCCCGGCAGATACATGTCGGTGGACGCCGGCGCGATCATCATGAACAGGCCGAGAATGCCGAGCAACACCCGCTCGGAAGGCAACGCAGCGCAGCGTTCGGACGTCGATGTCATGAGAGCTCGGAGGGTTCGGTGCGAAGCCTGTCGCGCCGCAGGCGACGCCGCGCAAACAACGACGCCCGCCATGATAACGCTGGCGGGCGCCGCACTTTCATACTCGATCGCGATTCGTCATCGGACCCCTGGCTGCAGCGCCTGGCAAAGCCGTCGGGGCCGCGGTACTGACACCGTCAGCCAGCCGCTGCCGTGCGCAGATTGCCGCCGCTACCGCGCTGCGTGCGGGCAATCGCCAACACGCCGATCAGCGAAACGCACGCCGGCACCGCCGCCGCAAGAAACAGCGACGACGACGACCATTGCAGATGCATGAGCGCGCCGCCGAGCACCGGACCGAGCACCGAACCGATTCGCCCGATACCGAGGCTCCAGCCGATGCCGGTAGAGCGCAGCGACGTCGGGTAATACGTTGCGGCCAGCGCGTTGAGCGCCGGTTGTCCGCCGATGATCGAGAAACCCGCGAAGAAGATCGCGATGAACACCGCCAGCATCGACACCATCACCACCGGATTGCCGATCGCCGCCGTCGCTGCGATCGCGATCAGGAACGTCACGGCCAATACGCTCGTGAAGCCCACCCGGTCGATCACCCGGCCGAGCAGCAGCGTGCCGATCACGCCGCCGGCCCACAGCGCAGTCCCCGCCATCACGGCGACTTGCGTCGAATAGCCCGCGTCGCGAATCACCGTCGGCAACCAGTTCGAGAGGAAGTACATGTCGAGCAGGTTGGCGAAGTTGATGACCCAGAGCAGCAGCGTCACACGCGCTCGGCCGTCCTTGAACAACTCGATGAACGGCACGCCTTCTCCCTTTTGCTCGTCAAGCACGAAGCGGGCGTCGGCCGGAACGCTGGCCCCCGGCGCCACACGCAGCAATTGCTTGCGAATACGTGCGCTATCGCTCTTTTTGAACATCAGGAACTGAATCGACTCGGGCAGCGAGATCCACATCAGCACGCCGAGCACCAGCGGAATGGCGCCGCCGATGTAGAACACCGCGCGCCAGCCCAGACTCGGAATGATGGCCGCCGTGATGAGGCCACCGACCACACCGCCCAGCGTAAAGCCGCACGACACGATCATCATGAGCGACACGCGAATGCGGCGCGGGCTGTACTCCCCCGCAAGCGCCATTGCGTTGGGCATGATGCACCCCAGGCCCAGCCCGGCCGCAAAGCGCCAGATGACCAGTTCCGTAATCGTGTTGGCAAAACCGGTGACCATCATGCACACGGAGAAGCACAACGTCGCACCGATGAGCACCGGGCGGCGGCCCAACTTGTCGGCCAGCGCCGAGAACGTGAGCGAGCCGACCAGCATGCCGAACAGGCCCGCGCCGAACACCGGCGAGAGCGTTTCCTTGGCGATACCCCATTCGCGAATCACCACAGGGGCCACATAACCCATGGCCTGGACATCGAAACCATCCACCACCAGGCACATCGCGCACAGCACGATCACCCACCATTGATAAGCCCCCAAACGACTCTCGTCGATCAGCGCGCCGACATTCACTTCTGCTGCTTTCATCGTGTCTCCAAACGTTTTCGCAACTTCGTGGCATTGCGTACCGGTCAAGGCGCCGGTCTCTCCAGTCGTCGCCGCACACCCGGCACCCTGCCGCCCGGTCAGGCCAGCAAGGCATTTCATGCATCGGGACGAACTGCGGACAAGCCACCCCCGTCGCCCATGAAATTACGCTTTGCGGAAGTTTATATCGCCGAACGTAAATCAATGCCTAGTGTTAACACTTAGATTTTCGGAGGATGCCAATCGCCTTGGACGCACGGGCCGAACGAGATTAAAGGGTCGCTGAAGCGGACCCTGACGATCGGGTTTGTGGTTTTTCTCCATCGGGAGCATGGGATGACGCCTGGGTCGCGCATCGCAGAGCCATGCGGGACATGGAATTGGGCGATTGACGTGTGCCAACGCGACGAATTGTCGCAGTTGTGGTTTTTCTACAGATATTTCCAGCAAAGGTTAACCCGTCTAGGGATTTCCCTGATATAGTTGCACCTGTCTCCTCCACCTCCTCCTGGTGGATTTCACGGCCAGCAAATTGCTGGCCGTTTTTTTTGCCTCTCGATCGCGAGTCCCTTCGTGCTCACTGGCATTCACGGATCGTGATCCAGGCGCGTCGGCGGCATGGCTGGCGGCGCGCAGTCCTGCGCTACACTCGTCTCCATGAAATTCGCGCCGCTCGTTACCCTGCTCTGTGTGTTGCCGCTCGCCGGCTGCTATGTCGTGCCGTATCCAGGGGGCGCGCTCACGCTGTCTCCCACCCCTTTCGCGCCGCAAGCCATGCGGGCGGCGCCCGGCACGCCGGGTGCCGCCGATGTGGCGACCACGCCGGTGCCCACGCCGCGTGTCTCCGCGGCCGCTGTGAGATCGTCGCCGGTTCCGCCGCCGCCTGCGGGCACGGCGCGGCGTGAGACCTATCCAAACGGCTCGCCTGTGCCGCCGGATTACCGACCACCGAGCCAGCCAGCACCGCGCGCTCCCGCCAATCCCAATGGGTCTCCCGTACCGCCGGACTATGTCCCGCCGCCAACGGTGCATGTGCCGTCCGGTGCCGTCGTGTATTCGCCGGACGCAGCCTACGTGGCCTATCCAACTTATTCGACGTATTCGGCTTACCCGGCTTACCCGGCGTACGTTGCCTATCCAGCCTATTCGGCCTATTCGGCCTACCCGACGTTCGCCCCGTCGCCGTGGGTCAACCCTGTGTCGTTTTCATTTTCATGGGGACGCGGCTGGGGTGGCTGGGGCAGTCGATGCTGCCATCGCTGGCGCTGAACGACCGCCACCGGCGGTGTCGCTTTGCGTGCGATACGCTTGCGGTACGCATGTGATGCGCGGGGAGTGTTGCGATTGACGCAGCGATCGATGCGGCGATAAATGGTGCGATAAATGGTGCGATTAGTGCTTCGGCAAGTGCTTCGATAAGTCCAGCGGTCAGTGCGAGGTCTCGCTTTCGCCGGCGACGCGGTCTTCGATGCGGCGCTCGATGCGCTTGCGGATCTGCTGTGCCGCGTCTGACGCATCGTTGGCGTCGATGCTGGAGAATTCGCAACGGCCAATGTAGTGCCCCTCGCAGTACGCATCGACGGCACCGTCGAAGCGCGCGTCGGTACGCGGCGTAATGGCCCCCTCCAGGTCGAACGGGCGCCCGGGCGGCGTGTTGCTGACGTAGTGCCAAGAAAAACGGAATGATTGCGTCACATGTCCCCCTCTTTCCAATGACAGCAATGGGATTGCCGACCCATGCTGTTCTTTCGGAAATCCTAGCATGTTCAAGAATCTCGACAAACGGACGAAAAAAAAGCGGCCCGCCGATGCGGCGAGCCGGATAGTCCGTGGAGGTCGGGGGCACGTCTGAGCCACGGCAGTTTCACTGTAGTTCGGAATTGCGGTCGCGACTCTCGGTAATTTGCCGGATGCCGCTCGTGCTGCGGCCCAATCGGTTTGAGCGCCGTCGACGATCCAACGGCATTCTCAGGGGGGACGAAATGGGGTCGGCGCTCCGGTAATGTGGTGCTTCCCCCACTGCGTTCACAACCTCGCCATGACACTCAAATTTCGCAATCCGGCGAACGGCGATGTCGTCGCGATCACGTATATGTCGTGCGTCGCGGCATTCTTCCTCGGCCCGCTCTACTTGCTGGCGTATGGCTTTGCGTGGCATGCGCTCGCCTGGACCGTCCTCGCCATCGGCCCCGCATTGATCTGGAAGGAATCGGCGCTGGCGTTTTCACTGCCCGCCACTTGTTTGCTCTACTCGCTGACGATTCACCCGCTGCTCGTCGGCAGGTTGCGCGCCAATGGGTGGCTGCCCACGCGTGACGATGCCGTGCCGAGCCCGCGTCAGCGGGGCTACGATGCCTACACCGATACCCCGAGCCCCGGGGGCGCCCACGCGCCCATCGCCCTCGCGCCGGCGATATCGTCACTCGCTGCGCATCTCGCGAACGGCCCAATCGGCCAGATATCCTCGTCGGCGGCCAATGAAGGCACGACCCTCGCGGGTGACGAAAAGCGCTGCCCCTACTGCGCCGAGACGATCAAGCGTCAAGCGGTCCGCTGCCGCTACTGTCTGGCGAATCTGCAGGCAACATCGCAATAAACCGGTCGAGTGCGGCCGAACCGTGGTCCGCGCGATAAGCGAGGCTGATCGGCGCATGGGGCACGTCGCCGTCGATCGGCCAGAACCCCATGCCGGGTGTGCGGATCTGGCTCACCGACGCAGGCACCAGCGATACCCCGAACCCGGCGGCCACCATCGGCACGATGGATGTAATCTGCGGCGCCTCCTGCCCCAGCTTCGGCCGGAACCCTGCCGACTCGCAAGCCGCGATCGTGCGATCGTACAACGCGGGGCTGATCTCGCGCGGCAGCAAAATGAACTCGTCCTGGGCGAGCGCCGCCAGCGGGACGCGCTCCCGCGTACACATCGCATGTCCAAGCGGCAACACCAGCACCATCGGCTCATCGGCGACCGGAACGCTCACGACGCCCGCCGGCATCTCGAACGGCGTGCGCACGAACGCCGCGTCGACGCCGTCGTCCAACAGCGCCGCCAGCAGACTCGCCGTGTTGCTCTGTTGAGGATGGAGTTGCACGTCGGGATACCGGGCGCGGAAGTCACGGATCCACGCCGGAATGCGCGGCTCGAAGTATGTCGCCCCCGCAAACCCAATGCGGATATGGCCCGCGTCGCCGTGTGAAATCTGCAGCATTCTGCGCTTGACGCGCTCCACCCGCTCCAGCACCTGCCTCGCCTCCGGCAGGAACGCCTCACCCAGTGCTGTGAGCACGACATCGCGTGGCAAGCGCACGAACAACGGCCCGCCCAATTCCGCCTCGAGCTGCCGGATCTGCAGGCTCAGCGGCGGCTGCTGGATGCCGACGCGCGCGGCCGCCCGCGTGAAATGACGCTCCTCGGCGACCGCAATGAAATATTGCAAATGCCGCAATTCCATGAGCCCTCCTCTGTCAGCCCGGCCCCGCCAGTGTTCGATGTCTTCAAGACATAAAAAGTATTGAAAATGCGCGTTCAATATATTGGAAATGTAGACACCGGGTCAATACACTTCGAGTCAGGCGCGGATGGGCTTGCCTTTAGCCGCGACGCCAAGAGATCGAGAGATTCCAATAAGAGAGACGAGGAGCCTGACAATGTATGAAGACCGCATCCGCCTGGCGTCGCTGCGCGACCGGGTGATGAGTGCCGACGATGCTGCAAAGCTGATCGGCGACGGCATGGTGGTCGGCATGAGCGGATTCACCCGCGCCGGCGACGCCAAGGACATGCCGATTGCACTGGCCAAGCGCGCGCAAGCCCACCCGATGAAGATCACGCTGATCACCGGTGCATCGCTGGGGCACGATTCCGACAAGACGCTCACGGAAGCGGGCGTACTCGCGAAGCGCTTGCCGTTCCAGGTCGACACGACCTTGCGCAGCGCAATCAACCGCGGCGAGGTGATGTTTGTCGATCAGCACCTGTCGGAGACGGTTGAATTCCTGCGCACAGGTCAGTTCGGCAAGCTCGACGTGGCCGTGATCGAGGCTGTCGCCATTACCGAAGATGGCGGGCTCGTGCCGAGTTCGTCGGTCGGCAACTCGGCGAGCTTTGCGATCCTTGCGGAAAAGGTGATCGTCGAGATCAATCTGGCCCAGCCGCTCGCTTTCGAAGGCATGCACGACATCTGGATTCCGAGCCAGCGTCCGCACCGCATGCCGCTGCCGATTGTCGACGTGCGCAACCGTGTCGGCACGCGTGTCGTGCAGATTGCGCCGGAGAAGATTGCCGCCATCGTCATTACCGACACGCCGGACAGCGCCTCCAACGCACTTCCGCCCGATGCGCACACGCAGTGCATTGCCGGCCATCTCATCGAATTTTTCCAGCATGAAGTCTCGCGCGGCCGGCTGCCGCGCACACTGCCCGCGATTCAGTCGGGCATCGGCACCATTGCCAACGCGGTGCTCGCAGGCTTCATCGACTCGCCGTTCGAGAACCTCACGATGTATTCGGAGGTCCTTCAGGACTCGACATTCGACCTGATGGACGCGGGCAAGATGGTGTTCGCGTCGGGCTCGTCGATCACGGTGTCGCAGTCGGTGCAGGATCGCGTGTTCCGGCAACTCGAGCGTTACCGGGACAAGCTTGTCCTGCGTCCGCAGGAAGTCAGCAACCATCCGGAAGTCATTCGACGGCTGGGGCTGATTGCGTTGAACACCGCGCTGGAAGCAGACATATACGGCAACGTGAATTCCACGCACGTGGGCGGCACGCACATGATGAACGGCATAGGAGGCTCGGGCGATTTCGCTCGCAACGCCCGCATGGCGATCTTCGCCACCAAGTCGATTGCCAAGGACGGCAAGATCTCGAGCATCGTTCCGATGGTGCCGCACGTCGATCACAACGAGCACGATGTGGACATCATCGTGACGGAACAGGGCCTCGCCGATCTGCGCACACTCGCGCCGCGCGAGCGCGTGAAGCTGGTGATCGAGCATTGCGCGCACCCAAGCTATCGGGACCTGCTGCGCGACTATTATCGCGACGCACTGCGCTATGGCGGGCAAACACCGCACGCGTTGGAGCGCGCGTTCGACATGCACGTGAACTTACGCGAACGCGGTTCGATGCTGGCAGGGAAATGAGATCGGCATCCGGGCGCCGATGACCCGAGAAGGCGCGGCGACCGGATGAACCACCGGCGTCATGCGCTCGCCGCCGCGTCGCTAATGCGGCGGCGGCCGCGCGTCGACCGGCACGCGTAGACGTTGCGAGGTGTTCGTCGCGCGTGAGCCCGAAGTTAGGGGTGAGCGTCGGACGACGCTACCCGCAATGCCGTTGCGCCCATGTCTTTGTGCATGCAAACGGCCGACGCGGGGCACAGCGTAGCGAACTGCGCGCTGCGTTGCAGCACCTCCGGCACGAGGCGACGCTCGACGACGTCGTAGCCTTGCCGGGCGAAGAGGCGACTCGCAGTCGTCGTCAGCAGGTACACGTCGACAACGCCTCGCCGTCGGGCTTGCGCTTCGGCGACGGCGATCAGCGCATGTCCGATCTGCCCTCCTCTGGCCTGTTCCGCAACAGCGAGGGAGCGCAGCAAGCCAATCGTGGCAAACGACGCCAATCCGACACACCCGACCACGGAATGCGCGCTCGTTACGGCGACGAAAAAGTCGATCCCGGCAGACGGGGTGACGTCGTCGCACGGTAGGCCGCAATCGGCCAACATTTCACGAATCCTGGGCAATTCATCTGCACTGGCACTGCGAATTCTGATGCCGTTGTCGTTCATCGGGATGACTCCGGGGAAATTGCCGGCGGCGATGTCTCGTGTTTCGCCATTCTGGCGCCTTGGGCGAAATATACGGCGAAAGCAAACGACACCGTCGCGACCAAAGACACAGCGAGGACCATCCACTCGGCGAGCGCGTACTGCCTTTGAACGCGCCATATCGCAGCGGCGGAATCAGGCCAAGTGCCTTTCGCGATGTTGGACGGAATGGAGAGCAGGCCGCTGATCCCTCCGTAGCCTTGCGTCCATATCAAGACATCAAGCTGCACAAGGGTGCCGCGCAGAGTCGTCATCATGCCATTCGCCGCTCCGTAGCGCGGTGCAAATACGCCAGGTCCGATCCGACTGCGGACTCGATGGGTTGCGTTCCATACCGTGCGGCCCCGAAGCACTCTGAAATTGGCGTGCTCCGCAAAGGCGCTTCCAGACCTGGCCGACGCTGCCTCCGGCGATTCTACTTGCAATCCTTTGATAATTCCATAAACTTGGAAACGTAGAATACTGGACGAAGCCCTTCGATGACGACACCTAGCATGGACGCTTGCGCATTTCCGGCCGCACGCACCGACTTTCTGGACACCTCCATCGCGGCGCGACTTGGAATGCCGGGTGCGGAACCGGTCCGAATCCTGCTGCTGTATGGCTCGCTGCGACAGCGTTCCTATTCACGTTTTCTGGTAGAAGAGGCGGCTCGCCTGCTGCAATTGTTCGGGGCCGAGACGCGCATATTCGATCCTCACGGCCTGCCCTATCCCGACGATGCCGGGGCAGACGATCATCCCAAGGTCAAGGAGTTGCGCGCGTTGTCGGTATGGTCCGAGGGGCAGGTCTGGTGCAGCCCTGAGCGGCACGGGACTATTTCGGGCGTCATCAAGACCCAGATTGACCAACTTCCCTTGTCCATGGGGGGCATTCGGCCCACGCAGGGGCGCACGCTCGCGGTCATGCAAGTCAGCGGCGGCTCTCAATCGTTCAACACGGTGAACCAACTGCGCCAACTCGGGCGCTGGATGCGCATGTTCACCATCCCCAACCAGTCATCCGTTGCCAAAGCCTACGAAGCGTTCGACGACGCAGGGCGTATGAAGCCGTCGCCGTTCTACGACCGCCTTGTCGATGTGATGGAGGAACTCGTCAAGTTCACGCTGTTGCTGCGCGCTCACGCAGACTACCTCGTCGACCGGTACAGCGAGCGCGTCGAGGAAGGCCGGCCGCTTGACGGGAACACCGATCTTGCGTCGCTCGCAATGGGGCTGAACACACAGTCGCATCAAGACGAGGTCGACTAAGCCGTGACGACCTTCGATTCGAGTCGCGCGGTGACGGCCCTTGCCGCGCTTGCCCAGGCGTCGCGTCTTGCGGCATTTCGCCTGCTTGTAAGCGCGGGGCCGTCGGGCATGCGTGCCGGTGCAATCGCCGACGCACTCGACATGCCGTCACCGAGTCTGTCATTTCATTTGAAAGAGCTGACGCATGCCGGGCTCATCGAAGGACGGTCACAGGGGCGACACGTCATCTACCGTGCCCATTACGAGAACATGCAGGCATTGATCGGTTTTTTGCTTGAGAACTGTTGCGCCGCCGAGACGTGCAACGCGGCACCGCATGAGCCTCGTGCGGGTCAAGCGGACCAAGCGGGACCAAGCGGACCAAGCGAGCCAAGCAGCTAAATCGTAAGTGAGCCGATGGCATGCCGATGTCGTCGAACCGAAGTGCGACCTGTGGTGGCCGTCGGTCCGACCGCCTCGAACGTTGTCGCAGCCGGTCGAGCGCCTAATGGCTGCCGAAGACGCCGATGCCGTTCGGCGACCCTGCCGGGCGGCCAGGACAATCAGGCGGCCACCGTCGTCTTCGGCTTGCACTTGAGCGTCTTCTTCGGCGCGCACACGTCGGCTCCCTGACAGCAGTTTTCTGTCAGAAAGTCGATGAGGTCATTCATGTGCTCGATTGCAGGGGCGTAGTAGATAAAACGCCCCTCCTGGCGAGATGCGACGAGCCCGGAGTGGGCCAATTCCTTGAGATGGAACGACAAGGTGGCGCTGGCGAGTCCGAGTGTTTCCTGAATGACGCCAACGCTGAGCCCACTTGGGCCGGCCGCGACCAGCAGACGGAAAACCGCGAGACGGGTGGGTTGCGCCAGCGCGGATAGCGCTTTGATTGCGTCGTTTTCCTTCATGGTACTCAATGGCAAAAGTCAGGCGACTATTCTAAGCCTATCGAGATGACGGCGGCAGACTCACGCGCTTGCCCGCCCCAAAGGGGCACGTCACCCAGTGACAAGCCCGCCCGCTTCAACGGATCACCGACCAGCGGAAGTTGTCGGGCAACAACAATTCGATTATATTGGAATTATCGATATAATTCGATCCTTCCCCACTCAGCGGAGAAACTTCGTGACCGAACAACGCAAGTACAACGTCCTCTTTCTGTGCACGCACAACTCAGCGCGCTCGATTCTCGCCGAGGCCGCCCTGAACGCGCTGGCCGGTGACCGGTTCGTCGCCTACAGTGCGGGAAGCCATCCGGGGACGGCGCCGAATCCGCACGGCATTGCGCTATTGCGTTCGCAGAATATCCCCGTGGATGGACTTCGGAGCAAGAGCTGGGATGAATTTGCCAACGAGGGGGCGCCCCGAATCGACTTCATCTTCACCGTTTGCGATGACGCCGCAGGCGAAGTCTGCCCGATCTGGCCGGGTCATCCGTCCAAGGCGCATTGGGGTGTGCCCGATCCTTCGCGGATCGAGGGGAGCGATGAGGACAAGCGACGCGCGTTCCTGCAGACGTTCGTCCAGTTGAAAAAGCGCATCGAATTGTTCGTGAACCTGCCGTTCGAGAAGCTCGACGCCATGGCAATGCAAAAGGCGATGCAGACCATCGGTACGTCGTTGCGCGAGAAAGGAGAGTAACGATGTCGGAGCGTCGAACCGTCGGCACGCCGTCGGCGCCAGAACCGAGCGGCATCGGATACTTTGAGCGATACCTGTCCGTGTGGGTTGGGCTGTGCATCGTTGCGGGCATCGGACTTGGCAAGCTGATGCCCGGTGCGGTGCAAGCGATTTCCGCGCTTGAGGTAGCGCACGTCAACCTTCCGGTGGGCATCCTCATCTGGGTGATGATTATCCCGATGCTTTTGCGAATCGACTTCGCCTCGTTGGGCCAAGTCCGCAGCCAGCTCAAGGGTATTGGCGTCACGCTCGTCATCAACTGGGCCGTGAAGCCCTTTACCATGGCGTTCCTGGCGTGGGTTTTCGTGCGACACGCGTTTGCCTCGATGCTGCCGGCGGACCAACTGGACAGCTATGTCGCAGGCTTGATTCTGCTGGCTGCTGCGCCGTGTACGGCGATGGTGTTCGTGTGGAGCCAATTGACGAAGGGCGACCCGTATTTCACGCTCTCGCAGGTCGCCCTGAACGACCTGATCATGGTATTCGCCTTTGCGCCCATCGTGGGTTTGCTGCTTGGCATCTCCAACATTGCGGTGCCTTGGGATACGCTACTCACCTCGGTGGTTCTCTACATCGTGATCCCGGTCATCATTGCGCAGGTCATTCGCAAGCTGTTGTTGTCCAAGGGAAACGTGAGCTTCCAGCGCGCGTTAGCCAGGATCGGGCCGTTCTCGATAGCGGCGTTGCTGCTTACGCTGGTGCTGCTGTTTGCATTCCAGGGTGAGCAAATCATCGAGCAACCGGGGGTGATCGTGCTGCTTGCGGTGCCCATCCTGATTCAGGTCGTGCTCAACGCCTCGCTCGCCTATCTGGCGAATCGCAAGCTCGGCGTTGCCCACGAGGTTGCCGCACCGTCCTGCCTGATTGGCGCATCGAACTTCTTTGAGTTGGCCGTCGCCACGGCAATCGGCCTGTTTGGACTCAAGTCCGGTGCTGCGCTGGCCACCGTTGTCGGCGTGCTCATCGAAGTGCCGCTCATGCTCGCGGTCGTGAAGATCGTCAATGCGTCGCGACGGTGGTATCAACGATGCTGACCCGACTCGCGTTCTGATCCGTTAGGGCGGCTGGCAGGAGCACCGCCGCAGTGGTGCAGTGGTGCAGCGGTGCACCATGACTTTCAAGAACGGCTCCGCTCTCGAATCGATGCGAGGTATTGTGCAATCTGACTGGCGGTGTCTCTGGCGCCGCGCATGACGCCGATGAGCGTTGCCGACGCAAAGCCCGTCCACTCGCCGTACCCGACGAGCCACAGACGCGGCTCGCGCGTTGCACGGGTGCCATCGGTCGCCACGCGTCCGTCGGGCTCGCGGACGCCGAGCGCGTCGAGATGGTCCAGCGCCGGGCGAAAACCGGTGCACCAGATGACGACATCCACGCGAGAGTGCGAACCGTCGGGCCACACGACACCATCGGGTTCGAAGTGCGAGAAGGGGCGCACCGAATGGAGGACGCCTCTGGCGCGGGCTTCTTTCACGCTCTTCACCATGACGACGTCGCCAAGACCGCCGGTAGGTGCAGGCGCCGGCTTCCCTTCGCGATGGGCCTTCCACTGTTGCGTGGCGCGTTCGAACAGCACGCGGCCGTCGACTTCATCTGGCAGGAAGCGGGGTGCCTCCATCGTCACCCACGTCGCGTGACAGACTTGCGACACCTCGGCCAATATTTGAGCGCCCGAATTGCCGCCCCCGACGACCAGAACGGACTTCCCGTGCAAGTCGTCAGGGTTTCGATAATCGGCTGAGTGCAGTTGTCGGCCTAGAAACCGTTCTTGCCCCGGGTAAGCGGGAATGTAGGGGGTCTTCCACGTTCCCGTCGCGCTGACGACGGTCTGGGCGAGCCAGCTTCCCGCGTTGGTCTCAACCGTCAAGCCGGCTTCGGAGCGCTTCACGGATGACACATGAACGGGCCGCCGAACCGGAATCTGGTAACGGCGTTCATACTCGCTCAGGTAGTGCATTACATCGTTGCGCGATGGATACTCGTCGTCGCCGGGGGGCATCAGCCACCCGGGCAGAGAACTCCATTGCGCTGGCGAGAAAAGCCGCAACGAGTCCCACGTGTGTTGCCACGCGCCGCCAGGGGATGGCTGTTCGTCCAACACGACATAATCGATTGCGGCGCGGCGCAAGAAGTAGGCCACCGCCAGCGCTGACTGGCCACCGCCGATGACGCAAACGTCGGCTGAGAAGGTCTGTTGCATCGTCGGTCGAGCGGAGCCCGTGGTCAACTGGATATTTCCATAGTATCGGAATTATGGCTGCTTCCGTCGTGCGTGTTAGCGCCGATGTAAAACTGCCCCACCGGGGATGCGGACAAAATCCTGGACTACTTCGGAGGCAAGGATTGTTCGACATATCGAGTCAACGCCAAGTCCGTCCAACAACTGGAATACACGCAAGTCGTTCGAACTTGAGCTATGCGTTGCAGGCGCCAAGCAAGAATACGCCGGTGATCGAGGTGATCCGCGAGCCGCAGATCAGTCCAGCCCGCCCTGACAGACGTACTTGATAGACAGGTAATCGTCCAGCCCGTACTTCGATCCCTCGCGTCCATAGCCGGACGCTTTCACGCCCCCGAACGGAGCGGCTTCGCTCGACACGGCTCCTTCGTTCATTCCGATAACTCCGGCTTCGAGACGTTGCGCGACCCGCTGAGCGCGGCGCATATCCTGTGTGTAGAAGTATGCCGCCAGCCCGAAAGGAGTGTCGTTGGCTCTGTGGATCGCTTCATCCTCAGTCTCGAAACGGAACAGCGGAACCACCGGCCCGAACGTTTCCTCTTGACTGACGAGCATGCTGTCGTTCACGTCGGCCAGCACGGTCGGTGCGAAGTAGTTGGGGCCAAGCAACGGCAGCGTCGCGCCACCGGTCAGAGCGGTTGCGCCATGTGAGAGCGCATCGTCGACATGACGACCGATCTTCTCGACCGCCCGAGGGTTGATCATCGGTCCGATCTGCGCATTGGCATCGCTCGCGGGCGCGACGTGCAACGCCTCCACCCGTTTGGCCAGCAGTGAAGCGAACCGCTCGTAGACGCCCGCCTGCACATACACGCGATTCGGACAAACGCAGGTCTGTCCGCCATTCCGGAACTTTGACGCCATCAGACCCACGACCGCCGACTCCAGATCGGCATCGTCGAACACGATGAACGGGGCGTTGCCGCCGAGTTCCAGCGAGAGCTTCTTGAGCGTGCCGGCCGATTCGCGCGCGAGATGAATGCCCACGGCCGTCGAGCCGGTGAAAGTCATTTTGCGCACGCGGTCGTCTGCCAGCCAATCCGCAACGGAATCGATGCCGCGCGTGCGCGACGCCGTAATCACGTTGAGTACCCCCGGCGACACACCGGCCTCGACGGCGAGTGCCGCCAGCGCGAGCGCGGTGAGCGGCGTGTCCTCGGCGGGTTTGGCGACCACCGTGCAACCGACGGCTAGCGCCGGCGCAATCTTTCGCGCGATCATCGCGAGGGGGAAGTTCCAGGGCGTGATGGCGGCGACGACGCCGATAGGCTCCTTCACCGCCATCATGCGCTTGCCGGGTTGCTGCTGCGGAATGATATCGCCGTAGACGCGTGTCGCCTCGCCCGCGAACCAGTCGACATACGAGGCACCGTAAGCCACTTCGCCGCGAGCCTCGGAAAGCGGCTTGCCTTGTTCGAGAGAGATCAACGTGGCGAGATCGTCCGCGTTCGCGAGAATCAGAGCATGCCAGCGCTTGAGCACCTCGGCGCGTTCGCGCGGCAGCTTGTGACGCCAGGCGGGAAGCGCACGGTAGGCGGCGTCGGTCGCGGCGCGCGCATCGATGGCCGTGCTGTCGGCCACGTCCGCCAGCAACGCATCGCTGGCCGGGTTGTGCACGGGGTAGCGGCGAGCATCGCGGGCATCGGCCCATTCGCCGTTGATCAGGTTCTGGCGGCGCATCAAATCGGGGCGTGACAGGGAAAGCGACATACGGGCGAGTCTCCGGAATGGGGCGAATGGGATGCGGGTTCTAGACGGGCCGCGACGTTCAGCCATGAAGCGCGGCGCGCACGTCGGCCGCTTCGAGTACGTCGTCGAGCGTGGCGCGCACGCGGGCGAACAGTTCGGCGAAGTCGTCCGCCGTGAAACACAGGGCCGGGGCGAAGCCAAGGATGTTGTCGCCGAACGCGCGGAAAATCACGCCGTTGCGATACGCCGCCGCGCCGATGCGCTCATGGAGTTTGAGTGACGGATCGAAGCGTTGGCGCGTCGCCTTGTCGGCGACGAGTTCGAGCGCGCCGAGCAAGCCGCGATGACGCGAGTCACCGACCAACGGATGATCGAGGAGTGCGTCGAGACCGTCGGCAAACGTCTTGCCGTGTGCCTTACCGTTTGCCAGCAGACCGTCTTCAACATAGAGCTTCAGACATGCGAGACCGATGGCCGCGCTCACCGGGTGCGCAGAGTACGTCTGACCATGCCCTACGGGAGAGCCTTTCGCCGCGTCGGCGATGGCCTGATAAATGGCGTCGGACATCAGCACTGCGCCCATCGGCGCGTAACCGGCGGTCAGTCCCTTGGCGAGCGTCATCAGATCGGGAGAGACGTCTTCTGCTTCGCAGGCGAACATCGGCCCGGTGCGCCCGAAGCCAGTGATGACTTCGTCGGCAACGAACAGGATGTCGAGGCGCTTGCAGGCGTCGCGCATGGCGCGCAGCCAGTCTTTGGGCGGCACGATCACGCCGCCGGAGCCCTGCACCGGTTCGCAGAAGAACGCCGCGACGTGCTCCGCACCGAGTTCACCGACCTTTGCTTCGAGCGCAGCGACCGAGGCGGCAATGATCGCCTGCGGATCGTCGGGTGTGGCGCTTCGGTACGGATAGGGCGACGGGATGTGATGTTGCGTCGCCAGCGGCAGATCGAAGTTGCGATGGAAGGCAGACAGTGCGGTCAGTCCGGCACCGGTGGACGACGACCCATGATACCCGCGCTCAAGCGCAATGAAGTGCTTCTTGGCCGGCTTGCCGATGGCGTTGTAGTAATGGGTGATGAAGCGGACAGCGGCGTCGACGGCATCCGAGCCGCCGAGCGTGAAGTAGACGTGCTGCAACGACGGCGGCGTCAGTTCCACGAGTTTCTGCGCGAGCGTGATGGCCGGTGCAGAGGCAAAGCCGAAATAGCCTGTCGCGTAGGGCAACCGGTTCAATTGCTCCGTCGCCGCCTTGACGATGGACGGCTGTCCGTACCCGGTATTGACGCACCACAGCCCGGCGAATCCATCGAGCAGGGCGTTGCCGTCCGCGTCGTGCAACCAGGCGCCGTTGCCGCTGGTGAGCACCGTCGCGCCCTGCGCTTCATGCGCGCGGTAGTCTGCAACAGGGTGAATCAGAAACTGGCGATCGGCATCGATCAGCGATTCGTTGGACATACGCGGCACCTCATCGAAATGTTGGGGAACGGAGTCGCGACCCGCAGCGTGTTGCGCGCGGGCCACCATGTCATCCCATTAAAGGCGCACCGAAATTCGAGGTCATCCTACGAACCGATGGAGACGGCGTGCGCAATGTGCTGCTTCTCGTGGAGAGGCATGCTTTACCGCAGCACCTGCTCTGCAACGTCGTCCACTGCGGCGCGAGCAATGCTAACCATCTCGTCGACGTCAGCCCGCGTGGCGATCAGCGGCGGGGCGAAGCCGAGAATGTCGCCGTGTGGCATGGCGCGCGCGATCATGCCGCGGGCCAGTGCGGCGGCGGACACGCGCGGGCCGATCTTCATCGCGGCGTCGAACGGCTGACGTGCCGCACCATCCGCCATGAACTCGACCGCCGCCAGCATGCCGACGGCACGCACCTCGCCCACGAGCGGATGCGCGTCGAACGCCGCATGCAACTTCTCGCCGAAGTACTTGCCGGCGTCGGCCGCGTTCTGCGCCAGATTCTCGCGCTCCAGAATGTCAAGGTTGGCGAGTGCCGCTGCGGCGCAGATCGGGTGTCCGGAGTACGTCCAGCCGTGGCCCATCGGGCCGCTCTCGCGCGAACCGCGTTCGATCACATCCCAAACGCGCTCGCCCACGATGACGCCGGAGAGCGGCGCATATGCGCTCGTCAGCCCCTTGGCGATGGTGATGAGATCCGGCGTCATGCCGTAGTGCTGCGAGCCCATTGACGACCCGAGACGGCCAAAACCACACACGACTTCGTCTGCGATGAGCAGAATGTCGTGACGGCGCAGCACGGCCTGAATCGCCTCCCAATAACCGGCAGGCGGTGCGATGATGCCGCCGGTGCCCATCACCGGCTCACCGATGAACGCCGCAATTGTGTCGGCGCCTTCGCGGGCGATCAGCTTCTCCAACTCCTCGACGCAATGCGCCACGAACGCCTGCTCGCTCATACCGGCGGGCGCCTTGCGGTACCAGTGTGGGCAAATGGTGTGATGCACTCGCTCGACCGGCAGGTCGAAGTGCTGGTGGAAGCTCGGCAGCCCGGTCAGGCTGCCGGTGACGATGCCGGAGCCGTGATAGCCGCGCTCGCGCGAAATGATCTTCTTCTTTTGCGGACGTCCGAGCACATTGTTGTAGTACCAGACGATCTTGATCTGCGTTTCGTTCGCATCCGAGCCGGACAAACCGTAATAGACCTTCTTCATGCCGTCGGGCGACCAGTCGATGATGCGCTTCGACAACTCGATGATGGCGTCGGTCGAGTGGCCCACATACGTGTGGTAGTAGGCGAGCGACGACGCCTGCTTGTGGATGGCGTCAGCCACTTCCGTGCGGCCGTAGCCGATGTTCACGCAGTAGAGGCCGGCGAAGGCGTCGAGATAGCGGCGGCCCTCGTGGTCTTCGATGCGCATGCCCTGTGCGGTGCGGATGATCTTGCCCGGCAGCGTGCCGCTAGCGTGATCGGCCGCGTGCGTGGACGGGTGCATGAAGTGTGCGCGGTCCTGCGCGAACAATTGCTCGGTCGAGGCGGTCATGGGACGTCTCCTTGATATCAATGAAGCGAAAAATGAATGCGGACGAGCGAATCAGGCGCGATGCATGGGGATGCCGAGATTGCCGAGGCAGAAGTACTTGGTTTCGGTGAACGGCTCGAACCCGTCCATGCCGCCTTCGCGGCCGAGGCCAGACGCCTTGATGCCGCCGAACGGCACCGGCGCGCCAGTGAACTTCGCGCCATTGACGCCTACCATCGCGAATTCGAGGCGTCGGATCAGCGCAAAAATCTCGTCCACGCGTCGTCCGCAGACGCAAGCGGCAAGGCCGTACTCCGTGTCGTTGGCCCGGGTGACGACCTCGTCGAGCGAGTCGAACGCGCACACTGCGGAAATCGGGCCAACGTTTTCTTCGTCGTAGATGCGCATGCCGGGGGCGGCGGCGGCAACGACGGTCGGGCTGTAGAACCAGCCGCCGAGCGGATGCGGCTCGCCGCCGACGGTGATCTGGGCACCCTTGCGGCGTGCGTCTTCCACGCGGGCGGCGGTCGCGTCGAACGCCGCCTGATGCATGAGTGGCCCGATATCGACGTTCGCGCAAAACGCCGGACCGACGCGTAACCGCGCGACCGCTTGCGTATAGCGATCCACAAACGCCCCCATAGCGCGAGCACGCGACGAAAATCCGGTTCGCGGCGCAGCAGTCCTGTCCCGACGTCTGGAATCGGCAATCTCCTGACATGGCGTTCATTCGTCATGAAGAGATTGTCGGGGGCGAAGGCCCGGTGTTTTTTCTGTTCGGATAGTGCGGACTTCGGCTTTCTTCTGATTTCGCCGTGCCCGGCGAGAAAGATTTCGCGGACGGTGATCAGTCGGCGTCGACCCAGCCGGGGATCGCGTGCGTCTGGACTTTGACGACTTTGGTGACGACGTACGTGAAGTAGCGCTCGATGCCCAAGTCCGCCATCAGCAGGTCGTCGATGAAACGCTGGTAATGATCGATGTCGCGCGCGAGCACGTGCACGATGTAGTCGACGCCACCGCCTGTGGCGTGGCATTGCACGACCTCGGGGGCGTCGCACAAGCGCGCCTCGAAGCGGTTCATGTCGTGCGCGGTATGCCGCGCGAGCGTGATCTCGACGATGATACGGCTGACATGCATCACGCCGCTCCAGTCGACGTCGGCGCGATAGCCGCGAATCACCCCTGCCGCTTCGAGACGCTGCACGCGCTCCCACGTAGGCGAGACGGACAGGTGGATCAGCTCGGCCAGACGCGATTTGGTGATGCGGCCTTCGCGGGCAAGCACACTCAGGATAGCGATGTCGAAACGGTCGAGTTTCACCATAGGCGGAACGCTTTAGAGAGGGCGCTGCGGCGTACGCGAATCGTTGACGCTACGCCTTCGGTAGCACGTCAGCCAGAACGCAGAGCGTGTCGCCGATGCTGACGCGGCCCGGAAAGTGTCGGCCGATCAGCATACCATCGCGTCTGGCGCGGTACTCGACCGGCGCTACGCCCGTACGTGTCACGTCGTGAATGCGCGCAATGACGTCGCAACGCTTCACCATCGCGCCGAGCTCGTGGAGCATTTCGAGCAGCCCGTCGTGTTCGCTTGTGAGGTAGCAGTCGTCGCCAGGCATGGAGAGTTGTACCGACGTTGCTCGGGTCGAGGCGTCAGCGCCGTCGCGCCATGCCACGTCGGCCGGCACGATGCCCGCCTGCACGAGCACGCCATACACGCCGCGATGCGCGATTGCGACGTTGCCTGCACTCGCCGTTCCGCCGCCGCCGAGCTCCGTCGTGACGAACACCTTGCTCTGCGCTTCCGCCGCGTTGTCGTAAAGTCCGTGAGAATCGGGATCTCGCATGCGCAGCGAATGGGGCGCGCCGAAGGCCTGCATCGCGGCGTCGCAACGGGCTTGCTGCTCGGTGTCGTTCAGTTCGTGGATGGCGGCGAACGGCAGGAAGTCAAGCGTACGACCTCCGGAATGGATGTCGAGCACGACGTCCGCCATGGGCAGCAGGCAACGGGAGAAGTAGTCGGCCATACGCTCGGTGACCGAGCCGTCGGCGCGCCCCGGGAAGGCGCGATTCAGATTGCCGCCGTCGAGCGGTGACGTGCGTTTTCCCGCGTGCACAGCAGGCGTGTTCATGAACGGCACGATGATGACGGTGCCGGTGACGTCGCGTGCCTTGAGGGCATTCGCCAGTCGCGATAGCACGATAGGCCCTTCGTACTCGTCGCCATGATTGCCGCCGGTGAGTAAAGCGACGGGACCATCGCCACGCCGGATGACGGTGATCGGCACCATCACTGCCCCCCACGCGCTCGTATCGTTCGAGTGCGGGACTTTCAGAAAGCCGTGCTGAACGCCGTCCTGACGAAAATCGACGCTCGGATAGACGCGCGGCGGGAGTGCGAGAACCTCCTGATCGCGATGCATGCTCAATAACCTCGCGTCAGGTTGACGTTGCTGGGGATTCGTCCCGTTTCGCGAAAGTCGCGAATGTTATCGGCGATCACTTGCGCTGCCGTGTCGTGATCTGTCGGTGCCGAGATGTGCGGCAGCACCGTCACGCGTGGATGGTCCCAGAACGACGAATCGACCGGCAGCGGTTCGACGTCGAACACGTCGAGCACGGCGTGCGCGAGGTGGCCCCGGTCGAGGGCGTCGAGCAAGGCAGTCGTCACGATCACAGGGCCACGCGAGAAATTGATGAGCGAGGCGCCCGGTTTCAGGCGACCGAGGCGCTCCGCGTCCAGCATCCCTCGGGTTTGCGCCGTCAACGGAATCAGGCTGATGACGATGTCGCTTGCAGCGAGCATCGCGTTCAGGCCGCTCTCGCGAGCGTACGTTTCGACGCCGTCGAGCGTCTTCGGCGAACGACTCCATCCGTGCACGACGAACCCGGCGTCGCGCAATCGCGCAGCGGCTGCCTGCCCGAGTTCACCGAGTCCGAGCAACCCCACAGTCGTCTGCGACGGCTTGCGATATGCGTGCTGCGACCAAACGCGCTGCGTTTGCTGACGCGCGTAGCGGGGCATGTCGCGTTGCAGGTAGTAGGTCCACGCAAGCACGGCCTCGGCCATCGTGCGCGACATCTCGGGATCGATCAGCCGCATGATCGGCGGACTGTCCGACGGGAGCGCTGCGATGAGCGATTCCACGCCGGCCCAAAGGCTCTGTATCCATAGCAAGCCTGGCAGGGCCATCACGTCCGCTGGATCCGGATTCGCGACGATGGCAACGGACGCCTGCTCGCGCTGCGACGCGGACAGTTCGGCCAGCGGCGCGACGATCTCGCCGGGCAGCGCCGCGCGCAGGGCGTCGAGGTACGGACGTTGATAGTCCGCAGACATCCGGCTAAGGAAGGCAATGACGGGCGGCATCGTGGCGCTCGTTCAGGCTGTGGCGGCCGCGGTGGCAGCGTCGTTCGCCATCTCTTCCATGTCCTGAAAGCGGTCGGCGATGCGCGGATGCACGCGGCCGCCGTCGGACGCGCCAATCGCCAGCAGGATTTCGTCGGGGCCAGGGGCATCCGTCATCTGGAACGTCGCCGTGATGAAGTGCGAACGCTTGCCCGTTTCCGATTTGTGAATCATCGGCACCGACACCAGCGTGCCCGGGCCGACGCGCGTGTTGGTGAACGGCAGGAAGGCCGTGCCGTTCACGGCGGTGCGGAACAGATTGCCGAAGCGCAGCGTGTGGATAATGGCCGACGCATGCTCGATTTCGCCGTTCGTGCCGACGACAGCCGCCTTGCCGTATGCCTCCAAACGCTCGCCGGGGATGACGTTGACCAGACGTTGCGTCATGAGCGCGCCAAGCTCCGGGGCGAGACGCAGAATTTCCGGGCGCAGATTTTCGACGAATCCCTGATCGGCCCATGGATTGCGGATTACGGCGGCGACAACGACCGTCGTCACCGGCGTCTCGGCTGCCTTACCGCCTTCACGGTAAGTGGTCTCGACGTACGTTGCGATCTTGCGAAGCTCTTGTTTCACGGGTGTCTCCTGTTGCGCTGCAGTACAGATGCCGTCACCTGCCGCACAGGCGGCGAAGCGGCTCGAAGGATGTGCGCCGCGGCGATCCGGGCGCCTGGGGAAAACGTGGCAAACGTCCGTGGCTTGCCGATGAGACTCATGCTATTGCGCCCGAAGGGGTCGGTCTTCCGCTGGAACGTCGGAAGATGTTTTTTTTCTTCCGTCGCTTTGGTGTAGATTTTTTGGCAGAAAAGGAGACAAGCAATGCCGGAACATCACCAACGGCTCATGGCATTGCGCCATGTCGCCAGTCAGATCAGCAACGACGAAGACATCGACGCACTGTTTCGCGATCTCGTGCGTGGCGCGGTGCAGCAAGGCGGTTGGGATCTCGGCTCGGTCATGAGCATCGATCTCGCACACGGCTACGGGCTCGTGATCACGCGCTTCGAGACGAGCATGCTGCCGCAGCATGTCGAAGACCGCTGGGAGCTGGCGACCAGTCCGTCGCTCATCGCCTTGCAGACGAACGAACCCGTCTATATTCGCGATGCACTGGAGAGCACGCAATTCCTTGGCTACCGGCGCGAAGCGCGCGAGCGCGGCTACCGGACGGTGCTGGTACTGCCGATGGCCTCGCGCGACACGGAAGGCCGGCCGATGGTGCTGACGGTCGCGTCGCGCAAGGTGCGCGACGTCGGCGAGGACGACCTCACCTTCATGTCGACGGTCGTGCATCTCGGCGCGATTGCGGTGGAGCGCGCTCACCGGCAGCGCGCACAGGTGATGGCGCACGAGCGTCTGCAACGTACGCTCGAAGCGCAACGCACGTTGCTGGGCGATGTGCTCGCCGGCGGCTCGTTCGATCAGTTGACGTCGTCGCTGAGCGATCTGATCGGACGCCCTGTGCTCGTCATCGACTTCCTTGCCAATCAATGGCACGCGTCGGCGTCGCCCGTTCCCTCGCTGATGGACGATGCGGCGTGGACACGCTGGCTGTCCGGCGCGCAGGGGCGAGAGCTCAGCGGTACCGTGCGCGACGCCCTGCAACGCTACCGTCAGACGCGCCTCGACGTGCCGCTAGGCCGTCAGCCCGGTCAGGTCACCGTCGGCGCGGGCATTGAACCGTTGACCGTCGACGACGATCTCGTTGGCGCGCTGCTCACGTTCGGCGACGAAGCGCTGAGCGACCTCCAGCAGTTGCTGTTGGAGAGCGCCCGCTTTGCGCTGAGCGTTCAACTGATGCGCAGCGTGGTGCGGTTCCGGTTCGAGACCCGCACGCTCACCGAGTTGTTCTTCGAGATAGTGGAGCGCCGCTGGCGAGATGAGGACGATGTGATCAGCCGCGCCCGCCATCTCGTCGTCGCACTCGATGCGCCGCTGCGCATGATGGTCGTCGATTATCCCGATCAGCGAACGAATGCGGCCGCAGGCCGCGCCGCCGGGCATCTGTCGCTGGAAAGCCATAGCACCGTCGAATTGCTTGCCCGTCAGTTGAATGTGCCGATGCATATCGTGACGATCGGAGGCGGTCTGGTGTGTCTGGTGCCCCAGGACGGTTCGGCAGACGCCGCCGCGCTCGCCCGCCTCGCCAAGCGCATGAGCGAGGCGCTGGCACGGTCACTGGGACGCGAGCCTATCGTCGTGATGAGCGACCTCTGCGAAGGGCTGGAGCCGCTCGCGCGCGAATGGGAGCGTTGCTGGCGCATGATTCGCGTGGCGCGCAAGTTTGGTCGCAGCGGCCCACTGGACATGCCGGGCCTGGGCCCCTTGCCGATGCTCATGGGCGCGGCCGATTCGTCGGACGTCCACGGCTTTGTAGACGGCACCATCGGTAAGCTCGTCGAACACGACCGGCAGTCGGGATCGCCGTACCTCGAGACGCTGGCGGAATACGTGCGCTCCGGCTGCCGCAGTCAGCCGTGCGCCGACGCGATGGGACTTCACGTCACCACGCTACGCTATCGCCTCGCGCGTATTCAGGAGTTGTTCGGCATCGACGTGGAGACACCGGAGCGTCGCTTCGCGGTGGAGCTTGCGATTCATCTGCATGCGCTGACGAAGCGCGCGGTTCCCACCGCACCGGGGGCCGCATCATCCACCGGAGCGGTGAAGGCAAAAGCAATGCCTGCCGCGTCGAGCCTGCATGCTGGCGGGCGTGTGGCGACCGTATCCATGAAAACCCTGCCGCGCAATCGAGAGTAAATTACTTCGCTTCTCCTGCGATTCGACGGAAGCCGACAAAAAAGTCCTCGCATATCGTTGACCTCAACGTAATGACGTTTCGAGGTGAACGACATGCAAGCTGTCACCCAACAGAGCCAGACGCCGGCGGCCGGTGCTGGGACCACCCCGGCGATTTCCGCCATCGACCCGGTGGCGCTGCGCCGCGCGCTCGGAACGTTCGTGACCGGCGTGACCGTCGTCACGACCCGTGACGAAGAAGGCCGTCCGCGCGGCATGACCGCCAACTCCTTCACATCCGTCTCGCTCGATCCGCCGCTGTTGCTCGTGTGTATCGGCAAGAGTGCGGCGAGCTATCCGGTGTTCCAGCGCGCGGAACACTTCGCCGTCAATCTGCTGCATGACGCACAGACCGACGTGTCGAACCTGTTCGCATCGAAGTCGGCGGAGAAGTTCACGACGGTCGGGCATGACGTAGTCCACACGGGCGCGCCGGTCCTGACTGACTGCCTGACGTGGTTCGACTGCATCGTGCACAACCGCGTCGACGCCGGCGATCACGCCATCCTGATCGGCCAGATTCAGGCGTTCGGCACCAGCCCGGCCGCGCCGCTCGGCTTCTGCCGTGGCCGCTACGCTCATGTGAAAGATCCGTTGCCGCCGGGCTGGCTGTCGTCGCACGACATGATAGTCGGTTATCTGATCGACGCGAACGGAAGCCTGCTGCTCGCGCAGGACGGCAAGGGCGGATGGGTGCTGCCCAGCGCGCCGCGCCGTCTCGCGAACGGACGCCTGCCGCTCGCCGGTGGCGGCGAACTCGCGCTGGTGCCGCACGACACCTTCCTCTACTCGGTGTTCGACACCGCCGAGAGCGATCCCGGCTATCTGATGTATCGGGCGCGACTCGCGCAACCGCTCTTGCAGGACGAGTTGCCACCGAACTTCCGCTTCTTCCCGTTCGACCGGTTGCCCTACGACGACATCACGTCACGCGAAATTCGATCGATGGTGCGCCGCTACGTGCGCGAAACCGCCGGGGGCCACTTCGGCATTTACATGGATTCTCACGATGGTGGACGCATCGCAATGGTCAGCGATGCGCAGCCGTGGACCCAACTCTTCCAAGCCTGACGCTGGAGTCAACTGAT
>NZ_JAYRUC010000033.1:0-35283 GCF_041919235.1 Pandoraea sp.
CGGGGATCGTCGGCAGCTCTGCCGGTGGGGTTTTGGGTTTGCGAGGCATCGTCACTCCTTGGCGACATGTTATGCCTCAAACACGAAATTTCCGACAGGCCCACGTTTGTTTGATATCCCGGTGGACGGTTGGACCATTCTCCCAATCATTCTGTCGGTCGAGTTCTGCTACTACTGGTTTCATCGCGCCAGCCATCGAATCCGCTGGTTTTGGGCGGCGCACGTCGTTCATCATACCGGCGAGAACATGAACTTCACTACGGCGGCACGACAATCGATGCTCAATGTGGTCGCTGGGAGTTTCATCTTTTTCCTTCCTCCCGTGCTCCTCGGTGTGCCGCCGGCCGCAGTCGCACTCATCCTGGCCGTGAATCTGTCCTATCAGTATTTCATTCATACCGAACTGATCCGCCGCCTTCCTGGCTGGATTGAGTACATCTTCAATACACCGTCCCATCACCGTGCCCATCATGGCCGAAACGACCAATATATCGACAAGAACTACGGTGGCATGTTGATCATTTTCGATCGCATGTTTGGCACTTTCGAAGAAGAACGGGAGACGGTGCAATACGGCATCACCCAACAGATTAAGTCCTACAATATCCTGGTGCTGAATCTCCACGAGTTTGTCGACATGTGGCGTGACGTGATGTCACCGGGGCCCGTGTGGCAGCGACTGCAACACCTGTGGCGGCCGCCGGAATGGGTGCGCCGTGGTCATGAACCCATCCACACATGGACGGTGGACAGGAACGAGCCGACCGGCAGTGAGTCGACACCCACTCCGTCAACGTCCGCTACCTGAGAGCCAACTCATGCATCGCCTCTCTCAAATATACCTGGCCGTTTCGGCACTGGCTTTCCTGCTAATTGGCTTGCATACGTTTCACGACCCCGCTACGGCAATGGCGGGCCTCGATATGCAACCCCATTCGGTGAATGCCTTCAATGAGATCCGTGCCAACTACGGTGGCATGCATCTCGGTATCAGTCTGTTGCTGGCCCTGGGTCTACTCTCGAAGGCGTGGCGAAAGCCCTCGATGTGGATCAACGTCGTGTTCACCAGCGGCCTGGTGCTCGGGCGGCTGGTCAGCATTTCCGCTGACGGGTGGCCAAATGATCTCGTTCGAATGTTGCTTGGAATCGAAGCAGCAGCGGCATTCACCGGCCTAGCGCTGTTGTGCTTCCTCAACAAACATGATGCGCGCTCTTCCATGAGATGAGCGCTCACTTTGAGCGCCCGCGACGCGTGGACATGAGGTCATCGTTCACCCAGTCCTATCAAGTTAAACTCGCACCGATCAACCTCCACCTGTCCTGATACCGGTCTTGCGGACAACGCGCGAGATATCCGCGTTGACGGGCTTCACCGCTTTCTAAGCATCCTTTCATCGCGACGGGTCCGACGCAGCGAAGAGAACGCTAGCTCTCCCGAGAGCAGTCAAGGTGTTGGGGCCTGGCCCCAGTAGAGACTACGGAGGTTGCGTCCAGGACCGTAGTGTTCGGTCTCTTCTGGGGTCTTTCGATGCCGTGTCTGCAATTGCCACCCTCTGCGAAGTGCTTATTAGCAGGCGCAGATCTTTGCCGGCATCCGGCCGCCATTGTGAGAGTATAATTTCACGATAGTGAAACAACACAGAAAACCGCTCTCCACGCTGGTGTTCCTTTTGCAAGAACGACCTCCATGCCACGACCACTACCTGATCCGAAGCCACCGTCGCGTGCGACGATTCGCACCATTCACCAACTGGGCGACCGCATTCGAGCAACGCGGGCAGGGAAAAGGATGCCCATTGACCAGGCGGCAAGACATTGCGGGGTCTCGGTCGGCATGCTGTCCAAGCTCGAGAACGGCAAGGGCGTCAATCTCGAGCACGCCCTGCGTGCGTTGGACGGACTGGGTTTGGCGATGCTGGTCGTTCCCAGGGCGCATGCGCCTTGGCTTGAACAGGCAGCGGCCCATACGGCCAAGATCGGCGAGGACGCGGCCAGGCGACAGCACGCCTGGCTGGAAGAGTAGTAGAGGCCTGCGATCAGGCTGGGCATCAATCTCTGATGCGATCCCAGATCGGTGCGGAAATGCACTTCGCTTGGTGTGCTGACGCGCCTTATGCTTTCCTGATCCATCCGATGCGGTGCCGCTCCTGCGTGGCCTCGTGCCGCGCATCCTCTTCGCTGTGCAGATAGCCGCTCGTCGTCGACAGCGAGCTGTGCCCAAAGTTGTCGCGCACATAACGCAGGTCGACCTGCTGGTCGGTCATATGCGAGCCGGCGGTGTGGCGCAGCCAGTGGGCCGAGGCGCTGGCCAGCACCGCGGCCTGCGCCCCCCACTCGGGCCCGCGCGCCCGCAGGCGCTCCGCGGCCATGCCAAACACCTCTTTCAGGATCAGGTGCAGCGCGCCGCGTGACAGGGGTTTCTCGCCACCCTCTCTGCCAATCACCGGCAGCACCAGTGGCCGCGTCTCCCCGAACTGCGGGGTAGGCGGCAGGTCGTGGGCGCGACGGTAGCGCGCGAGTTCGGCAATCAGTTCGTCGGTCGCCGGCACCAGCCGGGTCTTGTTGCCTTTGCCGGTCACCTCGAGCCACCAGCGCTCGATGCCCTGGCCATCGCGCCGGCAGAAGAACGCGCCCATGGGGGTCGCCGTCAGCTCGGAGGCGCGCAGGCCGCCCAGATAGAGCACGGTCAGCACCCACCGGCAGCGCGCGGCGTGCCGGCGTTCCCGCGCGGTCTCGGTCGGCATGGCCGCGACGGTGTCTTTGACCGTTTCCCACAGGTCGTGGCTCAGATAGCGGGTGATGCGCGCTCGGGTGGGGGCGCGCCGGCGGCGGGCGAGGGCAAGCGGGTTGCCGGCCAGGTAGCCCGCCTCGGTCAGCCAGGCGAACAGCGCGTTCAGGATCACCATCGCGTGGCGCACGCTGGACGGCGACAGCGGCCCGGCAAACGGGCGCCAGTCGGGGTGGCCGCGTGCAAGCTTCTTGCTGCCGGCCAGCACCCAGCGCGCGGCGGGTTGCGGATCGGCGAGGAAGCGCTCGTAGGCGAGCAGGTCTTCGTGCGTCAGCGAGGACAAGGGCTTGCCCACCTGGAGCACGGTCCACAGGATCAGCCGCTCCACCTCGCGGCGATAAGTGGTGAGCGTCGCGGTGCTGTCGGCATAGCGCGCGAGCCAGGCGGTGACGGCGGCCAGGTCGTCGGCCGCGGCGATCCGCGTGGCGCTGGCGGGCGCGCGGTTGCTGCCGGCCGCGCCGGACAGCGCCGGGGTCAGGCGCAGGCGCTCCAGCGGGGTGGGAAGCGGGGCGGCCAGGCCATCCAAAGGTTTAATCGGGAGCAGTTCCATGGTGTATCGGCCTAAGCGTCGGTTTGCACAAATTTGTTCCCGCTGGTCGCACGCCAGCAAGCCGATTGCAGGGCGATGGTAACAATATTGCGTCGAGAAACGCTGCAAGAAATTGTTCCCCCAGCCGACACTTGAAGCAATTTTGTACCTTCCCCCAACGCATCGGTCCGTCGTCAGCCTTCACCCCGCCGACGGCGCGGGGCGATCCGATGGACGGGATTCAGCTGCGCAAAGCGATGACGTTCGCCGTCAGGCGTGCCACGCAAGCTAGCCGAGTCACGCCGCGCCTGCCGCCGGTGCGTGCGCTCCAGCGCGCCAGCCAGGCGTGCCCATGGGGGTCGGGAACAAAATTCTGCAAAAAGAGGGCACAAATTTATGCATACCGACAGGGGCAGCGTGGGGAGGCGATTCGAGCCAATATTATAGACATAAGCGTACTTATGTCTCAAGTTTGTACTTGAAATTATGAAATCACGCGGTTTACGGCATATTATTGACTCATTCGAACTGAAATCCAGGCCCGTCATGACGCTTGACCCCGCATCCACCGCCGAAGACCAAGCGCTGCAGGCCGATATCGCGGCGCTGCGCGGCCGTTTCACCGAGACGCGGGAGCTGTACCGCGAAGTCTGCGCGCTGCTGTTTTTCCGCTATGGCGTCACACCGACGGCCAACAAGCTCTACAGTCTGGTGCGCAAGGGCAGCATGAGCACACCTTCCCACGTGCTGAACCGGTTCTGGCAGGACCTGCGCGACAAAACACGGGTGACGATCGACCACCCAGATCTCCCCGAGGCCTTGAAGCAGGTTGCCGCCGAGGCAGTGTTGGCCATCTGGCAAGCGGCCTCGTCCGCGGCGGCCACCGAACTGGCCGCGCTGCGGGCCGAAGCGCGCCACCAGGCGCACGCCGCCGAAGCCGCGCGCGACCAAGCCACTGCGGAAAGCGAAACCGCGCGACAAGCGACCGCGGTCATTCAGGCACAGCTGGACTCGGTGCGCGGGCAGCTTGCCGCGCTTCAAGAAATGCTGTCTGCTGAGCGCCAGGGCCACGCAGCAACCGAAGCGCGTCTGCAGGAGACCCGCCGGCAGTTGGACGAGGCGGCACAGCAGCTCACACAGGCTCGGGTTGAATTTGGCGCGCAGCTCGATCGTGAGCGGGCCCGCGCGGATGCAGCAGAAGAGCGTGCCGCCAGCCACGAGAAACGTGCGTTGCGCGAGATCGACCAGGAGCGCACCGCCCGTCAGAAAAGCGACAAGCTGGCCGATGAGCTACGTGCGCAGGTTGTGGCCGCGCGTACCGCGATGCAAGAAAGCGCCGTGACACATGCCAATGCGATCGGCACGTTGCGCATGGAACTGGGCGCAGTGCGGCAGCAGGCGGAGGGAGCCGCCACGCGGCAGCGTGAAACGGCCGAAGAACTGGTGCAGACCCAGTCGTTGCTGGAGGAGGCGCTACGGCGGGCTGAGCGCGCCGAAACCGAAGCGGAAACAACGCGCCGGCTGGTGAGCGAGTTGAAGAAGGCAACACCAGGACGCGTTGGCCAGCGGACGAAAGCGCCGTGATCCTTAATTACTGAAACGTATGATTCGCGCCGCCTTCATTACTTGAAGGCTTATGATAGCGAACTGGCCTCATCTTGGCATGACCCCAAAACCATCGGCTGATGCCGGTGCTCTTTGCCTCGAATCGATGTACCCAAGCGCGGTCGAATAGATTGCCGTAATGGCGTGCACGCGGATCACCCCTGCATCGACCTGTGATTGCGTACCCGATCGGGGGTGGATTGAATCGGCGAGAGCCGCCGCATTTAAGCGCAAACCCTGATAGACGAGTGGCTTGACAACGTAAATTTGTTCATCGATGGTATACAGAATACTGAAACAGATACTCCATCATGATCAATTCCACGGCCGGGGCACGCGCGCCCGAAGCGGCTTCAGGATCGACGCCGACCGCGCCCGAGTGGCACTACGCCACGATTTCCGCCGCTCAGGAAGCGCTGCGGCGTCGGGAGGTGACATCGACCGATCTCGTTGCGGCCTGCGAGGCGGTCTGGCGTAACGCCAATCCGCGTCTGAACGCGGTTGTCGTGAGCGATTTCGATCGAGCCTACGCCGTGGCGCGAACGCGCGATGCCGAACTTCGCGCAGGTCGGGTCCGCGGCCCGCTGCACGGCATACCGTTTACCGTCAAGGAGTCGTTCGACGTCAAGGATTGGCCGACCACCGTCGGCGATCCGGCATTCGTCGGCAACATCGCGGCGCGTCACGCCAGCGTTGTGCAGCGCCTGGTGGATGCCGGGGCCGTCCTGCTCGGTAAAACCAATGTGCCGATATGGCTGCGCGACTGGCAAAGCTACAACGATGTCTACGGCACGACGCGCAACCCGCACGACACTTCGCGCACGCCGGGCGGCTCGTCCGGGGGCAGTGCCGTTGCCGTCTGTGCCGGCATGGCCTTCTTCGACGTGGGCTCGGATATCGGCTCGTCGGTCCGCAATCCCGCCCATTACTGCGGCATCTTCTCGCACAAGAGTACCCACGGCCTCGTGCCGCTCGACGGGCACGGGCTGCCCGGCGGCATGACGTTTCCCGACATCAACGTTGCCGGGCCGCTCGCTCGTAGCGCCGGCGACCTGGAGTCCGTCCTCTGCGCCATCGCCGGCCCTACCGCCGACGCCGCCTGCGCCGTGCGTCTCGATTTACCCCGGTGCCATGCCACCGATCTGAGCCAGATCCGCTTCGGCATTCTGCCCAACCATTCGATCGCCGAAGTCGATGCCGAAGTGGAACAGTGCATCGTGGCCCTCGGAAAGGACCTTGAGCGACGCGGCGCAACCGTGGTGTGGGATGCACGCCCACCCCTCGACGCCGGCGAATTGCTGCGCGTCTACACGTTGATGCTGCGCGCCGCGACCAGCGGCTATCTCGGCGACGACGCCTTCGCGGCCGCCATCTCGGCCGCCGCCGAGGTGCCTGCGCACGACATGCGCTACGGGGCACTTCAATATGTCGGCGCGGTCATGCGACATCGCGACTGGCTCAAGCTGCAACCGCTGCGCGAGCGCTTTGCCGCCGCCTGGCGCGCCCTGTTCGAGCAGGTCGACGTGCTCCTGTGTCCCGTGGCTGCAACCCCGGCGTTCGCGCTGAACGAGGAGGGCGCACCTTGGCAGCGCACGTTGAACGTCAACGGCCAGGCGCAGCCGCTCACCACACAGATTTTCTGGGCCGGTCACTCCGGCCTGTGCGGCCTGCCATCGAGCGTCGCCCCGGCGGGACGCACGGCGCAGGGGCTACCTGTGGGCGTTCAGATCGTGGCCCCGCTGTATCACGACCTGCGCTCGATCCATGTCGCCCGATTGCTCGAAGCCGCCGGCTACACCTTCGTCCCCCCCGCCTGACGCATCGGCAAGCCCCGTAACCCCGAGCAACCCCAAGCAACCCCACGAAACCCCACGAAACCACGACAACCTAAGGAGGACACCTTCATGTCCTGGCTCAAATCGCTGTCGAGAAACGAGAAGCGCGCCTTTGCCGGCACCTTCATCGGCCATACGGTCGACGTCTACGATTTCATGATCTATTCCTTTCTCATTCCGGTGCTCCTGACGAGCTGGAACATGAGCAAGGCAACCGCCGGCAGCATCGTGACTTACACGCTGATTGCGTCGCTCGTGGGCGCCATCGGTGCTGGCCTGTTGGCCGACCGCTACGGACGTGTCCGCATTCTTCGCTGGACCATCGCGTTGTTCGCGCTGGCCTGCTTCGCCTGCGGTCTCGCCAATTCCCCCACGCAACTGACCGTCCTGCGCATCATCCAGGGGCTGGGCTTCGGCGGAGAGTCGTCGCTGTGCATGGTGCTTGTCATGGAGACGATCCGCGATCCTGCTCATCGCGGCAAGTTCTCGGGCTTCACCGCCAGCAGCTACTCGTTCGGCTGGGCGCTCGCAGCACTGGCCTACAGCGCGATCTTCAATTGGTTGCCGCCCGAGTGGGCGTGGCGGGTATGCCTGTTCATCGGTGTTGCCCCTGCGCTGCTGGTGTTCTGGCTGCGCCGCAATCTTGAGGAGCCGGAAGCTTTTACCCGCACGCTGGCCGAGCGCCGCAAGACGAGCCCGCTCACGACGATCCGCAGCGTGTTCCGTGGCCCGCTTGCGATGCGCACGTTCCTGTGCAGCCTGCTCTCTGGCGGCATGCTCGGCGCGTACTACGCCATTGCGACGTGGATGCCCACCTGGCTCAAGACCGAGAGAGGGCTCTCTGTCACGGGTACCGGCGTGTGGCTGGCGATCACGATCGTCGGATCGATCGTCGGCTATGCCTTGGGCGCATGGTGCACCGACCGGCTGGGACGTCGCCCGACGTACATACTGTTTGCGCTCGGCGCGTTCGTCATGAGCATCGCCTACATGCTGATTCCGGCGCCCATGCCCGTCATGGTGGTACTCGGCTTCCTCATGGGCGTGCTGATGCAGGGGACCTTCGCGGGCGTGGCGGCGACCATTTCGGAAACCTACCCCCACGAGATTCGCGCGACCGGCTACGGCGTGGCCTATAACGCGGGCCGCGTCATCGGCTCTGTCTTCCCGTTCATGGCGGGCTGGCTCGCCACTGGCCACACCACGCTCACACTCGCGATTCCCATCGTCGCAGCCGTCGGGTATGGCTTCGTCATCATCGCCGCATGGATGTTGCCCGAGACGAACGGCATCGCGCTGGACGCCGTCGACCCGCTCAAACCCAGCGCAAATCCCGTCCTGTCCGTCGAACGCCCAATGCCGCACGCCGTGCGCAACGCCGCCGACTGAGTTTTTCCAGCATCCAAGCCCCACCCGCACGCCGAAATTGTTGCATTGGCATTCTTGCCAAAACGGTATACAGTGTACCAAAAGACGAATCGATACCCGGCAATGGCTACACGCAGCGGGTATCCCAACAGAAACCAAGGAGAGAGAAATGGCAGAACTGATGGACCGCGAAACCTTCCGGGCGGCGCTCGAAGAAGCAATCAAGGGCAAGAGCGCGAACAAGGCACCGTTCAGCATCGCCTGGGCAAGCGGCAAGCTCACGCGCGCGCACCTCGCCCGTTGGGCCGAGAATCATTATCACTATGTCGGCCCGTTTGCCGATTACCTCGGCTATCTATACGCGCGCACGCCGGACCACATGACCGAAGCGAAGGATTTCCTGCTCGCGAACATGTACGAGGAGGAAATCGGAGGAGACCGCCACACCGATCTGCTGATTCGCTTCGCCGAGGCGTGCGGCACCACGCGTGAGCGCGTGGTCGACCCGGACAACATGTCGCCGACCACGCGCGGCCTGCAGAGCTGGTGCTACGCGGTGGCGATGCGCGAAGACCCGGTGGTCGCCGTCGCCGGACTGGTCGTCGGACTTGAGTCGCAGGTGCCGTCGATCTACCGCAAGCAGACGCCCACGCTGCGCGATACCTACAAGTTCACCGACGAGGAAGTCGAGTTCTTCGATCTGCACATCGTGTCGGACGAGATCCACGGCGAGCGCGGCTATCAGATCGTGCTGGAGAACGCGAATACGCCGGAGTTGCAGCAGCGCTGCCTGAAGATTTGCGAGATCGGGGCACAAATGCGTCTGCTCTATACGACGGCGCTCTACTACGACTATGTCGAGAAGGAAGTCCCGCTGCCCGAGCTGGGACTCGCGGCCTGAGCCACGCCCGGCAGCGCCGCGCCCCCCGCGCTCAACCTCCGGGAGGAGGGCGAACAACGTGGGGTGCGGATCTTCAAGCCTCTTTGCAGGACTGCTTCCTCCATGACAACCGTTCCAACGTTTTTGAATTACATCGACGGCGAGTGGTGCACGAGCCGATCGGGCGCCACCTTTGAGAACGTCAATCCAGCCGATACCCGCGACGTGGTCGGTCTTTTCCAGGCGTCCGGCGAGCAAGACGCACGGGCCGCCGTGCACGCGGCTGCAGTGGCGTTCGCCGATTGGAAGCGGCGCTCGACGAGCGCTCGCGCGAAGATACTTTTGGGCGCCGCCGCCTACCTGGAGCGTCATGCCGAGCGCTTCGCCGAGGAACTTACCCGCGAAGAGGGCAAACAAGTGCTCCTCGCGAAAGACGAGTTCCTGCGGGCGGCGCAGACGCTTCGCTATTACGCGATCGAAGCGCAGTCCTATGGCGCGCAAACCTTCCCGAACGACGATGCCGACATGACGGTATATACCGTGCGCGAGCCGCTGGGCGTCGTGACGATCATCTCGCCGTGGAACTTTCCCGTATCGATTCCGGCACGCAAGATCGCGCCCGCGCTGATCTGTGGGAACACCGTGGTGTTCAAGCCCGCGTCGGATGCGCCCCTGAGCGGGCTGCGCCTGACCGAAGCGTTTGTGGAAGCTGGCATCCCCAAGGGCGTCTTGAACTTTGTCACGGGAAGCGCCTCGGCGGTCGGCCCGGTACTGACGGGCGCGCGCGAAGTCAAGGCGATCTCGTTTACGGGATCGACGGCCGCCGGCGAGCAGATTCATCGGACGGCGTCGTTTTCCACGCGCACCCAAATGGAACTCGGCGGCAAGAACCCGCTCATCGTGCTCGAGGCACAGGATATCGATCGCGCCGTCGATCTCACGATCAAGGGCGGGTTTTCGCTCTCGGGGCAGGCGTGCACCGGCACGAGCCGCGTGCTGGTCGCCCGCGAGATTCGCCCGGCCTTTGTCGAACGTCTCGTCGCGAAAGCCAATGCGCTCAAGGTCGGCAATGGTCTGATGCCCGACACGGATATCGGCCCGCTTGCGACGGCGGGTCAGTTGCGCACCGTGCTCGACTACATCGAGATTGGCAAGCGCGAAGCCACGTGGGTCTGCGGCGGGCAGCAACTCACGCACGACGTGTATGCGCATGGCTATTTCGTCACGCCGGCCATCTTCGTCGATGTGCCGCGAGACGCACGTATCGCGCGGGAGGAAATCTTCGGTCCGGTGATTGCCGTCATCGATGTGGACGGCTACGACGACGCCATTGCCGTGGCAAACGACAGCGACTATGGTCTCGCGGCCTCGCTCGTCACGCAGGACGCGCGCCTGATGCACCGCTTCGCGAACGACATCGAAGCCGGCACCGTCAAGATCAACCGCACGACCACCGGCAATCTGGTCAATGCGCCGTTTGGCGGACTCAAACAATCGAGCACGGCTACCTTCCGCGAGTCCGGACGCGACGGACTCGAGTTCTATTTGCAGACGAAGACCGTCTATCGCGGCGTCTGACGACCGCTTTCTCACGACATCTCTCATCAACCATGAAGCCATTTCTCAAACTCGAACTTGCCGAAGCCCGGCACATGATTGCGGCCGCCGTTGCCCGCTCGCACGAGATCGGCGTTCTCGAATCGATCTGCGTGGTCGACGAAGGTGGATTCCCGCTTGCGCTCGAACGCATGGACGGCGGTCGCGTCACTGGGCCTCAAATCGCATGGAACAAAGCCTTCACGGCCGCAGGTCACAAGCGCTCGACGCACTTGTTCACCACGCCGCCCAACGGCCCCGCGTTGCCGGGCAATGAGGCCTTCGGCATTCAGTGGAGCTTCGAAGGGCGCTTCGCCGCCTTCGTCGGTGGCTTCCCCATCGTGGTCGACAATCAGGTGGTGGGCGGCATCGGCCTGTCGGGCGGCAACGGCGAGCAGGACACGCAGGCGGGTCTTGCCGGTCTCGCCGCGCTGCAAGAGCTGCTGCGACCGAGCGCACGCGAAGTGCTCGTCCAGGCCGACATCAAGCTCTGAACCAGACAAGAGGTCGCTCGTGAGCTATCGGATTACATGGATCGAAGCCCAACGCAGCTTCGAGGCTGCTGCGCACGAAACGGTACTCGACGCCGCGCGGCGGGCGGGCGTAGTGCTGCCGTCGGCGTGCGAATTCGGCGGGTGCGGAACGTGTCGCGTGAAGGTGCAGCACGGGCGCGTTCAGTACGACGAACTTCCGCCCGCGCTGTCGCAAGAGGCCGCCGACGCAGGCTATGCACTCTTATGCCAGGCGCGCGCGGCCTCGGATCTCGCCATCAGCACCGAGCGCGTGCTTGCCGCACCCGCACCGGCGCGGCGTCGCAAGACCCGGGTTCTGAGCACAGCGCCGCTGGGACCCGACGTCACCCGCCTCGTGCTTGGCTTCGCCGATGAAGAACCATGGGCGTTCCGTCCAGGGCAGTATGTCGACGTCTTCCCGGGGGACGCAGCCCCACGTAGTTTCTCGATCGCCTCGCGGTCCGGGGCGATGGAGGCGTCGCGCCAACTGGAGCTCCATATTCGCCGAATCGAGGGCGGATATTTCACTCAGACGCGTCTGAGTGCGCTGCGCGCGGGCGACGTGCTCGACGTTGAAGGACCGCTGGGTGGCTTCGGCTACCACGACGACGACTACCGTCCCATCGTGATGGCTGCAACGGGCACCGGCGTCGCGCCACTGCGCAGCATGCTCGCCGCGATGCTGGCCAGCGGCGATACGCCACCGATCGATTTGTACTGGGGCGGCCGCACACCGGAGGCACTCTATCTACACGACGAATTGACGCAACTCGCCGCCCAGCATGACGATTTCCGCTATGTGCCTGTGCTCTCGCAACCGGACGCCGCGTGGCCGGGCGCTCGCGGATACGTGCAGGACGCCGTGCTGGCGGACCATCCCGATCTGTCGGAGCATGCGCTGTATCTGTGCGGTTCGCCGATCATGATCGCGGACGCGAGCCGTGCTTTCGTCGCCAGTGGCGCCAGCATCCGCTATCTCTATGTCGATAGCTTCACGTTTGCGCATTCGCCGCCAGTGGAAGCCGCTGCGTGAGCGTGCTCGCGTTGGCGCTGCATGGGCGTTATGGGCGTTATGAGCGGTCTGAGCGGTCTGAGCGTTCTGATGCAGGGGGCACAGAGACCGCGCGCAACAGGCCGGCAATTACCTGTCGAGGCGGATCGACCGCACTGGAAACAACGATAGCCGCCTCAGCATTATGTTGGTATACAGTATTCATTTTTAGCGTTGCACATTGATAAAGGGCTTGCCGTCAGGCGAGTGAGGGGCGTGTTAGAAAAAAGGAGGAAGCATGCCAGTCGTCGTATTTCGCAGGAACGGCCAAACGTATCGAGAAGAAGTGAAAGCCAACACCAATCTGGTCGTTCGCGCGGGCATCAAGCAGTTTCCCTTCCCACATTTGCGCTACGAGTGCGGCATGGGCAAATGTGCACACTGCGCATGCCGGGTGCTGGCCGGGCAGGCGCAACTACCGGCGCCGAACTGGAAAGAGAAGAAGCAACTGGGCGACCGGCTCGACGCAGGTTATCGGCTGGTCTGCCAGTTATGGATCGATCACGACATTGAACTGGAGCAGGGCGACGAACTGCCGGAGACGCGCTGAGCGTGACTGGAAGATTGGCGACCCGCAACAAGGAAAGCGCATGTACATCGTACTTACGAGCCGGCCGGGCGAGTATCGCAGCGAGCCGACCCCGGGCGTCACACCCGTCGAAACGCACGACTACTACTACGGCATGCGCCACATCGCGGCGTTTGTCGTCGCAAGAATCGAAGGTCCGGCACGGGTGCGGATCGTCGACGAGACGGCGCCGCACGGCGCAAATCTGGTACCGACCAAGTTCTACGAGAAATTCGAAAGTGTGTCCGAGGCCATCGCGTCTCTGGAGGCGCTGGTCGGGCACGAACACGCGCAAGCGCGCCTGCGCCGGCGCCATCCGGAGGCACCGGTGACGTCGGTGGTCCACATTACTTTCCTGACCAACGGCGGCAAGACGGTCGAGGCACCGCCCAATAGCAATTTGCTGCGCGTCTCCTTGCGTGAAAAGGGCGGAATTCCGTTCAAATGCGGCGGCGGACTGTGCGGCACCTGCCGATGCAAAGTGGAAGCCGGCCGCGATCATATCGACGAGGTGAAGCAGAAGGAACGGCGTCATCTGAGCGCAGAAGACCTCGAGAACGGTTATCGGATGGCTTGTCAGACCTTTGTCAACGGCGATGTGAGCGTGTCATGGTGAGCGACGCGAGTGCCACGATGGCACCGTTCGGGGCACTTTCGCCCGAACAGCAACGCCGGATGCTCGACCTCGGGCCGCGCTGGAACGACGACATCCTTGCCCACCGAAAAGCCGTCATCGACTGCTATACGCCGCTTCTGGCGGCTGCCGAGAAGAGTCCCCACGTCGAACGAGATCTGGCCTATGGCATGAACGCGCGGCAGGTCCTGGATGTCTTCACGCCGGTAGTGGCGCATCGGACGGGCAGGGCCGATGGGTTGCGCGAGGCGGTTCTGTTCGTCCATGGCGGCGCATTCGTGCGCGGCAACAAGAGCGTCAATGGCGAGGTCTACGACAACGTTTGCCACTGGTTCGCGCGACAGGGAATCGTGGCGATCAACGTAGAGTACCGTCTGGCCGATGAAGCGCCATGGCCGGGCGGTGCACAAGACGTTGCGCACGCCATCGCGTGGGTGCGTGCGCATGCCGCGCGCTGGCAGATCGATCCGTCGCGCCTCTTTCTGATCGGCCACTCGGCGGGCGGCACACATGCGGCGAGTTGCCTGTTCGACCCCGCGTTGAGGCGGGGGCGCGACGCACTGTGCAGTCACGTGGCAGGGCTCGTGCTGATCAGCGCCCGCCTGTTCGCGGATGTCGATCCGCGCAATCCGAACGCCGGTCCGGTGCGCACCTATTTCGGCGCGGACGAGGCATGTTATACCGAGCGCTCGCCGCTCACGCACGCCGCGCAAAATTCCGTGCCGACGATGATTGCCATCGCCGAGTACGAGAACCGGTTCCTGGACGACTATGGCGCAGCGTTCTTCCTGGGCTTGCTGCGGCAACGCGGCACCGCACCGCGTTTCGTCCAGATGCGCGGGCACAACCACACATCGATCGTCGCGCACTTCAACTCGGGCGAGGAGTGGCTGGGGCGGGAAATTCTGGCATTCATGGCGTCGGTGCCGCGCCATGCTTGAGGGGGACGCCGCTCGGGAAGTCGATGTTGCGCAGCAGGTGCACTTTACGCGCCGTGTACAGTCTACAAAATGCCGTGCGCTGCTAGAATGCGCTGATGTGTGAAGCGCGTGGTCTGACGCGTAACGCGTCGATCGGAGTCATCACGGGTTTGGGGAGATGGGACATATGGTGCGGGGAGCCGCAGGGCCAAACGGGCGCGAGCCGATCATGCACCAGCAGCTTTCGGATCTGGTGATGGCCCGCTTGCGCGAGTCGATCACGTCCGGCCAGTACAAACCGGGCGACCGGCTCGTCGAGGGGCGGATTGCCGAGGAGCTCGATGTATCGCGCGTTCCCGTGCGAGAGGCGTTGCGGGCGCTGGCGGTCGAAGGACTGGTGGAAGTGCGCCCGCGCCACGGCGCAGTCGTCGCGTCGTTCGACCCGGCGTCGGCACGCGAAATGGTGCAGATCCGCGCGACGCTGGAGGGGCTCAACGCGCGCCTGGCGGCCGAGCGTTGCACGCCGGCCATGGTCAAGCGCATCGAAAAGGTGCTGCAAGAAGGTAACGCGAAGGTCGCCGCCGGGGAGACCGCAGGACTGCTGGAGCTCAACGCGCGCTTTCACGATCTGCTTTACACCGCTGGCGCGAACGCGATGCTTGCCGAGCTGATGCGTTCGCTGCGCGATCGCTCACGCATGCTTTTCGTCAATACCAACGACGAAGAAGTGCGTATCACATGGGAAGAGCACGCGGCCATCTTGCGCGCAGTGCAGTCCGGCGATGCGGCGTTTGCCGCACTGCTTGCCGAACGTCACGTGGCACGCGCCGCACAATACTATCTCGACCATCTGGCACGTTGACGCACTGCAACCCATGCGCCGTCGTCAATCAACTGGCTGACACGACGGCGCCCGGGCCAAGGCGTTCGACCGCGCCGGCTCAGCCCGCGGGAATCGCCCGGATCTTTTTGCGGTTCAGCAGCAGCGGAATCACCCCGATGGCAATGCCCCCCATTCCGACGACATTGGTGGCCCAGTCGAAGGTCGGAATGCTGTAGAGCGCGATGAAGAACAGGAAAAGTCCGCTCGCCACTGGCCAGATGACGTGGGTCACGGCCGTCCACGGTCCCTGCGTCAGAACCTTGCGGTAGTACCAGCCGCAGGCGAGCCCGGTGAGCCCAAGGTAGAAGCAGATCTGAAAACCGATGGCGGTAATCGAATCCTGGAGGATAACGTTGATGGTCGGCAGGTAAGACGACATGAACAGCAACGCGAGTCCGATGATCCAGATGAAAAAGATGGCGATGTGCGGCGTTTGCCAAACGGGGTGAAGGCGCGCGTAGCGATGGTGGAGTACGCCGTCTCGACTCTTGGCAAACAGGGTGCGCGTGAACTGCAGCATCTGCGTCTCGACCGTTCCCACCGTGCTCAGCAATACCGCAATGATCGCGACGTAGCCCCAGGTCGGCCCGAACAGCTTCTCGGCAATGGCGAAGATGATGTTCGTGTTGTAGTGCTGGATCTCGGCGTCGGACAGCCCCAGCAGCGCGATGACAATGAAGATCAGGAAGAACGCCATCAGGAAGACCATCGACCAGAACGCAGCCCGGCCGGGGATGCGGTTCGAGTCACGCGTCTCCTCGCTGAGGTTCATGGTCACGTCCCAGCCGTAGAAGAAGAAGATCGCCACCAACGCACCACTGGCGAACGCCTTGGGCGAAAACGCGAAGGGCGAGAACCAGCCCCACGAAAACGCGTGCTCTGGCGCATGCGGGAATACGAAGAAGCTCGCGACCATAATGACGAGCAGGATGACGCCCTCGATGATCGTCATCAGCACTTGCACGTAGCTGGTGAGCTTGATGCCCTTGACGACAATGGCACTGACGACCGTGAGCCACGCGGCTGCGATCAGCGTCACGTAGTGCACATTGTTCATCATGGGCCGATTGAAGATGAGCAGGGTGGCATTGGCGGCAGGGATCATGGCGGACACCATGAATACGCAGCACAACACCAGAAGCGCCCAGCCGGCGAAGAAGCCGAGTGAACGCCCGAAGACCATGCTCACCCACGAATAGGAAGTACCGGCACTCGCGATGGCACGGTTCATGTTGATGAACGCGTACGCGATGCCAAACATGATGAGCCCGCACACCAGAATGCTCGCTGGCGAGAGTGTCCCGGCCGTCCCGATGATGGTGGACGTCGTGATCTCGACGCTGTAGGCCGGCGCCGTGCCGGCGATGCCCATGATCACCGATTCGACGATGCCCAGTGAGTCGGCGTTGAGTTTGGCGGGTTGGTCCATAGACGTTCGTCGCGGTAGGCTTGAGTGGAGATAGCGTTTTACTCTAAGCCGGAATTGCAGGCAAGTGGGGTATGTGACGCAAGCCGATGCGGACTGGACCGGACGACCGGACGGGTGGTCGGGCACGGTCGCCCGCCGGGCAAACCGCTTGAACGATGCCCGTCGATGTTGCATTTGACCCACACGCCCAACGCGCCGTCATGCTGTCCGGGATAACGGTGGCGTTCATCGCGCCCATAGCGGCGGGTCGCAGGCTTGCGTCGCCGCGTCGAGTCCGCCGTTGACCGCTTGAGCGTCCCCGGCGCACCGCTTTGAGGCAGAGGCAGGGGCAGGGGGGGGGTGAGGATCGCCCAAGCGACTAACGCGCGAGCTGTGCCTTCGCCAACTGCCCAAGGCGTCGAACGCCACGCTCAATGCGCTCACTCCATTCCGATGCGGCACTCAGGCGCAAGCAGTTGCGAAAATGCCGGCTGGCCGAGAAAACGTCGCCGGGTGCGATACAAATGCCGTTGTCCAGGGCTTCATCGAAGAGCACACGGGAGTCGAACGCTCTCGGCAGTTCCAACCAGAGTGCAAAGCCTCCGGCCGGCCGGCTCACTTTCGTGGCGGGCGGGAAGCTGTCCTCGATGACACGCGTCATCCGTGCGAGATTTTCATGAAATGTGTGGCGAATACGGCGCAAGTGACTGTCATATAACCCGCTCGCCAGGAACTCAGCCAACGCCACCTGTGGCAAAACGGGACTGCACAGACTGAACGCGAGTTTGCGCTCCAACACCCGCTGACCGAAACGTCCGGCGACGATCCACCCAACCCGGTACCCTGGCGCCAGAGACTTCGAGAACGAACTGCAGTAAATGGTGTTGTGACCGCCATCGAGCGAAATGAACGGTTTTGGCCGTTCACGCCCGAAGTAAATATCGCCGTAGACATCGTCCTCGATCAATGGAACGGAGCGTTGAGCCAACAGCGAAAGCAGTGCCCGCTTGTGGCTCTCGGGCATCGCGCAACCGAGCGGGTTGCTGAAACTTGAGGACAAGACGCAAGCGGCAACCGGCTGTGCATCCAATAGCCCGGAAAGGACTTCGACATCGACGCCGTTGATGGGATCGGTCGGCAATTCAATGACTTTGAGGCCTAACATCTCGAGCGTGTGCAGCAGGCCAAAGTAGGTCGGCGATTCCACTGCGACCGTGTCCCCGCGGTTCGCGACCGTCGTCAGGGCCAGCAAGAGCGCTTCCGTACATCCACTCGTGACCAACACATCGTCCGGTGCGATCGCGTGCCCCATCCGAATCGACCGTTTCGCGATCTCCTGCCGCAACCCGAGATCGCCTTGCGGCGCGCAATAGATGTTGTATCGATCGCCATGCTTTCGGGCCGCCCGCGCCAACGCCAGATCCAGGCGTTTCGATTGCAGCAGCGTGGCGTCGGGCACGGTGCAGCCCAGCGGCACCAGCGCGGGATTCGATGCGTGTTCAAGCAGACCTGCAACGGCCCCGCTGATGGATACGGTCGACGCCTTGGGCTGCTGGCGCGATGCAGACGGCAGCGAGAGCTGATGACGACGCCGGTTGGCCACATAAAAGCCCGATTGCGGCCGCGACACCAGAAGCCCACGGTCCTCGAGCAATCGATACGCCCGAAGCGCCGTAAAGACACTGACACTGTGCTGTTCGCTGAAGGTTCGTACCGACGGCAAGCGTTCCCCCGGCGCCAGTGCGCCGTTGTCGATCGTACTGGTGACGAGGTCGGCCAACTGTAAGTAACGGAACTGCGAAGGTGTATCCATAACCGCCCACGAAATCGATCACGGCTCGATTATCGAGCCAGTCCGACGCCGCTCGCAAGTCAAAACTGTGCCGGTCTATTTAAAAATAATTGTGACTGTTATCTCGCCCTCAGGAGGTCTACGATGCGCCTATTCGATCGGTGCCGGGTGGTCGGTTCAAGTCCACGTGGTGCCGAGGCGCTCGTCGGACGACGTCTCAATCGTTGTCGGTCCGCAGCGTTTGACCCTCCCTGGAGTTGTGACGCATGACCCTTCCCGCCACCACGCAGACCGCCGCATCCGCTTGCCCTTCGCCGCACCAGTGGCAGGGGCGATTCCCGTATAACGACATTATTTCGCTGCTCGACGTCAATCGACCGCTCAATCTGGCCGAGAGCACGTCGCAAGACCTGAGTGTCGGTGAAATTCTGGATATGGCGGGCCTCGACAGCATCCGCAGCCTGAAGCTTGGGTACGGCAAATCCGCCGGTGCGCTTTCCTTGCGCGAAGCCATCGGACAAACCTGCAACGTTCCGGCTGACCATGTCGTGACAACGCAGGGCGCTGCGCTCGGTCTCTTTCTACTTGCGCTCGAAGCCTGTCGGCCGGGCGACGAAGCCGTCCTGATCTCGCCGTGCTTTCCTCCGAGTCGCGATTGTCTTGTCGGAGCAGGTGCAAGCGTTCGTGAAGTCAGGCTTACGTTTGAGAGCGGTTATCGCCTTGACATGAAGCAGATTGAATCGAACCTGTCGCCGAAGGTACGGTTGGTCAGCCTGGCATCGCCGCAGAATCCATCCGGCGTTCAGACATCGCGAGAAGACATCGAGGCGCTGCTTGCCCTCATGAAAGTATGCTGCCCGCAGGCCATCCTCTTCGTCGATGAGACATACCGCGAAGCCACGTACGGCGATCAGCGCCCGATGGAAAGTGTGGCGTCGCTCGATCCGCGCATCGTGACCGGCGCCTCGGTATCGAAAGCGCTCGGTGCGCCTGGACTGCGCACCGGTTGGCTGACGATCGCCGATCCTGATCTTCGCGCTCGCATTACCGTCGCAAAGCTCAATACTGTCATCTCCGGGTCGGTACTGGACGAAACGCTTGCCACGGTACTGCTTCACAACAAGGAAAAGGTGCTTGCGCCTCGGCGGCGACTGCTCGATGCCGCCCTTGGAGAGCTCTCGGCGTGGTGCGCCAGTGAGGCGGGGCGGCTCGAATGGATAAGGCCGAGCGCCGGCGCATTATGTTGCGTACGCCTTCGCCCGGCAGTGTTCGATGACGCGGCCGTTGCCCGCTTCTGGGATCTGTTGCCGGCGTTCGAACTGCAGTTGGCGTGCGGTACGTGGTTCGGCGACAGCCGTCGTGCGTTCCGTCTTGGCTTTGGATATCTGCCTCCAGAGCGGCTTGGTGTCGCGCTTTCGGCGTTGTCGTCCGCGATGACGGCTTGTTTGTCCTGAGCCAACGATTACGGGCGTCTGCCCGAGGTGAACCATGAAGCGATCCTATCAAGTGGTTGACGTTTTCACCCATCGACCCTTCCGGGGCAATCCGGTCGCAGTCGTGCTGGATGCGGATGGGCTCGACGAACAGGAAATGCAAGCGGTGGCGGGCTGGACCCATCTGTCGGAGACGACATTCGTGTTACCGCCGAGCACGCCGATGGCCGACTACCGATTGCGGATCTTCACGCCGCGTAGCGAACTCCCGTTCGCGGGACACCCGACGTTGGGCAGCGCACACGCCGTGCTTGCCACGGGCAGGGCGGCTGTTCGTGCCAATGGCACGCTCGTGCAGGAGTGCGCAATGGGTCTCATCGAAGTGCAGACGGCTCCGGGACGCGGTGAATCCGGACTTGCTTTGCGTCTTCCGCCGGCGACCGTCACCGAACTGACGCGAGCGGATATCACGGCTTTGCAGCAGATCCTGAACGTGGAGATCGAGCTTGACGCTGTGCCGGCCATCGTTGATGTCGGGCCCGCATGGATTGTGGCCCGACTCGCGAGCGCTGCGGCCGTTGTCGATCTTCGCCCCGACTTTGCCGAACTGGCGCGATTCGAGCGGCGTCTTGGCGTGACAGGTGTGACCGTCTTCGGCAAGCACGATCAGGGTGACGCAGACATCGAAGTCCGCACGTTTGCGCCGTCTTGCGGCGTCGACGAAGATCCGGTGTGCGGGAGCGGTAACGGCAGCGTCGCGGCTTTCCAGTGGCTTCGCGGCCTTTTGCCGGCATCCGGGCAACATTACGTGGCAACGCAGGGACGTTGCGTCGGCCGGGACGGGCGCATCAGGATCGATGTAGACGGCACCGGCAACGTGCACGTTGGCGGATCGTGCGTCACATGCATCGACGGCACGCTCCACGTTTGAGTTTGTGGCGGGCAACGTCGTAAATTTGAAACGCGAACTGGCGAGCGACGGTCAGCGCAGCGGGGATGCCGATCGCGTCATTGTCGAACGGGCGCGAGGGCCGCACTGAAGGAGCGACCACGCCAAAGTGCCAGCCTGTACTATTCACGCACTCAAAATTCCGAATTCTGTGTTGCCCCCGATGAGAAAGACGCCCACGCGGAAAGCGGACAGTCATACGCGGCTATGGACCTTTCAACATATTGCGCAGTTAAACGCCTTGCTACGAGATGGCGTGCTTTATGGGGATTGGCGCAAGGTCGATCCAAATTGTGAGGAAGCGTATCGGTACATGTGTCGAGTTATGCAAAAGCACGGATTGGATTGCGGGGTTGCGCCTCCGATTTGGGCATGGCACTCCTGTTGGGGGGCTGGGAAAGCGCCCGATAGTGCGGTTGCGGCGCAGCTTCTGAGTCTCGCCGAGCTTGCCGAAAGCAACATCGTATTGCTCTCGCTCGAGTGCCCCGATGACCAGTATTTGCGCTCCAGTTACGGCCAATGGTGCGATCTGGTCTACTTTCCGTCACTGGAGGAGGAGGGTAGTTGCATTTTGGACGAGGCGCGGCTGGACGACGATGAGAAAGCGGACCGAATATTTGGCATGAATTTCGCCGCCATCGACGATGACCTGGTTCAAGCAACCCTGCCTGTTGTCCGCAAAGAATGGCTGAGGCAGGTTCATCGTGTCGAATTGGACGGAGGCGATCCGCATAACATCGGCGTCCGGTTCAGGCGTCTTACCGATGCAGTCGACACGGACACGCCATCCTGTCGTTCTATATTCGCGTCACGGTGAGCGTGGTGCGACGTGGTGCGACGTGGCGCGCGAACTGACCGTCAAGTGCGCCCGCCGCGCACTATCGATTTGGGTGCAGGTCCGATTGAACGTCGGATGCAAGAAGCGCCTTGGCGTCAGGGCGGGGGCAGGTCACCGACGCACTCAAATGAAGTTCTGGTTACTGTCTGCAACGGGCGAGTCCACGCCGGATTCCGGGCTGAGCGGCATATCGTGCCCCGCGTCAGCGGCGTAAGTCTCTCCAACGGTCCTGATCCACTCCATTTGGGTAACGCGCCGACGAGCACGCTCGGGGTCGCGATTGGTGAGCGCGACGACCAGGGCTTCGCACACAGCGAGCGCCGGAACCTTGGTATCGATGACCGAAAACGGCTGCGCGTGGCACTTGAGCGTGACATCGGCGAATGTGCCAATCGGTGATGTCCATTCGTCAGTGACCAGGACGATGCGCACGCCCAGACGTTTAGCTGCACGGGCGTATTCAACGACGCTGCGTTGGTACCGTCGAAAGTCGAAAATCAGGAGGACATCGTTTGGCGTCATATCGACGAGTGCCTCACCCGCGCGCGACACGGATGGATCGATCTGACGAACGTTCGGCCTCACGTAACCCATCATGTACGCGATGGCAGAGGCGAGGAAGGCGGTATAGCGTCCGCCCCCGCAAAAAATTCGGCCGTTTTCGCTGGAGAGCAGATCTACGGCATGACGGAATTCGATGGGATCGAGTTTATCGGCCGTGTCTTCGGTTGCCGTCGCCAGTTGGCGTAACGTGTTTGCCGAGTGGTCTTTATCATGCGCCTGACTGTGAAAAGCGCTGATACGGGCGAGCGGCGTGTTCATTGCCGTGTCGATTTCTTCGAGCAACGCTTGTTGGAAGGCAGCGTAACCACTGAATCCAAGTTTGACGACAAATCGAAAGACGGTCGGGTCGCTAACGCCAACATAGTTCGCAACGTTGGAGATCGAACTCAGACCGAGGCTCGGATACTTGTCGAGCAAGGCCTTCGCGACTTTTTGTTCCGACGGCGTGAACGAGCCCATTCCCGATGCCAATGACGCTCTGATGGATGACTTCATCTCCCCCCCCGATGCTGGTTCATGACTGTCTGGCAGCGCGCTTTCCACGCACCGGTTCATACGCGCGGCTTCTGCGGGAACGATCTTACGGTGCCCCGTTGTGGATCGCAAAGACACCCCCATGAGTGTAATGAACAAAACATTTCATTACCATTAGTCACATTAATGGCGCACTCAAACCAAACAAAATTAGCGGGTTAACGCTATATTTTTGCAAAAAATCCGGCGTGATAGCATGCATCTCGTCATGAATGTAATAAACGATACAACAATGCGCCTGCCGACGAGTGTCATGTCAGCCGTTGTTCGGGCCATCGTATTGCCCCCTAACAGTCGGAGACTCTCATCCATGAGGCGAATTCTTGCTTTCGCGTTCTTGTCAGCCCTGCATTTCCAAGCGATGGCCGCGTCGGTACCTGCAGTCGAAGCCGAGAGCGGCATGGTCGTAACTTCACAGAGTCTGGCGACGGATATTGGCGTGCGGATACTCAAGATGGGAGGCAATGCCGTCGACGCGGCCGTTGCCGTGGGTTATGCGCAAGCGGTCGTCAATCCGTGCTGCGGCAATATCGGCGGCGGGGGCTTCATGACGATCCATTTGGCCGATGGGCAGGACCGGTTTATCAACTTCCGTGAAACCGCGCCGGCGGCGGCGTCGGCGGACATGTATCTGGACGCCGACGGCAAGGTAAAGCCAGGGGAAAGCCTGTACGGATATCGTGCCGTTGGCGTGCCTGGCACGGTCGCCGGCATGGACCTGGCGCAACGCAAGTATGGCAAGTTGACGCGCCAACAGGTGATGGCGCCTGCGATCAAGCTTGCCCGCGACGGGTTCGTTCTTACGCGCGCCGACACCGACATTCTGGACACGACGATTGCGCGCTTTCGCACCGATCGCGATGCCGCGCGCATCTTCCTGCGCCCCGACGGCACGCCTTTCCAGCCTGGCGATCGTCTGGTGCAAAAGGATCTGGCCCGCACGCTCGAAGCTATTTCACGCAACGGCCCGGACGCGTTCTACAAAGGGCACATTCCGCAGGTTGTCGAAGCCGCATCACGCAGGAACGGTGGCCTGTTGACCGCGAAGGATTTTGCGTCGTATCGAGCTAAGGACACCACGCCACTCAAATGCAGCTACCGGGGCTACGACTTCATCTCGGCACCGCCGCCTAGCTCCGGTGGCGTGGCGCTTTGCGAGACGCTGAATATCCTGGAGGGTTACGACCTGCGCTCGATGGGCTTCAATTCGGCCGCGACGATCCATTACATGACCGAGGCGATGCGTCACGCTTATGTCGACCGAAACACACTGCTTGGCGATCCGGCGTTCATCCGGAATCCGATCGACAAGCTGATCAGCAAGGAGTACGCGGCGAGCATCCGCAACTTGATTTCGGCGGACAAGGCCACGCCATCGAAAGACGTACAGCCGGGCATGGCCGTGCACGAGAAGCCGGAGACGACGCATTACTCGATCCTCGACAAGGACGGCAATGCCGTCTCCACGACGTACACGATCAATGGCCGCTTTGGCGCTGTCGTCATTCCTCCGGGGACAGGCTTCTTCCTGAATGACGAAATGGACGACTTCACTGTCAAGGTCGGTGCACAGAACCTGTATGGACTGGTGCAGGGTTCGCGCAATGCGATTGCGCCGGGCAAGCGTCCGCTGTCGTCGATGTCGCCCACGATCGTGACCAAAGACGGCAAGGTGTTCATGGTTCTGGGTTCGCCGGGAGGGTCACGCATCATCACGATCACGCTGCAAACGGCACTGAATGTGATCGACTTCGGCATGACGCCGTCGGACGCGGTCGATGCGCCGCGCATTCACCATCAATGGTTGCCGGACGAGGTTTATTACGAAGCGCAGGGCCTGTCGGCCGACACGCTCGAGAAGCTTCGCGCGATGGGTTACAAAATGGTCGAGCAAACGCCCTGGGGCGCGGCGGAGCTCATCATGGTCGGCCTGCCGGGCACCGAAGCGGCCAGCCGCCAGAGTTCTGGAAATGACTCGTCCGTATCGGGCAATGTCCGCCCGGGATTCATCTACGGCGCCAATGACCCACGCCGACCGGCCGGGACGGCCGTCGGCTATGGGGAGGCGAAACCTTCTGTGCGACCGAAGGCTGCTGGCGCGCGTGTCCGCGCAAATACGCCCGCGACGGCCCATTGAGGTTACGAACGATCGATCACCCTGAAATGTGACATCGTTCGTGCCGCCCTTCGCGCCGTCGCAATCTCGACGGTTGCCCAGGCACAGGAGAGCGGCAGCCTCGCGAAGATCGGGGGCACCGGCGATATCTCGCTGGCCTTGATGGATCGCCGAGCATAGTCAGTGCGTCATGCCGAAGCGGAAGGAGTCAATCCTTCCGCTTTTTGTTTGGGCAAGACAAGTGGAAGAGGGCAGATCATGGCGCGCGGTCTCAATCGTTGAGCGCCCAGCGCCAAATACGACGCCGGTGAACGGATCGAATACCTCGCCGCCGGGACCGAAGAACGTCGTCAGCTACGTACTGGGCCGTCAGCCCAAGTCATTTGACTGGCGGGCTCGCAGTGCCAAGCCTCATCCGCGGAAGCAAGCGCCGCAAGACGTGTTTTTGGCCGCTCGTGAACAATTGAACCAGATCACCGAATCATTTCGATCTGCGAGTCAGCAATTGTCAGGGGTGATTGCACGCTGCGCTGGCCGGGAGTCTGAATCGGCTCGAGTGAAGGCGGAAATAGGAAGTGCGCGGCCATGGCCATCCGCTGCTTCGGTATCCTTTTCAATGCCATATAAAACGGTGGCCGTGAATATGTCGTAGCGCGACGACACGCTTAGGGATGCATCGCATGTGCCAATGACTGGAGGCCGCGTCAAGTGTCGTATCCGCGCCGCAACTCACCCGATTCAGTGCGTCTTCCATTAAAATCTACGCTCAGTTCAATACAGCACACCTAACAAGGTCACCGGCCGGACACAACGGCAGGGACAACAACAATATTGACCGGCGCGCTTGAGGTGTGAAGTCTCGGCGAGCGCGGGCGCAGGGGGCGCAAATGGGGCTTACGGGATTCTTGGGACTTGGTTTCGCCTTTCGGCGTCAGGCTTCCTCATCTATCGTGCCGGACGACGTTCCGGGCAGGGAACGCATCGAGCCCGGATTTCACGGCACTCGCCCCGGGGCGACCTCCGAGGATCCAGAGGCACCGCATCGCACCAGTCCACCGCCGCTGCCAAGCGAGCGTGACACTACTGCTGCGGCACAGCCCGCCATCGCCGCGAAGCCACCGCCATTGCCGGCATCTGCTATCGCAGTGCCAACGGACGACACGCCAACCGATGCCAGCGCCATGCGCCGTCTTGGTGCGCGGCTCATCGACAACTTCATTGCCGCCTGCGTTGCGGGCCTCATCGCGCTTGTAGTGTTCACCGCTAACCAGTCGTCACCGTTCGGGCAGCATGGCGATGGTCTGTCGCCGCTTATCTCCGGTCTGATGCTGAGCGCGAGCTGGATGCTCGCCGTGATGGTCGTCGACGGTGTGATTCGCGCGGTGTTCGGCAATACGTTTGGCAAGAAGCTGCTGCGCATGGAGGTTGTCGACCGGCACGGCAAATGGCTGTCGCGACGGGCGTACTTGGGCCGCAACGTCCATATCTGGTTCTCCGGATTTGGCCTGGGCATCTGGCTGATGTCCGTGATCATGCCGACGATCCAGATCTGGCGCATTGGCTCGGGCAAGCCGGCGACCTATGACGAAAACACGGGTGTGAGGGTGCTTGCCACGGGCGAGATTTCGGCGGGGCGAAAGGTCGTCGCGGGCGCACCGCTGATCATTCCGTTGGTGCTGATCGCGCTTAGCAGTTGGGCGCTGCGTGAGCAGAATCGCGCGGACGAGATCCGACCGATCGGCGCAACGTGGCAGAACCCGCTCACGCAAGAGTCCGTGGGCGTACCACTGGGCTGGGTGGACCACACGTCCACTGTGCCGCGCAATCCCAACGGCCTCAAGCCGGTGGTCGTGTTCGAGAGCGAAGACGGTTCCTCGGGCGCGCTGCTCTATCGGGTGACGATGCACCGCTCGACGACGCAGGCGCGCGCTCGTGCCTATATGGATGCCAATGCGCACCGACTCGCGTTCGACGACGGCGGCACGTTCGACACCCTTGGGCCAGCGTGGGAGCGCTGGCGGGTCCATGCGGTCACGCGCGGCGACAAGGCGCCGCGTATCGTCACCATCTTTCGCCATGATGACGATTACTGGCTCCTGGTTGCCTTCGACAAGGCCGGCGCGAAGGCCGAATCGCCGCGATTGAAGGATTTATGCGAGCGCATCGCAAGAACCATACTGGGACGACCGCAACCGTGATGAATCTAACGATGGAGGGAGCAGGGCAGAGCGCTGCTGCGGTGTGGTGGTTCGAGCATGGCGGCAATCGTGCAGGGCCCGTGACGACGGCGGAACTCCGTGGCCGGGCGCTGGCGGGCGACGTCACGCCGCAGACGCTGGTCTGGCGGGAGGGGATGATCGACTGGCAGCGGCTCGCCGACGTGCCGGAGATTGCGACGCTGATCGACGATCTGCGTCTGGCCGGACCTTGGGCGCGGTACTTTGCGCGATGCTTCGATATAGTCTTCGTTGGGGGAGTGCTCTGGCTTGCGCTCACGATTACACGCGGATTGAATCGGGGAGAAGCGCTCATGCCATCACTCGCCGAGCATGGCGTGCTGCTAACCGCGCTGTTCGTTTTCAGCCTTCCATTGATTGACGCCATCATCGCCGCAGTTTTCGGCAACACCCCGGGCAAAGCGATGCTTGGCGTTCGTGTGGTCGACGCGCGTGGCAAACGGGCATCGCTCCCTCGCTATTTCGGTCGGAATCTACTGGTCGGGGTGGTGGGATTAGGTTTCGGCATTGGCTTGATTGCGATCGGCACGCAACTCTGGCAGTTTCTGCGTGTGCGCGGCGGGCAGGCCGCCGCATATGACCTGTGGACAAAATGCCGCGTGCTTGGACGGCCGGTGACCGACTCCCAGACCATCCGCTTCATTGTCGTGGCGTTAGTCCTGTTCGGTGTGTGGCTCATCGCGATGCTGTCCAATCCGGGGATGATGCTTGGCGGCACGGACAAGTCGGCCGGGACGGCGGCCCAGGCAGATGCATCGGCCCCCATGCCTCGGGCGAGAATCGACGGTTCGGGCATGACGCCGCCAGCCCCCGTGCCCCCGGCAGATACCTCGTTCGTCTGGCGCAATCCTGTGACACAGACCGCCGTACGCATCGAGGGCATCTGGATGTACACCGAGGCGAGCAATCGCTCGGGGGACCGTATTTCCCTTTTCGCCACCGAGGACGGGCAAGCCGTCGTGACGCTGGGCGCGGACATCGCCAGCAAAACCAGCTTGTCGCAGTACGTGGCGAACTTCATGCGGGCGAATGCGGAGAAGTACGCGTTCGACAATCCGGGCCGCATCGTGCGAGGCGGTGCCGGGACGGCAGGCTCGAAATGGGTGGCCGTCGCGCGTTCGCGCAAGCAGGCCGATGCGCGCATTCAGTTTGAGGTGATTCAGCGGGGCCAGCGCTTCTGGTACCTCGCGCTCGATCTCACCAAGCCGTACGATAAGCATGCGCGCGCCGTCGACATATTGCGGGAGACGCTCCAGCGATCGATCGGGGACGGAAGAGAGAGTTCGCTATAGAGAAGCTTCAGGCCCCACTCACTCCGGAGGCTGAGCGGATTGCCAAATGTATCCCTGGAGTGAGTGAGATGATCGAGCAAATCGGTAGGAGGATTGGGAAGGGTGCGCCGGTAGCGGCTTATCAAATGCTGACCCATTTCAAAGATCAGTCTTGGAGCGCCATGAACTCGTTCGTGCATGCCGGCATCCATCCTTTGCAACGCATTTCAGACGGCTTTCCTTTGGCCTCGGCTACGCAAGTATTGCGCAACTCGAATGGGCTTTGCACAGTGACCGGAATGGCGACGGCTATCCTCATTGGCGAGGAAGCCACCACCAAATCCGTGAGCGCGATCCAGTCGGTATTCGCGGACTGCCTCCCGGACTTACTTGTGCGTTCTCAGGCTACGCCTTGAGGAAACTGGCAACTGCAAAGCACTTCCGAGAGCGCTCGTAGCGAACGCGTAGGAAGATTGCGGAGACCGGTACTGACTTTTCGGGGAAGAAAGGTCCGGTCCTTCGTTGCGAAAATGGCGACGAACTCGACTATGGAATCGGGCACAAATTGGCTGAGCAATACGTTTCGATTGGCGTGTTCCGTTGACTCGGAAACCGAGGTCGAGGTTAACACCAAGGAAAGAATTCTTAAAACGCTAGAGAAGAAAAATGAGAAGAACATTCGGGGGAATCAGCTTACGCAGTTATGCCGTCGTAATGGCCTTGTCCGCAACGCAGTGGCTCACAGCCTGCGGTGCAATGGGACCAGCATACGAGTCCGTGAGGAACGTTCCGGAAGATAAGGGGTTGGTCTACGTTTACCGATACAACCGGTTCACACTTGGTGGCCGTACCGCAAAGTTCTACCTTAATGATGTTCCCGCATTCGATCTTGACCGCAACGGGTATTCGTGGATGACGCTGAGTCCGGGGACGTATCACCTCGAGCAGCGTTGGGGGCAAGCTTGGATGGGCCCCGATATGGATCCGGCCAGAATGATCCTGACCGTGGAGGCTGGAGAGACCGTCTATGTGTCGTTCGACACCAATCGGTGCCCAGCAGAGTACGGCATGATTTGCTTCAGTTGGAAGCTTAAGCGGATGTCCTCCTATGTTGGGCCGCGTGAAATTGCGGACAAGAAGTTCCAGGAGAACTTCGGGTTGACGGAGATCAACGCGAAAGTTCGGCCGGAGTGAGTACGCCAGGTGAAAAACGTTTGCCGCACGGGGAATTGATCCTGGCACGTAGAGCTGGCCAGAAAGCAAGGGTGATCACGATGCGTCTCATTGCACTTGTCGTTGGAGTTTCCGGCGCTATCCTCGGGTTGTGGGCGGCGTGGCTTTGGTTTCAGGCTAGTCGGGTCGTGACAAAACCGGTCTGGGGTGCGTGTGAGCCAGGTGAGGCTACGGCATCGCAGGCTGGTTGGATCGCTGGGATGCTCAATGCCGGGGCAGAGTCGGCCAGGCCAAATCAGCGCGCAGCACTGGTAACGGCGCTCGCTGTCGCGCTCTCAACCGGCTCGGGGATTATTGGGCTGTTTGCATAGGAAAAGTATGAGAAGTCTATTCGCAATGGCGCTTTGTCTGTCGCTTAGCGCTTGTGTCACTGTGGTGGCGCGGGATGAACTTGCAAAGCCGAAGCACGCAGAGGCCATCGTGCTAACCGAGGGATTTTCGGATGTGACCACCCTCGGATTAACCAGTAAAACTATAGAAACGGGGGCAAATCCCGGAGTCTACCCGGCGATTGGCGAAGACTCGAAGGGGACCTATTATTTCGCTGGCGAAAAGACGCTTTGGCAACAGAGAGAAACACAGGCCCGCATATCCTTCACCGGGGGAATCTATGTCCCAAGAGACCGGAGTCAGGACGTACGCTTCTTCATAGTGAATCCAATTCCAACGAATGCTGCCAACGAGTCCAACGCACGAAAGGCGGTAGACACCATTGCTCAGAACAGAATTGTGCAAGGCGCGGCAGCGCCCGGCATGGCTCCGGGGATTGGGGCTAATGCTGGCGGCAACATCTTAGGCGGCTTGATTGTTGCAGCACTTATTCCTAACGATGCTGGAAAGATTCAGCATTACTACGTCATCGAGAATGTTGAGACAAAAGCCAAGATTCTCGCCGCCATCCAGCCTATCGATGCTTCGACAGTACGCGAATTGTCTGGAAAATGAGCTATGAGTGGGTAATGCCCTCGGAAATCCGGCGTCGGGAGAAGTAGAATTTTCTCGTTAAGAGGGAGTTCTGCAGATGAAGAAGTCAAGATTTACGGACAGCCAGATTATGGAAGCGCTCAAGCGTGCGGAAGCCGGCGTGGCGGTGCCGGAGGTATGCCGGGAGCTGGGTATCAGTTCGGCAACGTTCTATAAATGGCGCTCGAAATTCGGGGGATGGATGCTTCGATGATGTCACGTATGAAGGAGCTTGAAACGGAGAATGCCCGGCTGCGCAAGATGTACATCGAGGAAAAGCTCAAGGCAGAGGTGGTCGCAGAGGCCCTGGCAAAAAAGTGGTGAAGCCATCTCGCCGACGCGAGATGGCAAAGCGTGCTGTTCAGGAGCGAGGGCTGACGATACTTGCGGCCTGTGTCGGGTTTGGCATCAGTGAATCATGCTATCGGTACGAGGCGAAGCTCAACACAGAGAACGAAGAGATTGCCGAGTGGCTGCTGCGCATTACCGGCGCCCACCGTACGTGGGGTTTTCTGCTGTGCTATTTCTACCTACGCAATGTGAAAGGCTTTGGGTGGAACCACAAGCGAATTTACCGGATTTATCGCGCGCTGGAGCTCAATATGCGTATCAAGCCGAAGAAGCGGCTGGTGCGCGAGACGCCGCAGCCGCTATCGGTGCCCAAGGCCATCAATGAAGTGTGGTCGATGGACTTCATGCATGACCAACTGGTAGGCCGAAGGTCATTCGTTGTGACAACGGCCTAGAATACCTGAACGCAGCGATCGTGACGTGGACGCAGACGCTAGGTATCCGGCTGGAATACATTGAGCCGGGCAAGCCGCAACAGAACGCGTACATCGAACGGTTCAATCGGACCGCCCGATACGAATGGCTATCGCAATATCTGTGGGAAGATCTGGAGCAGGTTCGGCAGGCAGCGACCGACTGGATGTGGACTTACAATCACGAGCGCCCAAATATGGCATTGGGCGGTTTTACCCCGAAGCAGCGGCTGGCCATGGCCGCTTAGTTTCTACTTTTGCCGACCGTGGAAAACGGGCGCATTACCAATTGCGTCCGCAGACTATTCTAGGCGAAGGAAAACGAGGCGCGCGGTGACTTTCGGCGACGTTTGATTTTACATAATGTACATTATGCGAATCAATGGCACCAATTTTGGGTGTTGCGTTATCGCTGGTTCCCACTAGGAAAACGAACAACACTTCACGTATGATTCGGCACCATTTTGTGATTGTTCCGATGCCGTACCTGTACTTGTCACATCCCTCCGTTCCGCGGACTCTCAGAGGCCCAACACTCGTAGACGCACGTGGTGTTCCTCGATACTGGGCGAACGTCTGGTCAGCCATGTCGTTTGGACATCTGACTGCGCTTCTCCAGCACTCATGTATCCAGTGCTCGGCACCCATTCCGTTTTCAAGCTTCGGAACAGGCGTTCCATCGGGCTGTTATCCCAACAATTTCCACGCCGACTCATGCTCTGCTTGATTCGATAGCGCCATAGTCTCTGACGGAATTTTCTGCTGACATATTGACCGCCCTGGTCGCTGTGGAACATTAAATCCGTAGGCCGACCGCGTTGCTCGAACGCCATGTCTAATGCCTTCACCACCAGATCGGCGTCGGGGCTCGTCGAGAATGACCAGCCCACAACGCGGTGAGTGAACAGGTCCAACACCACGGCCAAATAATGCCAGCGTCCCTGCGCCCACAAATACGTGATGTCGCCGCACCAGACTTGATTCGGCGCCGCCACATCGAACTCGCGATTCAAGACGTTCGATCAGTAGCGCAGTAGCTTTTTTAAAATGGTCCTCTCCCTCTCGATGCGTTCAACCCGCGCTTCCATCTCCTGGATCCGCTGCTGCTCTGGCGTCATTGCAGGACTCTGAGGCGTGATGCCTCGGCGTTCCTGGTGCAGCTGTTGAACCCAACGGCGCAGAACCGACTCCGCGACCCCGACCGACCGGCTGGCATCGACGTGGCTATCTCCGGTCGAGAACTAGAGATGCGGCACTGCGCTTGAACTCAGGGGAAAAAGTACGACGTTGTTTGCTCATCAGACACCTCTTCGTGGCGAGTATTTTCGCCTAAATTGGTGTCCGGGGAGATTAGACCACTACAGTATGGCGCGACTGTACGACCAAAATTTGAGGCTTTTCCTATATTAATTTCAGCTCGCCTTCGCTAGATTCCGCGAGCGGTAGATTCCCATAAGGTTGAAACGACTGTCCGAGCCGTCGACCACTTACCTCGTTCGGCCACGGTGAACTCGCCGTCGGGTCCGTCGCATTCCACGGGAGATTCAATGATTCAGAGGCTGTCACTGCTACTTCTTCCAGTGCTGCTGGCTATAGCGGGCTGTGCCAATGGCGGCATTGGCAAACTTGGTTACGTCGATGTATCTGCCTGGAGTGCGAACTACACCGAGGACTACATCCAAGACTTCGAGATCCAGACCGTTGACGGGCAACAAACCGGGGTTGGAGGCATCCAGGTTAAGGAATTTTCGCATGGCGGCACCGGCGCGACGGAGTGCTGCGCACTGATGCCCGGCGTGGGGCAGGCAATCAAGGTGGTGTGGCGTGTGGGCGACGGAAACGACCCTAAGTCATTGTGGAAGACCTATAGCCAACAAGCAGTTGTGAAGGGAGCACCGTCCACAAACGCGAATCGGCACAGCTATCTGATTGTGCGTTTCTTCCCCTCGCGCCAAATCGAAGCAGAGTTGATCCCTGGAGACGATCCAAGGGGGGCGAGGAACCCTCGCGTCGATCAGCTATTTTCGGGGCTACGCGTGATGCGACGGATGGGGGAATAAGAATGCAAGATTGGCTAGACGACGATCCGATGGACAATCTGCGCGCCTGGAAGACGGCGACGCTCCTCTACGCTGAGGACTTCTCTGCATGCGCCACCTGTGAGCAGAAGCCGTGGATCAGTTTCTTCTTCGACGGTACCGGTAACAATCGGAAGATCGATGAGCCGTTGGAAAAGCTTTCCAATATCGCTCGACTGCACGAAGCGCATCGCGAAGAACGCCCCCTTATTCGAAAACACTACTATCCCGGCGTCGGCACGCGGCTCGATGCGAGCGATCCGAGATGGGTGGACAAGATTCGCGATAGCGAGATGCTCGGTGGCGCGATGGGCTTGGGTTGGGATGCTCGCCTCGAAAAGGCCGAGGACGATCTCCGATTCACACTAACGTCAAACCACAAGGTCAAACGTATCGACGTCGCCGTTTTCGGCTTCTCGCGTGGCGCGACTCTGGCGCGGGCATTCGTCAATCGTCTTCTCGCCAAGTGCACGTTCAAAGACAACGTACCTCACTGGCCGTGCCCGACGGCTATCGACGGGGAGTCGGCTCCGCTGCACTTCCGCTTTCTCGGCTTGTTCGACACCGTCGAGTCGGTCGGGCTGCCCGCACACAACCTGTCGAGCATGCGGACCGATATCCCGGAGCAGGTCGATCGCTGCTTACATTTTGTCGCCGCGCATGAATTGCGCGCATGTTTCCCGCTCACGCCGGTCCGTAATTCAGCAGGTTTGCACGAAGAAATTGTGTTCCCAGGCGTCCATTCCGACGTGGGCGGCGGCTATCGGCCCAACGAGCAAGCGCGCTCCGACGCGCTTGCTCGCATCACGCTAAACAAGATGCGACTTCAGGCAGCCATCAGCGGCGTGCCGTTTACTCCGCCGAGCATGGCAGGCAAGAATGTCAATGATCTATTCGAATACGACGCCGACCTCAAGTCTCTCCTCGACGAGTACAAAATGACCGTCGGCATGGGCAGCGCGCTCGAAGAGCAAGTGTTTCAGCACATGCGCCTGTACTACGGATGGCTGAAAGTGCGCTTCGGCAACGACCCATGGGAGGTCTATCGAACGGTCAGTTGTGTGAACCCGGAAGTGGATGCGCAGTTGCTGAGAATCAAGGATCTCCATCACCGCATGTCGCGTGACGCCGACACGATGAACTGGCGGGCGTGGGTGACGTACTTGTGGAATACCGACCGTAACGAATACAAGCGCACGATCGAGACGGCTGGAGGCGCGTCACCGATGACCGCGCCGCTGACTGACGAGCAACTCGCCTATTGGGATGCCTGGCTCAATCCGCCGACACTGTCCCCGAACCTCATTCGCTTCTTTGACAAGTACGTGCACGATTCTCGGGCTGGATTCATCGACGTCGACTCAAGCGGGTACCTGCGGCCTCGACGCATTATGGATGTGCCGTGGAACAATACGCCGAGCGGCGACGCTATCGCAGCCAAAGCGGCGATATTTGACGCAGCGAGATCGCCAAGGGCCGCATTTTCTCCAGGTGCCTAATAGGCAGCGCATACGTGCACGCATCAGTGCTCCGGCGCAATCATGCTCCCGTCTCTCTTGCCTAGGGTTCCAGCTCCCCGGGCCTGAGCGCGACTCCCGCGTAAGGAGAACTGGCATCGAGGGCGAAGCGGAAAGCGTTCTTCTTGTCAGTCAACACGGGAATGGGGCCATGCCAGAACAATGTTGTCTTCTGGCCCGTCAGTGTCGGAAGGTAGTTCGGCTCCACTTTCTTCTTGCTCGACACAAGTAGTAGGGGAAGCTTCTTCGCCTCATGGAGAAATCGCCTCCGGCTTTCTATGAGAAAGCTATAGTCCGCCTCTCTGACAGTTGATAACGGGGCGCTCCGTGCACGCTGATCAACCGACTTAGCACTTCAATGACTCGGCGTGAGCGAATCGATCCCGCCACATCGATCGCCAGGCATTCCCGCGTGTA
>NZ_JAYRUC010000034.1:0-35213 GCF_041919235.1 Pandoraea sp.
TGGTTGGCGTGCGTCTGTGGAGCGAAGTGGCGAGCGTTGCGGGCGGCAAGGTGGCCCCGTCGCTGCGCCTGTCGTACGAGCACGAGTTCGGCAACACGCAGAGCAGCCTGACGAACGCGATCTACGGCGCATCGCAAGGCTTCACGGTGAAGGGTCCGAAGCTGGGCCGCGATCTCCTCACGGCGGACCTGGGCGTGGATATGCAGTTCAAGAAGCAACTGGAAGTGCGTGTTGGCGGCAACGTCAGCGTGCGTAAGGGCGAAAGCGCGCTGGGTGGCGGTATCTCGGCGAAGTATCGCTTCTGAGCATAAGTGAGCGTAAGTGAGTGTAAGCGCTGACGTCGGACAGGGAATGAACGTTTAGACGTCTGCGCTGTGTAGGGAAGTAACCCGTCGTGCCTGAAAGGGCGCGACGGGTTTTTTGCTTTCTGCGGTGTGGAGACGTGCATAGGGATCGCGCGGTGCTGCCTGAAATCGGTCTGAGGCGGCGGGCGCAGAGGAGAAAAATGACGTTGGGAAATAACTCTCTTGTATCGATTGTCCGTTGTTTGCGTACATCGCTATGCAATCAATTGGGATATGTATTCGGTTGTTTGTGAATTTATTGGGATTTAACTTGGATTTGATTGGAATTTTTTAAATACTTTTCCCAAATAGCATTCTGATTCATATCGTGGGTGAAGTACCAAAACCGATGGTTTTTGGCGCGATTTCGATAGTTCCAATTTTAAACTTCGTGGGTCTTGACGCAGGTCGCTGTGTCGTTTCTGAAGCGTGATGAAGTTATTCATCATTTTCACGAATTTAATTTATGGATTTTCGAATGCAAAAGAACCATCCGAAGTCGAGCGCCCTGCGCCAGACAAAAATTTGCATGGCCGTAGCGGCCGTGGTGACGGCAGCAGCGCTGCCTGGGTATGCCGTGGCAGATATGGATACGCCCGCCCCTGAGCAATGGGTTTCGGCGAAAGCAGATCGGGATAGTGAGTTAACTAAACTGATTAAAAAAATTGAGGATGCGCCCGCCGAACTTGCAGCAAAACAAGCTGATTACGAACGCCAGCAAGAATTCTCTGTCATCGCGAAATCGGTCGTTGATGCGCTCAACGTGAATGGTGATTCGGAAACGCTTCAGGCGCTTGGCGAGAAGGTTCTGGAAATTGCTGGGAAGATCAGCGAAATCGAGGGGCAAGATCACGGCAGTGTCACACGCCCGGATTGGGAAGAAAAACACTTGCAGCGACTCACCAAGCTTAAGGAAGCTGCAGAAAAGATCAATGCGGAAGCCAAGCTTGAGGGTGCAGATTCCGATCGACAGGCACTTGATGCGCTCGTGGAAGCCTCCACTGTCAATGCCGCAGTTGCCACTGCGAAGAATGACCTTCGCGATGCCCAGGCGATTCTGGATAACCTGAATCTGCTGAAACACAAGGCTGCCACTTGGGAGCGCGTTGAGAGCGACGCCCATGTCACGCAACTCGGTACCACGTTCCTGCTCGACGCCAACGCGAGCGATGCAGTCAAGCAAGGCGACGCGCTGACGTGGGCCGACGCAAATCTGAAGACCTTCGCGAACGAAGACGCCGCTGGCGATGGGCAGGCAAAGATCGCCAATGGCGCGACGATCGAGTTCGGGACCTTCTCGGGGACCGTATCCGACGCGATATCGGGTGCCGAGAGCAAGGAACGCGAAGTCGGTACGCTTCGAGTGCTTGAGGATGTCGATCACGAAATCAAGGTCGCCGATGGCAAGTTGAGTGTTCATCAAGGCATCGAAGGAAACGGCACGCTCAAGGTTCGCGTCGGTTCGAAGGGTCAATTGAATTTCGTGGCCAAGGGCGACGGCATTTCCAGCGACCTGAAGGAAGTCGTGCTGTCGGCGGGAAGCGATGTCACCAATGTTGAGCGAGGTACGCTCGCAGAAGGCGCGGCGGGCACCATCACGTTCGGCGGCAACACAAGCGCAGGTAAAGCCAAGATCGAGCTGTCGCACGACGCCCGCCTGAAGTTCGAGAAGGATTCGAAGGCAGGGGCAAGCAACATCGTTGTCAATGGCACCGCCCACGCGGAGTTCGTCGAAGCCGACGCACAGAATGCCGTCATCGATAACAAATCGCGACTTTCGTTCGACACGTCCTTGGTTACCAATGCGCAGATCACCAACGGCGGCGAGCTCATCGTGACCGCTTCGGATCTGGGTGCCGCGACGCTGACTAACGCGGCGGCCGGCGAGGTCACCATCGACGGCAAGATCGTCGACATTCCCGTCGTTGCCGTTGTGCCCGTCGCTGGCGGGGACGAAGATGCTTCGGCTTCCGAGACGGAAGACAAGCCCGCGAAGGAGATGGTGAAATCGGTCGGTGGCACGGCCAACGTGACCAACAGCGGCACGCTGACGGCCAAGAACATGGATCTTCAGAACATGACGCTGAAGAACGCGGCCGGTGGCAAGGCCACGATCTCGGTGTCCGAAGGTGGCAAGGCTGTTGTGGAGAACGCCAGCAACGCGACGCTGAGCTTCGCCGATGTACAGCTTCAGGCAATGCGCCTGACGAATTCGGGCGCGCTCACCTTGTCTGGCAACACCACGGCCAACCAAGCGACGATCGTCATGGCGGACGGCGTTCTGGATATCGCCCAGGTTGCCGACAAGGACGAAGCGAAGTCCCTCCAGATCGGTTCGCTGACCGGTACGGGCGGTGCGATCTACACCGGCGATACGACGCTCGTGCTCGGCGAATTGAATGGCGACGATAGCTTCGCCGGTACGATTTCGCATGGTGCGCCGCTCCCGAAGGACGACGATAAAGAGATCGTCCCTGCGGGCGAGCCGGAAGTAAATGACGCGCAAGCTGAAGATGCTCCGCGCATGGCGTCGGATGTCGTGCAAGAGGTGAAGGCCCCGCGTAGTTCGACCTTGGTGAAGGTCGGTACCGGCAACCTGACGCTGTCGGGTGACCAACGTGGCGTTTCGAGCCTGAGCGTTGAAGCGGGTACGTTGACGGCGGCGCATGCCAATGCGCTGGGTTCGGGTACCGTGAGTGTCGCGAGCGCGGGTACGGTTGCGTTGAACGCCGATGTTGCCGGTGTGACGACCCTCTCGAACGCCGGTACGCTCGATCTGAGCACGAACAAGCTGGCCGTGGGCAAATACGAGTCGAGCGAGGGTGCGAAGATCAACTCGCGCGTTGCCAAACAGGGCGACGATCTGGCCTTCGGTGCGATTCAAGTTTCGGAAGACAGCGATTTCCGCACCACGAAGATCGCAGTCGCGGTCGATGAGGGTATTGAAGTCGATGACCTGCTCAAGCAGAAAGTCACAGTCGTCGACGCACAGGACGATGCCGAAGTGCAGGTCGGCGAGATCGAGTTCGGCAGCATTTCCACGGACGTCGATGTCGACAGCGGTACGGACGGTGATACCGACGGTGGTATCGATGGCGGTACTGATGGTGGCACTGGCGGCCAGGTGACGATCACCGAGGCGAACGTTGTGAAGTTCCTGTCTGCGGACGGCGGTTACACGGCCAACGAGCAAGCGGTGCTGGCGTCGGTGGACGGTGTGACGGTTGGCGATCTGGCCTCGGGCAAGATCGGCGGCAAGGTGCTCTCGGCGATGGCGCTGCAAACGGCGGGCACGGAAGAGCAACGTCGCTCGGCGCGTCTGCTCTCGGGTGAGTCGCTGGTGAACAACGCCACGGCCGCGCAAGCAGCGGCCACGTCGTTCCAGCGCGGCATGCAAACGCGCATGATCGCCGGCGGCACGATGTTCGACGACAAGACGGCCAACGGCGCGATGTCGGCCGATCATGGCATGGCGGGTTGGGCGTCGTTCAAGGGCGGCAACGCGAGCCAGCGCGGCGACGGCATGTCGTTCGACGTGAAGGGCCTCGATGGGGCGATCGGTGTGGACAAGCGTGTGGGTCAGAACACGCTGGTGGGTGCTTCGGTGGGCCTGGGCAACCAGGAGTCGAAGGCCAAGGGCATGCCGGGCGAGTCGAAGGTCAACAGCGTGAGCGTGGGCCTGTACGGATCGCACCTGAGCGGCACGAACTGGTTCGTGAACGGCGGTGTTTCGTACACGAATCACAGCGTGAAGACGGATCGCACGGTGGCTGCGCGTAACGCGTCGGCACGGGTGACGGGCAAGACGAACGGTCAGACGTTCGGCATGTTCGGCGAAGTGGGCAAGCGCTTCGAGGTGTCGGGCGTGAACATCGATCCGTCGGTGGGCGTGCGTGTGGCATCGACGCGCCTGAACGGGTTCGACGAGACGAACCGCGATGGCCAGGGCAACGACGGCCTGAAGGTGGGTTCGCAGTCGCAGACGTCGACGCGCGGTGTGGTTGGCGTGCGAAGTGGCGAGCGTTGCGGGCGGCAAGGTGGCCCCGTCGCTGCGCCTGTCGTACGAGCACGAGTTCGGCAACACGCAGAGCAGCCTGACGAACGCGATCTACGGCGCGCCGCAAGGCTTTGCGGTGAAGGGCCCGACGCTGGGCCGCGACATCTTCACGGCGGATCTGGGTGTGGACATGCAGATCAAGAAGCAACTGGAAGTGCGTATTGGCGGCAACGTCAGCGTGCGCAAGGGCGAAAGCGCGCTGGGTGGTGGTATCTCGGCGAAGTATCGCTTCTAAAGGAGTCGGCAAGACGCTTTCCTCGCAAGGGGAAAGCGCGGATCGCCTCCCAAGGGATCCGGGTGGCGCAGCGCACGGTCGTACGCGATGCGCCACAAGCTTCATACCCGTGGGTCGAAACCCCCGTTACTTATCGGTAACGGGGGTTTTTTGCATTTGGCTACGTTCATTTAAAGATGTGATGAAACAAGTGAAAGCGCAATCCAATCGGATTGCCGATCAATGTGCGTCGCGTGACAGACGTCGCTCAGTTCAACGCGTACTTTGCGTCGCGAAAGATGCCTGGCCGTGTTCGGTCATTTGAGGTGCTAAGACCTCGTTATATCGATTGATGGTGGTGGTTTTCATCTGCAAGTCGTCAGTCTGTGGGTGATTTCACTACGTTTCCCATGGGATTTGTCCCAAGGGAGGTGTTTTTGGTGAGTAAATTCCCAATGCCCAGCCTCAAAGACCGTTAATACGTTAATCACGTCCTAAGATTCGTGTCACTCATCGAATGCAACGCAACTTGCGGATTGGCGTTCGGTACTTGCCAATCACGAATTAAAGAGGGACGCAGATCATGAAAACGAATCGTATCGACACAGCAGCACAGACGTATCAAGACGTGACGACGGACGCATTGGCGCTCCGACTGCGTCGCACCGCGATGGCGGGTGCTGCTGCGCTGGCGTTGACGGGCGGTATGGCGGCGCCCATCGCCGCGGCCGCAGAGGTCGTGGAAGAAGTGAACGTCGAGGAAAAGAAGCGATCGCGCTTTGCCGACGTCGCGCGACGCTTTGTAACGCCGGACTTCGTCGACTCGCGCAAGCATCGCGAAACGGCGCATCGCTTGCTCGAAGAGCAGGGCGAGCGCGTGGCGCAGGCGCACCGGGACGTCACCACGCAGGAGACTCGCGTGGACGCCGCCGCACAGGGATTGACCGAGGTCCAGAAAGGACTGTCCTGGTACGAGCGAAACATCAAATCGCCGCAAAGGCTCTTCGACGCACAGAATGAAAAAAGTGGGGCGGAAAGCGCTTTGACATCTGCACAGGAACGTCTTGTGGACGAAACCAGCGCGAAGAAGGAACGTTCGGTAGACGTCGCCAAGGCAACGCTTCGTGAGGCACTGGCTTACACGAAGCAAAAGGAGACGGCGCAACGCCGAGCCGCGATGGTTGAAATTCTGAAGACGGACGTTTCCGTAGCACGCGACGCTGACGAGACGAATGATGAGAACGTCCCGAAGGTGATCGATCGGACAGAGACGATCGGGACGGAGACCGACCTGGACGACAACACCACGGGCGAAGGTAACGTGCCGGAGATCGGCGAGCAAACGGAAACGATCGTGACGGACACCGACCTGGACGACAACACCACGGGCGACGATAACGTGCCGGAGACCGGCAAGCAAACGGAATCGGGCGACGAAGACACGAATGCAGGCGATACGGGCACCGGCGGTGCCGACGAGGCGGGCAAGGAGTCGGAAACGTCGAAGCTAGAGGATGACACGCCGGAATCGGGCAAGGACGATACCGATACCGATGCTGGTACCGATACGGATGCTGGTGCCGAAGCCGAAGCCGAAGCCGAAGCCGAAGTCGATGCGATCGAAGCGTCGTCGGCTGAGGACATCCTGGCACAGCAGCAGGTCGACCGTGCCGCGCAGGCCATGGCCTCCGGCGTCGTGCTGACGCAGATGGCAAATGCCGCGCAACAGAACGCCGACCTCTTCCGCAAGGGCATGCAAGACCGTCTGTCCGGCGACGATGCGTTCATGCAGCCGACCGACATCGCCTCGACGGCGAGCGGCATCTCCACCTGGGCGCAAGCCATGGGCGGTCAGACGACTGGCCAGGCACGCGGCGACGCGGCAGGCTTTTCGATTCGCGGCGCCGGTATGGTCGCAGGGATCGACGCCAAGAAGAACAACACCCGCGTGGGTGTCGCGGTAGGCTACGCCAATGCGAGCGTCGACGCGAACGGCGAGAACAACCAGAACGCCTCGTCGAAGGTCAGTACGTATAGCGTCGGCCTGTATGGCGCGCACGAAGTCGATGGCTGGTTCGCGCACGGTGGCGTTTCGTATAGCGCACACAGCATCAAGAGCCAGCGCGCCGTCAAACTCGGTGGCGAGATCTACGGGTTGAGCGGCAAGACGAGCGCCACGACCATTGGCGGCTTCGCGGAGTTCGGCAAGCACATCGTCACGCGGGCCGTCAACATCGATCCGAGCCTCACGATCAAGGTGTCGAACACCTCGGTCAAGGGCTTTACCGAAAATGGCGACGCAGGCCTCAAGGTCGACGGCAGCCAATTCAACTCGGCACGCGTGGGCATTGGCGCACGTCTGTAGAAGGAGTTCGGCGACGAATCGCGCAGCATCACGCCGTCGCTGCGCATCGCTTACGAGCGTGAGCTCGCGCATGCAGCGCCGTCGATGGACGTCGCACTCGCCAACGCTGCGAACGCCGGCACCATGACCGTCACGGGCAACAAGCTCGGCCGCGATATCGTGAGCGCGGAAGCGGGCATCGACGTGAAGTTCGGCAAGAAGCTCTCGCTTCGCGGCGGCGTGAACGGCAGCGTGCGTCAAGGTCAAACGCAAGCCGGCGTGGCCGGCTCGCTCAAGTACGTCTGGTAATCCAGGTGTGAGAGGTGCCGGCTTGCCCGGCGCCAACTTCGCGAGGCAGTAGCAGTACCCGTAGTAGTAGTAGTAGCAGTAGTAGTAGCAGTCGCAGTAGCAGTAGCAGTAACAACGGCAAAAGCAGTCATGGAAAAGCCGTCCGGCATCGCGCCGGACGGCTTTTTTACGTCTTGCGCTTACGTCGCGTCGTCAGAACGAATGCGACACCCCGACATAAGCACCCGTCTGGCTTTTCCCCGCCGGCGGGTTGTCGAGCGAGTCGCTCGGAATGGCTGCCACCGAGAAGCTCTGGTTGGCGCTGTTCTTCACGAACGCGACGGTGCCATAAAAGAACGTGCGCTTCGAGAGGTTGTACGTCGTGCCCAGTTCGAACATCGTGGCGTTGCCGAATCCGCCCGGCACGTTCACGTGATACACGCCCGCACTCGCCGCCCAGACTGGCGTCGCTTGATACTTCACGCCGGCCCAGTAATGATCGGCGCGCGTGGCGAAGTCGGGCGCCGGGGCGTCCGGTGCGGACATATGCGTGTAGCCCAGCGAAATCGTGAAGCGGTTCAGGAACAGGTTCGCCCCGGCGAAGTACTCGCGCGAGGTGGAGAAGATGTCGGTGAAGCGTCCATTGGCGTCGCGAATTTCGTCGTACAAGGCGCGCAACTGGAACCGGTCGTGCGTGTACGTCAATTGCGCCCCCATGCCGCGACCGTTGTTGAACTGTCCGGCAATGTTGGAGAACGCATACTGGCCCGCGACATCGAAGCCGTACCAGTTCGGGCTCTGGTAATTGACCGTGTTGCTCGCTTGCGGCCAGTTACGCCCGCGCACAAGCGACGCCGACGAGAAGGCCTGCTGCTGGAACGGGTCGAAATCCCAGACGCCGTTGCTGATGAACAGGTTTCTCCCGATCGTCAACTGCCCCCACGAACGGGAGTTGAAACCGACCAGCGCGCGCCGGTCGAAGATCGAGCCCGCGCCATTGTTGTTGAAGCCGTTCATCAACTGGAAGCCGCCTTCCAGATTGAACACGGCATGCAAGCCCTGACCGAGATCTTCATAGCCTCGCAGACCGAACAGGCTCGTGCCGTAGTCGCCGCCTTGTGCGCTCCAGCGTGACACCGTGCCGCCGTTCCCGTCCTGCAAATGGTTCATGAACTGAAAGCCGCCGTCCAATCGGCCATAGAGTTGCACACTCGATTGCGCGTGCGCGAACGTGCCGATGCTGCAAAGCAGGCTCGCCGCGATAAGCTTCTTTTTCATGGTCTGCTCCCCAGGTTGCGTTTTGCCCCGCACCTTTTTGCGTGGTTATGTCCGTCGTCGTCGCAAAGCGCTCGCGCGAAGACGATACGAGATGTCGCCGGAAAAACCTGAAAATTCGTTACGAGTGACGAGAAATCGGGATGCAGGTACGCCTGGGCAACGGGCGCCGCATAAGGGAGTGCGGGCGGTTGCAAGTGATGCCGTCACGCTCTGGTTGTCAGAGATCGTTGTCATGGCAGTCCACTGGCGCAGGGGCGGCGGCGTGGCGCAAGCGCAAGCTCGCGCGCGGCCGTTCGACCGGGGTCGGCGGGCGAGGTGGCCGCGCCGCATCACATGGCTTGTACTGCGACGCAATGCGCAACCGTCGCCCGGATGGGTTCTTTTATATCCGAATTCCCTCGCCCGCGAAATCGGGGAATGGCTTAGTCGCCCGATTGTTGCGTCTCAGCAACCGAAACCGTGCAATGCGGCGAGGAATGGGCATCGGGTGCCTTCAGTCAGTCGTTTCAATCCGGTGCGCCGAAGGCTTCCATCTTGCCCGCCAGATGGGTCAGCAGGCGGTTGGCCGCGCCGGACAGCCGGCGGCCCGCGCGGGTAACGAGATGTGCCTCGGCGCTGTTGAGGATCGGATGGTCGACTGGCAGCGCGCGCAGCAAGCCGGCCTCGATCTCCTGCGACACGGCAAACGCGGGCAGGAATGTGGCGCCCAGTCCGGCACGCACGAAATGCTTGAGCACCGAAATCGAGTTCGTCGTGACCGCCGCCGTGAGCCGATACTTCTCTGACTGCTCGGCCAGCGCCATCAATTGGCGCGTGCCGTATGCGCCGTGCATGAGCGCGAGCGGCACGTCGTAGAGTGCGTCGAGCTTGAGCGCCCCTGCGGCGTTCCATCGCTCGACGAGTGCCGAGTCAGGCGCGACGATGGCGTGCACCGGCTGGCGCATCTGCGCGCGCGACACGATCTTGGGCTCGGCCGGCGGGTTGTAGACCAGCCCGATATCCGCATCGTCTTCGGCCACGAGACGCATGACCTCATTGGTCCCCGCCAGATCAAGCGTTAGCGTGATGTCCGGATAGCGCTTGCAGAAGGACTGCAACGGCGCGCCCATCAGATCGCTGACGAACCCCTCGCCAACCGCCAGTCGAATATGCCCACGCCGTAATCCGCGGACTTCTTGCAACTTGGCGAGCAAGTCCTCCTGGTGCGCGCGCTGCTCGCGGTAATACTCCATGAGCAGCCGGCCGGCCTGCGTGAGGTGGACGCCGCGTTTGTGGCGCTCGATGAGCGGCAGCGCCAGTTCGGCCTCCAGCAGGGCGATCTGGCGGCTGACGGCCGAGGGGGCGATGTCGAGTCGGTCGGCGGCGGCGCGCACGGTGCCGCATTGGACGGCGGCGAACAGGTACGCCAGGCGGCTTTCATTGATGGCAGGGGTCATACCCTAAAGACTAATTTTTAGTACAAAAATCTTCAAGCGTTGTCATTGAGCGTCGTTTTTTTTCAATCCACACTGCGAAACATGCGGATCGGCCCCGTGGCTGGGCAACGAACCCAGGCGAGGCCCGGCAACGGCGGTCCGATTTCGCACCGGATTCAACCTGACGCTTCAGGCGAGATTGGGCTTGCGCAGCGACCGTCCCCCGGCGACTTCTGCTTCGGGCGGTATCTCGGTCGCTTTATGGCGCGCGAAGCGGGCGTATCACGTATCGCGTATCGCGTATCGCTCGTCGCGCTTCACCGCGAAGACGCCCGGGCCGGCGCCGCGCGCCTCACGCAGGCGGGTCTCGGGTCTCGGGTCTCGGGTCTCGGGTCTCGATACGCAGGGCATCGTCGATTTCCGCCCGGCATTCACAAGCGTCGGCCGGTGCGTCCGGCTGACGAAGCAACGCGGCGTCGCACACTGGGGCGGCGTCATTCCTGCAGTCAATCTGGAGTCAACATGAAAATCATCGGAGTGGTCGGACTGGGCAACATGGGAAGCGGCATGGCGCTGTCGTTGCAGCGCGGCGGTTTCACGGTGCTCGGTTTCGACCCGTCGCCGGCGGCGGGCGCCGCCCTGGCCGACGCGGGCATCGGTCTGCGGGCTTCGGTCGCCGAACTCGCCCGCGAAGCCGACGCACTCGTGCTGTCGCTGCCGACGTCGCAGATCGTGGAGGCCGTGGTGAATGGCGCCGAGGGTATCGCCGCGAACGGTCGCGACGGGCTGATCGTCATCGACACGTCGACGGCCGATCCGGAAAGCACACGCGCGCTGGCCGCCGTGCTGCGCGGCAAGGGCATTGCGCTGGTCGACGCCCCGGTCTCCGGCGGCCCGAAAGGTGCCCTGAACGGCGCTCTGACGATGGTGCTGGGCGGCTCGGCGCAGGACATTGCGCGCGTCGAACCGGTGCTTGCCGCCCTGTCGGCCAAGCGCGTGCATATCGGCGACGTGGGCGCAGGCCATGTGACCAAGCTCATCAACAATCTGATGTGCGCGGCGCACCTCGTTGTGGCGGGCGAAGCGATGCGTCTGGCCGAGGCCGCCGGTGTGGCGCCCGAGCAGGTGCTCGAGGGCCTGAACGCCGGCTCGGGACGCAGTGGCGTGACGCAGACGAACTACCCGACGTGGATCCTCAACGACGCGTTCGACTCCGGCTTCACGATGAAGCTCATGCGCAAGGACGTGCGTCTGGCGATGGCGCTCGCCGCGCAAACGGGCGTGCTCGCCACGGGGCCGCTCTCGGCGGAGGTCGGTCGTCTGTGGGCCGCGAGCGCTGCAACGGTGGGCGATGACGAGGACTTCAATCGCATCGTGCAGTTCATCGAGCCGGGCCGGGCGTAATTGGCGCTCATGGTCGATTTCCACCGCAAGCGTTGCGCAGTCGCGTTCTGCTTTCTTTTATCGATTTGACAATACGATGCGCGCCGTTACGGCGCGTCGCACGGAGTTTTTTCATGGCAGACCCACAAGCCGCCGCGTTGCTCGGCGCATTTGCAAAGTTCTTCCCCAACGCCACCACGATCGGATCGTTCGTGAATGGTGAGCTGATCGAAGGCACGGGGGAGACGAGCATCGATATTGTGAACCCGGCCACCGGGCAGACGGTATCGACTTACCGCGATGCCGGTGCTGCCGTCGTGGCGCAAGCGGCCGACGCCGCCCAGGTCGCGCAGAAAACCTGGTGGGCGCTCACGCACGCGGCGCGCGGCCGGGTGATGCAGGCCGTCGGCAGCAAGATCCGCGAAAACGCCGAAGCGCTGGCGCAGCTCGAATCGATCGGCGCAGGCAAGCCGATCCGAGACTGCCGTGGCGAAGTCGGCAAGGTCGCAGAGATGTTCGAGTACTACGCGGGCTGGACGGACAAGTTTTTTGGCGACGTAATCCCCGTGCCGGGCACGCACCTGAATTACACGCGCCGCGAGGCGATGGGCGTGGTGTTGCAGATCACGCCGTGGAACGCACCGGTCTTTACCTGCGGCTGGCAACTCGCACCGGCCATCGCCATGGGCAATGGCGTGCTGCTCAAGCCGTCGGAACTCACGCCGGCCAGCTCGCTCGCGGTCGCCGCGCTCGCCGAACAGGCGGGCGTGCCAAGGGGTCTCATCAACGTGCTCGCCGGCTTTGGTCATACCACCGGCCAGGCGGCGATCTCGCATCCGGCCGTCAGGAAGGTCGTGTTCGTCGGCTCGCCGGCCACCGGCAGCAAGATCGCCACGGCCGCCGCGCAGCGCCTGCTGCCGAGCGTGCTGGAGCTGGGCGGAAAGTCCGCCAATATTGTGTTCGACGATGCCGACCTGAAGCGTGCCTGCCTGGGTGCCCAGGCCGCCATCTTCTCGAGCGCAGGGCAGAGTTGTGTGGCGGGTTCGCGTCTGCTGGTGCAGCGCGGCGTCTATGACGAGATGGTCGATATGCTCGCGCGCGGCGCGCAGAAGATCCGGATGGGCGACCCGCTCGACGACACCACCGAAGTCGGCCCGATCTGCAACCGCACCCAATATCAACATGTGATGAACATGATCGATGCGGGGGTCGAGGGCGGCGCGCGCCTGGCCGCCGGTTCGCAGCAACGCAGCGACGGCGGCTTCTTCGTGCGACCGACCGTGCTGGCGGACGCGAACAATGCGATGGGCGTGGCGCGTACCGAAATCTTCGGTCCGGTCGTCGTCGCGATTCCGTTCGACACGGAAGACGAGGCACTGGCGATCGCCAATGACAGCGAATTCGGTCTGGCGGGCGCGGTGTGGACGCAGGACGTCGCGCGTGCGCACCGCGTGGCGGCGCAGGTCAATGCCGGTACGTTCTGGATCAACGGCTACAAGACGATCAATGTCGCGTCGCCCTTCGGCGGTTACCACCACAGCGGCTACGGCCGCTCCAGCGGCGTGGAAGCGTTGTACGAGTACACGCAGACGAAGAGCGTGTGGGTCGAGACGGCGGCCAATCCGGCCACGCCGTTCGGCTACGTCTGATCTGACGCTACGGAGCGCCAACGGCGATGAGCGGCACCACGCGGCATCAGGCGGCACCGAGCGGGCATGGGCTGTCAGCAGGCGTTCAGTGGTCGGAGGCGCGCCTTAAGTGAGTGAAAAAATGGGCCGGGCGCCGGTCGTGAGACGGTGTGCGGCTCAAGGTCGTTTCAGCCGGCGAGACTCGGGCCGGAACGGCCATTTTGGCCGCGTATAATGCCGCCCTCGGGTGGCTCGGCGTGGCACGGCTGTTGCTGTCACCGAGGCATGCCAACATGGCGCGCAGTGAGGCGCCATGCGGAAGTCCGCCGGTCTGCGGATCGGGCGGACGGCGCGCCGAACTTCCTTAACCACCGACATGTTCGCGCTTGTTCCGGGTCACCGGACGGCACCGGACCGGTTCAATAGCAAGCGCAGTGGAGACCCAGATGGCAGTCATGGAACAAAACGCGGCCAAGCCGCAAGGCGGCGCCTTCAGCGATGGCGTACGCCTGTATGTTTGGGCGATCGTGATTCTTGTGATCGCGGAGTTGATCGGGGCGATCAGCATCAACGCCGGTCACGGCAAGATCGTGCTGTTGCCGATGGTCTGGGCGTTGCTGCTCGGCGCGGCGTTGGGCCTGTCACAGGCGCGTCTGCCGCGCTTTGCGCAGATCGACCTGTCGATGCAGCACAAGGCTTCTGCCATTCTGCAACCGGCGTTGCTGCTGTTCGTAGCCAAGCTGGGGCTGCTCGTGGGTGGCTCGCTGCCCAAGCTGATGGCGGCCGGCTGGGCGCTCGTGTTCCAGGAATTCGGCCACTTCGTGGGCACGATCATCCTGGGGCTGCCGGTTGCGCTGATGCTCGGCATCAAGCGCGAAGCCATTGGCGCGACCTTCTCGGTCGGCCGTGAGCCGAGTCTCGCCATCATCGGCGAAAAGTACGGCTTCGATTCGCCCGAAGGCCGTGGTGTGCTCGCCGAGTACCTGACGGGCACGGTCTTCGGCGCCGTCTTCATTTCGCTGTTCGCTGGCTTCATCGCCAGCCTGAACCTGTTCCACCCGCATTCGCTCGCGATGGGCGCCGGGGTGGGTTCAGGTTCGATGATGGCCGCCGCCGCCGGGGCGATCGCCGCGCAGCAAACGCCCGAAGTCGCCAAGGAAGTCGCCACGTTCGCGGCAGCATCGAACCTGATCACGACGACCATCGGCACGTACTTCACGCTGTTCATCTCGCTGCCGCTCGCCGTGTGGGGCTACCGCGTGATGGAGCCGGTGCTGGGCCGCATGACCCGCCGCGGCCGTGCCAACGCCGAGGCGGCTGCCGTCGCCGACGCCGACGCCGCCAAGGAACTGAAAGAAGCCAGCACGGCGCATACCGTGGACATGAACTTCGGCGCACGCCTGTTCGCCTGGATTTTTTCGGGTGCGTTGGCGCTCGTTGGCAACAGTATCGCCTTCAAGACGCCGTTCCTCGATGGCGTGCCGGGCATGCTCATCATCATCGGCGCCGTGATCGTCGGCGAAGCGCTGTATTTCGTCACGCGTCGCAAGGTGCCGGCGGTGTGCTGGGTGTCGCTCGTTGCGATGTTCCTGACGTCGTCGGCCTGCCCGTTTGCACCGATCGTCGAGCAGTTCACCGGCAAGATCAACTTCCTCGCCCTGGTCACGCCGATGCTGACCTACGCTGGCCTGTCGGTCGCCAAGGACGTGCCTGCTTTCCGCCGCCTTGGCTGGCGTATTGTGGTCGTGTCGTTCCTTGCGAACGCCGGTACGTTCCTCGGTGCTGCGTTCATCGCCGAGTTCTTCCACGTCTAAGTCGTACCTGGTGCGCGCGGCGTTGACACGCCGTGCGCGGGACGCAATAACGAATACGCCACGGCATGCCGTGGCGTATTTTTTTGCGCTATCGGAACAGACAGCACTCAATGAGCACTCAATGCGCGGTCTCGGATCCTGGCGTAGGCGCGCGAACACCATCGCCGGGGTAAGGTTCCCGATAAACCGGAGGCGGCGGAGGCGGATAGGGGCGACCCTGTGCGTCGGACGAGTACGGCCGACCGTACTGGTCGGTCGGCGGGTACGGACGCCCGTATGCGTCAGTGGCCGGTGACGGAGGCGCCGCATAGGGACTGCACGGCGAGCCCGCCGCATAAGGGGGTGGGCCGCACCTGGGGTCATACGTTGGATTCGTCGCTTCGTTACCCCGATACGGCAAGCGGGGCTGCGGTGGTGGTTCATAGGCACATCCCGCCAGGGACAGCAGTGCAGCCGCCAGACCGGTCGAGGCGACCGCCTTGGCAATGCGTACCTTCGAGACATGCTCCGACGTGCTGGTTACACGGTTTGTTCCCATCTTGACCTCCTCGCGAGCGCGGTATGCGTCCCGGTTTTCGGCATCATGGATTGATATGAGTTAGACGCAAACTGCGGTGATTAGGTTGCCCGTTGTTGTAAGACTTTGTAATGTCCCTGGGCGTGACGCCTGAAAAGGGGGCGGAGTGTGTACTGCCGGTGCTCTCATCAGGTAGATTTATGCAACGGAGTCCGAATTAATTTGGAGATGCAAGGGCATCGGAGGTGAAGCTCAGGCTTACCTCACGCTTAACTCGGGCTTTATCTCGGGCTTATCTCGGGCTTATCTCGTGCGTATAGCGACGTAGAGAGGTAGAGAGGTAGAGAGGTAGAGAGGTAGCGAGGAAGCGAGGAAGCGAGGAAGCGAGGAAGCGAGGAAGCGAGGAAGCGAGGAAGCGAGGTAGCGAGGTAGCGAGGTAGCGAGGTAGCGAGGTAGCGAGGTAGCGAGGTAGCGAGGTAGCGAGGTCGCGAGGTCGCGACGTCTATCGTGTCGCGGCATATGCCGTGTGTTCGTCGATCCGGCGGCGGCGCGCTGCGCCGCCTCATGTCGGCACCTTGGCTGCCACGCGTCAGGGGGCGCATTCGTTGGCGTTGCCGTTCGCGTATTCCTAGGTATTCATAGGCGTATTCGATCTCGTATTCATAAGCGTATTCGATCCCGTATATGACGTCGTCTATGAAGTTGACGCCCTATCGTATGCAAAAAGCATGACATCGAAATTGTTCGAATTTGAAGTATCTGACGCACGGTCAGGCGGGACGTGATTCATTCATGCGTCGCCCGCGTGCGTGAAATGTGCGATTAGGCGGCGCATTACGCGATGTCTGTCATCGCAATCCACGCCGAATGCGTTGAACTATCGGGAAAGTCCGGGGGAGTGTTTGCGCTTAGTTTTCGCCGCAAGCTGCGTTTGCGCTGGCATACTGTGCCCGCTAACGTCCGGGATCGACAGCTGCGGACGTAACGAAAGAAATCGATTGGGGTGCTCGGCCAATCCGCGCAGGCTTACTCATGCCACAAGTCAAGAAAGAAGACATTCGTCTGGCCATCCTGGACGCTTCGCACGCCCTGTTTCTCGAGAAGGGCTACGTCGACACGACGATGGTGCAGATCGCCAAGCGTGCGGGTATTTCGCACGCGAACATCTACAGCTACTTCACTGCGAAGTTGCAAGTCTTCTTTTGCGTCTATGAGGCATGGTTCAAGGCGCGCATGGCAGCGCTCGAGGCGGACGTCATGGCAGCACACGGCGCCCACGCACGCATGCGCACGTTGCTCGGCGGCGTGCTCATACAGATACCAAGACTCGACAACGGCTTTTCGCATAATCTGGTGCAGGCACTGGCCACCGTCCGCCCGGGGGATCCGTACGATTCGTCGCTGCTGCAATGGTTTCGCGAACACCTGTCGGGCATGCTGTCCGCGTGTGCACCGAGTCTTGCGCAGGACGGTGTGCGACGTGCCCGCCTCGTGGATGTGCTCGTGCTGACCTTCGATGGCTGCCTCGTCAACCACCATGTGAATCCGGCGTCGCTGCCGGATGCCGCCATGCTCGAAGAGTTCGTCGCCGCTTTCCTGTCGGGGGAACCGACGGAGTCAGCGGCAGTGGCGCCGGTGGCGCAAGGGGCGCAAGGGGCGCAGGCGGCGACGCCGGTCGTGCCTTCCGGCTCTGCCGCTGCGGCCTGAACAGGACGCCGATGCGCTCGCTGCCCTGGACCGCCCTCAATCTCGGACGCAAGCTCAAATTTCACCAGCTTCAGGTGTTCGATCGCGTGCTCGAGACCGGCTCGCTCGTGCGCGCCGCCAACGAAACCGGGCTCACACAACCCGCAGTGAGCAAGATCGTGCACGAGTTGGAGGCCTGCTTCGAAGGACCGCTCTTCGTGCGCAGCAATCGCGGCATGCAGCCGACCGAGCTGGGCGAGTTGCTCGGTCATCGCGTGAAATCGCTGATGGCGGAGCTGCGCTATCTGACCGACGAAGTGAACGCATTCAGCGCTGGCACCAGCGGACACGTCATCGTCGGTACGCTCATCTCGGCCTCGGCCGATCTGTTGCCTCGCACCATTGCCATGCTCAAGTCGCGCACGCCGGGCGTGCTCATCACGGTGCGAGAAGCCACCACGGCGCAGCTCTTCCCGGCGCTCGCGAGCGGCGATCTGGATATTGTCGTGGGACGCTTGCCCGAGCGGACCTTGCCGGTCGCGAATGCTTACGCGCTGACCCACGAAATTCTATTCAACGAATCGCTCAGCGTGGTCGGTGGTACGCGTCACTGGACCCAGGTGCCGGAGCGCGTCCCGCTCGCGCAGTTGCGTGAGGGCGCATGGATTCTGCCGGTACGGGAGTCGCCGTCGCGGCTTGCCGCCGAGCGGCTTTTTCACGATGCGGGTTTAGCGTTGCCCGAGGACATCGTCGAGTCGCTCTCGGTGCTCACCAACATCGGGTTGATGCTCGAGACGCCTCGTGTCGCGCTGATGCCGAGGGCCGCAGCCGCGCCGTTCGTCGCGTCGGGATTGCTGCGCGTGCTGGCCGACACCATGCCGGGCAGCTTTGGCGACGTGGGATATTCGCTACGCGCCGACAAGCCACCCAGCCCGGCCTGCGAGCGGTTCGTCGCCTGCCTTCGCGAGGCGTGCGGGCTCAAGCCGTAGCGCATTCATGTTCAAGTCGGAAGACAAAGCAGGGCGGCATACCGACGCATCGGTGTGCCGCCCTCGGTCGTGGGCCCGCGCATGTGCCGGTCCATGGGCCTGTCGTCGAGCGAACCTCCATCGGCGAGAATGACTCCGGTGAAGCGGTGAAGCGGTGAAGCGGTGAAGCAGTGAAGCGGTGACGGTGAAACGCGTTGAAGCCAGCGAATCGCCGAAACCGCGTACGCGCTTCAGAGGCGCGCGAGCGACGAGACGAGCCCCGGATTCTGTTGCACGAGCCGAATCAGACAGGCGGCCTGCGCGTTCGGGCGCGCCCGGCCTTGCTCCCAGTTCTCCAGCGTGCGCGGATTGGTACGCAAGTAGTGGGCAAATACGTTGCGCGACATGCCGAGATGCTTGCGCAGCGCCAACAACTCGTCGGGAAACACTTCCAGTTTGGGAAGTGGTGTGCGCGGCAGTTCCTTGATGTTGAGTGGAAGGTCCGCAGGAAGGCCGTTCTTGACGTGTGCCTGTTCGGCGCTCGGCGGGGCGCCGGTGTCCTGAGAGAGCAGCCAGCGGAAGGGATTCGAAGGCGTATTGGAGTAAGCCATAGTCCTACCCGGGTGTCGGTGATGAGTGAGGGAATAGTTACGCTTGCGAAGTCAATCAAGCGGAACTGATTGCACCACAGAGTTCTGCTGGGTGCTTTCACAAATCACTCCGGATCTTCGCGTCTGATACCTATTGAGTACTACGCACCCCATGGCGATGAGGTGCCGCAAAGTGTACGCAACAAGGTGATGTACGCAGTGTTGTGTCGGCTTCAAACGCCCAAATACGCCTGCAATTCCGGCAGGTCTCTACGCAGGCTCGGCGAGTCGCCCTGCCAAGCCACACGGCCTTTGTCGACGATATAGTGACGATCGCCAAGCGCCAGCATCGGTGCGAGATTCTTGTCGATGCAAAGGATCGACAGACCGCTGCCTTTAAGTTGCTTCAGGCATTGCCAGATTTCACCGCGAATGAGCGGTGCCAGACCTTCCGTCGCTTCATCAAGAATGAGTAATTTCGGATTTGTCATTAGCGCGCGACCAATCGCGAGCATCTGTTGTTCGCCGCCGGACAGATTGCTGCCGAGATTTTTCTCACGTTCGCGCAGACGCGGGAACAGGGCATAGATACGCGTCAGCGTCCATGGCGCGCTCGCGCCATGGCGATTGCTCGCTGTGGCGACGAGGTTTTCGCGCACGGTGAGGGTCGGGAAAATCTGGCGTCCCTCCGGCACGAGTCCCATGCCCGCGCGTGCGATGCGGTACGACGGGCTGGCCTGCACCGGCTGTCCGTCGAACACGATCTCGCCGCGCGCCGGGCGCATGAGGCCGGTCATCGACTTGACGGTGGTCGACTTGCCCATGCCGTTGCGCCCGAGCAGGGTGACGAACGCTCCGCGCTCGACTTCCAGGTGCATGCCGAACAGCGCCTGGCTCGCGCCGTAGTACGCCTCGACACCGGACAAAGACAACAAGGGGCTCATGCCGTTGCTCCCAACATTTCGTTACGGGTTTCGTCCCCGAGATAGGCTTCGCGCACGCCTGCGTCGCTGCGGATGGAGGGTGCGTCGCCGCAGGCGATGGCGCGTCCGTAGACGAGCACGGTGATGCGGTCGGCCAGGGCGAAGACGGCGTCCATGTCGTGCTCGACGAGCACGATCGCGTAATGCCCCTTGAGGTCGGCGAGCAAGTGCGTCATCTGTTCGGACTCGGCCTGCGACATGCCGGCCATCGGTTCGTCGAGCAGCAGCAGTTTCGGGCGGCCCGCGAGCGCCATCGCCAATTCCAACTGCCGGTGTTCGCCGTGGGCGAGGGCGCTGGCGGGCACGTTCATGCGGGCGGCCAGTCCGGTGCGTGCCAGGATCTCGCGCGCCGGTTCCACGAGCGCCGCGTCGCGCATGGCCGGCCGCCAGAAGCCGAAACTGTGCCCCTGCATCGCCTGCACGGCCACGAGCACATTTTCCAGCGCAGTGAACTCGCGAAAAACCGAGGTGATCTGGTACGAGCGCGTGAGTCCCGCGCGGGCGCGCAGCTCGATCGGCATGGCCGTGATCTCGCGACCGTCGAAGTGAATGCTGCCTTCGTCGGCGCGCAGCTCGCCCGCGAGTTGGCCGATGAGCGTGCTTTTGCCCGCGCCGTTCGGGCCGATGATGGCGTGCAGCTCACCCGGCGCGACGTCGAGGCAGAAGTGATCGGTGGCAATCAGTCCGCCATAGCGTTTGACCAGTTGGTCGACTCGAAGCAGGCTCATACCTTGCCCTCCACGGTGCGTGCGCGACGCGAGAGTCTGACCTGCAGGTCGCCCAGCAGGCCATACAGGCCACGCCGCGAGACGAGCACGGCGATGACGATGAGCGGCCCGAAGATAATCATCCAGTGCTCCGTCATGCCCTTGAGCCACTCCTCGATCAGCAGCATGGCGGCGCTGCCGAGCACGGGGCCGAAGAACGATCCCAGGCCACCGAGCACCACCATCACGATCAGTTCGCCCGACGCCGTCCAGGCCATGTACGCGGGCGAGACGAAGTGCGTGAGATTGGCGTAGAGCATGCCGGCCACGCCGCAGGTCATGGCGCTGATGATGTAGGCCACGAGCTTGTAACGCAGTGTCGGGTAGCCCAGCGCACGCATGCGGCGGTCGTTCTGCCGCGCCCCGCGAATGACCATGCCGAAGCGCGCATCGACCAGCCGGCGGCCCGCCCACACGCACAGGCACAGCACGGCGAACGACACGTAGTACAGGGTGGCGGGGTCGTCGAGCGTCACGCTGCCGAAGCGGCTGCCGGCGGAGACCGGCAGTCCGTCGTCGCCGCCGTACTGCCTCAGACCCACGGCCAGGAAGTAGAACATCTGCGCGAACGCCAGCGTAATCATGATGAACGCGATGCCGGTCGTGCGCAGCGAGAGCAGGCCGGTGACGGCGCCGACGATGGCGCACAGCAGCAGCGTCACCGCGAGGTGGACGAAGCCGTTGTCCACGCCGTGAAAGCTGAGAATGCCGACGACATAGGCGCCCAGCCCCAGATACAACGCGTGGCCGAAACTCACCATGCCGCCGTAGCCGAGAATCAGATCGAGCGAGACGGCCGCGATGGCGAACACCACGATGCGCCCGAACAGGGTGAGATAGAACGGTTGCTGGGCAAACGTTGCGTAAAGCGGCACCAGCGCCAGTGCGGCGAGCAACAGCAACGGCACGGCGGTGCGAAGATTCAGTTTCATTTCCATCGTCAACCGTGTTTGACCGGGAAGAGACCTTGCGGACGCACGGCAAGCACCGCGGCCATGACAAGGTAGATGAGCATCGAGGCGAGTGCCGGGCCGGCGGTGTCGGCGGTGCTGCGCTCCATGAGACTGCGCAGCAGCGAGGGCAGCAGCGTGCGTCCCACGGTATCGACCACGCCGACGATCAGCGCGGCGAGAAATGCACCGCGCACCGAGCCGATGCCGCCGATCACGATCACGACCATCGTCAGAATCAGGATCGGCTCGCCCATGCCTGGCTGCACCGACAGAATCGGCCCGGCCATGAGTCCGGCAATGCCAGCGAGAATCGCGCCGAGACCGAACAACAGCGAGTTGAGCAGCACGATGTTCACGCCCAGCGCGCCCACCATCTGGCGGTGCGTCGACCCCGCGCGAATCAGCATGCCGATGCGCGTGCGGTGAATCAACACATAGCAGCCCAGCGCTACCGCGAGTCCCACCACGATGATGAGAAAGCGATATGCCGGATATGCCAGGCCGAACAGGTTCACCGTGCCGGAGAGCCAGTCGGGCACCTCCATGTAATACGGCGAGGGTCCCCAGATCATGCGCGCCAGCTCGTTGAAGAACAGAATCAGGCCGAAGGTGGCCAGCACCTGATCGAGGTGATCGCGATCGTAGAGCGTCTTGAGCGCGACGAATTCGACGATCAGGCCGATCAGCAACATGGCGGGGATGATCGCGATCGCGGCGAGCGCGAACGATCCGGTGTGGTTGTACACGGTGGCGGCGATGAAGGCCCCCATCATGTATAGCGAGCCGTGCGCGAGGTTGACGAAGTTCATGATGCCGAACACCAGCGTGAGGCCGGCGGCCATCAGGAACAGCAGCACCCCGAGTTGCAGGCCGTTCAGGCACTGCATGACGAAGAGCGTCAGGCTCATGTCGCCTCCCGGGGTAGCCCCATCTGGCGGAAGATGGCTTGCGTGAGTGGACTGGCGGCGTTGTTGAGCGTGAGCACGATATCGAAGTGATTGGTGCCGGGCATCGGCACGTACTCGCCTGGGAAGCCCTTGTGGCGCCAGGCGGCGAGATAGTCGTCGCTCTGACGCTTGAACTCCGCCGTCTCGGTCTCGCCGTACGACACCACGATCGGGCAGCCAAGTGCGGGCAGACGGAAGCAGGGGCTGTTGCGATGCGCATCGTCGGCCGACAGCTTCATCCATTCGTTGATGTGCGTGAACGGGATCGGCGTGAGGTCGAACAGGCCGGAGAGCGGCGCGGCGCCTGCGATCACGTTCTCCGGAACACCGTAATCGGCGTGCCAACCCTGCGCGAGCAGCATGCCGGCGAGGTGGCCGCCGGCCGAGCTGCCGCACACGTGAATGCGGCGGGGGTCGCCATGATGCTCACCAATGTGGCGATACACCCAGGCCAGCGCGCGGCGCGTCTGGTCGACGATGGTGTCGAGCGAGGCGCCGGGTGCGAGGGAATAGTCGATGGTGACGACCGTAGCGCCCGCGCGCGTGAAGGCGGGTGCCATGTTGCTCGAATCGCGCTTGCTCAGCGCGCGCCAGTATCCGCCATGAACGAAGAAGAACACCGGTGCGCCGGGGGTGGGCGCCGGAAAGATGTCGAGTGTTTCGTCGGGGTGGTCGCCGTAGGCGACGTCGAGCACGCAGGGCGTGGTCGCACGGGCGTGCGCGCTCTCGGTCGCGTACTGCGTCAGGATGTCGAGAACATTGGGCGTCGTGGCGCGAGCGTTGTACTGAATGTCCAGCTCGGCGTCGTTGAAATTGCGGTAGCGCGTCATAAACCCTCAAGAATGCTCAGGTACAGCTCACGTCGTGCCGAGGCGGTGTCGCTGGCGGGATCACACCCTTCGCGCCCTTTGTGCCCCTCGTGCCCTTCGTGCCCTTCGTGCCCTCAGGCGCCGGAGGCACTGCAATAGCGGGCAGCGCACACGACACGCGCGCACCATGCTTGCGGCAAATGGATCTCGCGAGCGGGCGGCGGGGCAGGGAAGTTCGCCTGCCACGCCGCGCTACCCGGGTGTTGCGTCAGGACTTGATCTTGCACTGCGCGGCCAGATTGGCGCGCGTTTTGATGTGAATTTGCCCCTTGGTCGAGAACTCGGCGCCATGAGCGCCCTTCACGACGTCCACGCGATAGAACTGCGCGATGGGGAACTGGTTGCTGGCGAATTTGAACGGTCCGCGCACAGACTGAAAGTCCGCCGCCTTGAGCGCGGCGCGCAATGCTTCGCGATCCGCCACGCTGCCCTTCGTCTTCGTGAGCGCCGAGTCGATCAGGTTGGCGGCGTCGTACGATTGCGCGGCATACATCGAGGGCACGCGGTTGTATTTCTTCTGGAAGGCGGCGACGAACTGCTTGTTCTGCGCGTTGTCGAGATCGGGCGAGTAGGGTGCGCTGGTAATGGCGCCGACCGCCAATTCCTTGAGGGCGGGCAGGGTCGAGCCGTCGATCGTCGACACGGAGATCAGCGGAATTTTGCCGAGCAGCCCGGCCTGACGGTATTGCTTGACGAAGTTCACGCCCATGCCGCCGGGATAGAACACGTAGACGGCATCGGGCTTGGCGGCCTGCAACTGCGCGATTTCGGCCGAGTAGTCGGGCTGGTTGACCTGCGTGTACACCTCATCGACGATCTGCCCCTTGTAGTCGCGCTTGAAGCCGTTCACGGCGTCGCGTCCGGCCTGATAGTTCGGGGCCATCACGTACATCTTCTTGTAGCCCAGGTCGGTCGAGAGCTGACCGCCCGCTTCATGCAACTCGTCGTTATCCCACGACGTCGAGAAGAAGTTGGGCGAGCATTGCGCGCCGGCAATCGGGGTCGGACCGGCGTTCGAGCCGACCATGACCACGCCCGCGTTCGTCACGTTCTTGTGAATCGCCATCATCACGTTCGAGAACGTCACGCCGGTGATGAGCGACACCTTGTCGCGCTCCACGAGCTTCTGCGCCGCCTGCACGCCCACGTCCGGCTTGAGCTGATCGTCTTCCTTGATCACCTGCACCGGCACCCCGCCCAGTTTGCCCCCCTTCTGTTCGATGGCAAGCATGAAGGCATCGTACTGATCCTGGCCGAGCGCGCCGCCCGGGCCGGAGAGCGTGCCGATGAAGCCGATCTTCACCTGGGCATGCGCACCGCTCGAAGCGAACAATGCCGCCCCGGCGGCGAGGGCACCCAGCACGGCGATGGCTTTGCGTTGCGTGGTCTTCATTCCCGTCATCATGGTCTCCAAACTAAGCAATTACTGGCGGTAGAGGACGCGCGTCGGGATACTTGACCGCTTCTTCACGTCGGTCGTTGCAGGCCAGGCGCATCAGGTGACTTAAATTGTTTAAGCGTCAAGTATTTCAGTGCCCAGCCTAAACGACGCCTTTTGCGTAGGCAAGCAATTTCAAAAAACCTCGGGAAAGCCCCAGTTACAGGCCGAAGAACTCGAGGGCATTCCCGGCGAGAAGCCGATGGCGGGCGGCGTCGTCCAGGTCAGGCTGCTCGGCGACCAGACGGCCGATCTGTTGCTCACCGAGCGGGAAGGGGTAGTCGGAGCCGAGCATGATGCGCTCCACGCCCATGGTGTCGACCAGCAGGCGTAGTGCGCGGGGATCGAACACGGCGCTGTCCACGTAGAAGCGATCCAGATAATGCGCGGGCGGGTGCGGGCTGTCGGCGCGCACGACGTCGCGGCAATGCCACGCGTTCTCGGCGCGCCCCAGCAGATAGGGGAACGCGCCGCCGCCATGGGCGAAGCACAGCTTGAGCGAGCGGGGCAGCCGCTCGAACGCCCCCGAGAGGATCAGCGAGAGGATCGAGAGCTGCGTCTCGGCCGGCATGGACACGAGCCACGGCATCATCCACTTCTTCATGCGGCCATCGGTCATCATGTCCCACGGATGAACGAGCACGGGAATGTGTTCGTCGCCGCAGTGCCGCAGGAAGGCCACGAGTTGTTCGTCGTCCAGGTCCTTGTCGCCGAGATGGTTGCCGATCTGCACGCCGATATGGCCGCTCGCCTTGGCGCGCGAGGCTTCCGCGCAGGCCAGATCGAGATCTTGCAGCGGCACCTGCGCCATCGCCTTCAAACGGGCGGGTGCGTAGTTGCAATGCGCCAGCGCCAGGTCGTTCATGCGTTGGACCCAGTCCATGACCGCATGTCCTTCGTAGCGATAGCCGAACATGATGGGGGTGGCGCAGACCACTTGCAGGTCGACGCCGTGACGGTCGAGCTCTTCGACGCGCTGCGCGGGGTCCCACAACGCGCGGTAGACCGGACGGAAGGCGCGGTCGTCGAGCATGATGTTGCCGGTCTCGCCACCTTCGTCGATGCGCAGCCACGGCGCAGCGGCGGCGTCGAGCCGAGCCGCTTCCTCCCGTGTGATGCGGGGGAAGAAGTGGGCGTGCATGTCGATTTTCTTCATGATGTGACGAATGAGGTTCTGTGGGCGGCGTTGCGCATCAGGCGCTCGCCGGGGCATGGGGCTCGGGTTGGGCGGCGCGGCCCGGGTGGACCTCGCCGCAGCTCGGGCAGCGGCGCAGCGACTCGCTGCCATAGAAGGTGTCGAACAGGGGCGGCAGGTCGGTCACGATGCTCTTGAGTTGCACTTCGACGCGGTGAACCTGCGTGCCGCATTTGAGGCAGTACCACTCGAAACCGTCGATCAGCCCGGGCGGGCGATTGCGCTCGATGACGAGGCACAGGCTCCCGGCTTCGGGCCGTTGCGGCGAGTGACGCACGTGCGGCGGCAGCAGGAAGATGTCGCCTTCCCTGAGGTCGATGCGCTCCGGGCGGCCGTCGATCCACAGATTGACCGATGCGTTGCCCTTGAACTGATAGAAGAACTCCTCGAGCGGATCGTCGTGATAATCGGTGCGATGGTTCGGCCCGCCCACCACCGTCACAATGAAATCGCTGTCCTGCCAGACCTGCTGATTGCCGACAGGCGGTTTGAGCAAATGCGCGTGATCGTCGATCCAGCGCTGGAAATTGAAAGGCTTGCCATACGTCAACATGCTGTCTCCTTCGTCATGCCGCGTCAGGTGGGCGTCTTGGGGCTTCAGCGCGAACGCGGCGCGTAGGCCACGCACTTGATCTCGATGAGCAATAGCGGATGCGGCAACTGGTGCACCGCCACGGTGGTGCGTGTCGGGCCGTTCTCGTCGAAATAGTCGCCGTACACCTCGTTGTATCCGCCGAAGTCGTTCATGTTGACGAGGAATGTGCCGACCTCGACGACGTCGGCCAGGCCGGCGCCCTCGCTCGCGAGAATGTCGCGAATATTCTCAATGACGGCGCGCGTCTGTTCGCGAATGTCGAGTTGCGTCACGCCCAGTGCATCGACCTGCGCGCCGGCGTAAGTGTTGTCGGGGCGGCGCGAACTGGTGCCCGAGACGAACAGGAAGTCGCCTGCGCGCTTGATGTGCGGGAATTTCCCGCGCGGTTTGGCTTTGCCGGCCACGACGCGGGCCTGGGTGTCTTGCGATGCGCTCATGGTTTGTCGCTCTGCGTTGTGCACTTTTTTCGTTGGATGGCGCACGGGTGCGGCAGTCTCGACCCCCATCGACACCGCCGCACCGTCGCCTCACAGTTTGATGCAGATATTGGTGATTTCGGAATAGAAGTCGAGCGAGTGGCGTCCGCCTTCACGACCCAGCCCGGAGAGTTTCACCCCGCCGAACGGCGTGCGCAGGTCTCGCAGGAACCAGGTGTTGACCCACACGAGCCCGGTCTGGAACTGCCGCGCCACGCGATGCGCACGCGAGAGGTTCGTCGTCCAGACACAGCCGGCGAGGCCGTAGTCGCTGTCGTTGACGCGGCGGATCACTTCGTCCTCGCTATCGAACGGGGCGACGTGGCACACGGGGCCGAAGATCTCCTCGCGGACACAGCGCGCCGTATCGGGCAGGCCGGTCCAGACGGTCGGCTGGACGAAGGCGCCGTCGTCGCGCGCGTCGCCGAAGGCGGGCACGCCACCGCCGGTGACCACCGTCGCGCCTTCTTCGCGCGCCAGACGATAGTAAGCGAGCACCTTCTCCCGATGTTTGCGAGACACGAGCGGTCCCATCTGGACGCCGGGGGCGTCGGGCGCGTCGATGCGCAGCGCGGCGGCGCGCTCGGCCAATGCGGCGACGAACCGATCGAAGATCGGCCGCTCGACATACACGCGCTCCGAGCACAGGCATACCTGACCGGCGTTGGTGAACGAGGAGCGGACCACGCCGTCGAGCGCGCGCTCGAAATCGGCATCGGCAAACACCACGGCGGCGTTTTTGCCGCCAAGTTCGAACGAGATCTCCTTCACGCCGTCGGCCACGGCTTTCATGATGGCGCTGCCGGTGCGCGACTCGCCGGTGAAGGTGATCGCGGCCACATCGGGGTGCTTCGTCAGGAACTCCCCGGCCGAGTCCGGCCCGAAGCCGTGCACGAGGTTGAAGACGCCGGGCGGCACGCCTGCGGCATCCATCACTTCGGCGAGCAGCGTGGCCGAGGCAGGGGTTTCTTCCGACGGCTTGGCGACCACGCAGTTGCCCATGGCAAGCGCGGGGGCGACCTTCCACGTGAAGAGCAGCAGCGGCAGGTTCCACGGCGAGATGATGCCGATCACCCCGAGCGGCTTGCGCGTCACGTAGTTCATGACGTCGCCGCCATCGGCGGCGCGCATCTCGTACATCTCGCTGCCGGCCGTCCTGATGAGGTCGGCGAACATGCGGAAGTTGGCGATGCCGCGCGCAATGTCGAGCGTGCGAGCCTGTTCGAGCGGCCGGCCGGTGTCGGCCACCTCGGCGGCGACGAATTCGTCGAAACGTGCCTCGATGCCGTCGGCGATGCGGTGCAGCACGGCGGCGCGCTCGGCGGGCGTGGTCTTGCCCCACGGCCCCTCGCGCAGCGCACGACGGGCGGCGCTCACGGCACGCGCGACGGTGGCGGCATCGGCTTCGCAGACCTTCGCGACGAGCCGTCCGTCGACCGGACTGACGTTATCGAACTGACGGTCGGTGGCAACGAACGCGCCATCCACGTAGTGCCGCAGCAGCGGCGGAGTCGCAAGGCTCACGAGGTCTCCTGGAACAGAGTGTTTTGCGGGGCAGCAGGCACCAGATCACCATGACGCCACCGCCGGATGCCTTCCAGTCTAGGCATCCGCGGCTATAAAAAATAATGAAATATATTGGATTGTCTATTCCCGAATGGAATAGCAGGGCGGTTCAGCGATGGGGGTCGTGGCTCACGCGTGTTCGGGCTTCGCGCAACGCGCGCGGGTTGCGCTCCTCACCGATGGCCGCAGGGGGCAGGTCGCTATCGAGGCATTCGACCAGATGGGCATTGAGCACGGCGGCAAGGCCTTCGCCGCCGCGTCGCATGACGTAGTTGTGATTCCAGCGAAATAGCGGTTGGGCGATCGGCGCGAGTTTGTTCATCCACACGCGCGTCATGTGCACATCCCAGGCATAGCGCACTACGGTGATCGGGCCTTCCGTGTCGAAATGCCAGACACCGGCGCCTTCCACCTCGCCCGACGCGACGGCGCGCACCTCGCGCATCGGGTCGATGTGGGTGACGCGCGTTTCGAACGTCAGCGAGTAGGGCAGTGCACCGTGCCACACCAGTCGGTGCACGGCCCCAACGCCGTCGGTGCCGCCCGGATCGAGGGTGCGCACTTCGCGCACGCACGGCCACCACCGCGCCCAATGGTCGACGTCGCGAATCGCGTCCCAGACTTCGTCGAGCGGCGCGGTGAGCCGCCACAAGGTGAGGAAGTGATAGTCGTTCATGGCCGATCCCGGTCTTGGATGGATGGGGTGCCGTCATGCCCCGGTGCGATGGGGGACTTTCAGTATAGGCGGCATCCCGGCATGTCGACATCCGGGCATCTCTGCATGTCGATATCGGGCATCGGGCATCCGGCATCCGGCGTTCGGGCCGTTCGGGCCGTTTCGATGACGCTCGACAGCGGTTCGGTCCGCGAACGGTCAATCTTTTCGAGGTTGTCATGATTTCATCACAATGTCTCCATAGAATCCCGTAGTGAAAACGTTTTCGTAAACGTTTACATTTGCGTAAAATCCGCCAACTGCAAGTTTGGACGGCATAACGACAAGGAGACAGGCGTGGCAGATATCCGGGACGTGGCACAGCGCGCGGGGTGTTCGATCGCGACGGTCTCGCGCGCGCTCAATTCGCCACAACTAGTGCGTCCCGAGACGCTTGCGCGGGTGCAAGCTGCGGCTGCCGAGTTGAAATTCCGGCCCAATGCGCTTGGCCGTCAGCTACGCGGTGAGCGCACGGGCCTGATCGGCGTGATGTTGCCGACGCTGGGCAATCCGGTCTTTGCCGACTGTCTGGAGGGCATCGAGGCGGCCATCGACGGCACGGGGCGACGCTTGCTGCTCGTTACCACGCAGTACGACCCGGAGCGCGAGCGCAACGCCATCGAGACGCTGCTCCAACAACGTGTGGACGGTCTGCTGCTCACGCTGGCCGACGCCGAGCACAGCGCACTCGTGGACGATCTCGCCGCCGAGGGCGTGGCCTGCCAGCTCGTCTACAACGATGCGCCGCAGCGTCCGTGTGTCTCCGTGGATAACCGGGCCGCAGCCGCGCAGGGCGTGGCCATGCTGATCGAGGCGGGGCATCGAGACATCGAGATGGTCACAGGCGCGTTGCATGCGTCCGACCGCGCCAAGCGCCGCTATCTCGGCTATGGCGATGCCATGCAAGCCGCCGGCCTGACACCGCAGCCGGCCTTCGAAATTGACTTCAATAGCGGGGCCCGCGGCGAGCGAGTGCGCGAATGGCTGGCGCAGCGCGAGCGCGATGGTGCGCGTCCCACGGCACTGTTCTGCTCCAACGATCTGCTCGCGCTGGGCGTGATGCGCGCACTGCGCGAGGCGGGGCTGCGCGTACCGGACGACATGTCGGTACTGGGCTTCGACGGACTCGCGGTGGGTGAACTGCTCTCGCCCACGCTCGCCACCGTGGTGCAACCGAGCGTGGACATCGGCCGGCATGCGGCGCAACGCTTGCTCGCTCAGATCGACGCGCGCGCCGGGACAACACCCGGGCAAGCGGCGGCGCTCGGACACGCATTGATTCTGCCGCACGCGATTCGTCGTGGCGGTACGGTGTCGGCGCCGCCGCGCCGCAGGGGTTGACGCGCGCCATCGAGCTGAATTGAACGGAATTGAACGGAATTGAAGGGAACAGCAGTAGCAGGAAAGTGGCCGGCGACTCGCTCCGCGAAGAGAGTGCAGCACCGGCCGAGGCAATCAGGCATCTGGCCGCGAGGCCCGTCCTTATCCGGCGGCACGTGAGTTCCGCTAACGCTCAGACATTCAGGAGCCTACCAACATGAAGCTTTGGATCACCCGCGCCGCTCGCACGCTGGCGCTTTTCACCCTGCTCGGCGCTGGCGCCGCGCAGGCCCAGCCGTCTGCGATCTGCTATAACTGCCCGCCGGAATGGGCGGATTGGGCCGGTCAGGTCAAGGCGATTGCACAGGATACCGGCATTCGCGTGCCGCTCGACAACAAGAACTCCGGCCAGGCGGTTGCGCAGTTGATCGCCGAGCAGAAGGCGCCGGTGGCCGACATCGTGTATCTGGGCATCACGTCGGCCATCGAAGCCGCGAAGAAGGGCCTGCTGGCGCCGTACAAGCCGGCGAACTGGGATCAGGTGCCGGCCAATCTGAAGGATCCGAACGGCATGTGGACGACCATCCACTCGGGTACCGTCGGCTTCTTCGTGAACCGCGACGCCCTGGAAGGCAAGCCGGTGCCGCGTTCGTGGGCCGACCTGCTCAAGCCGGAGTATCGCGGCATGGTGGGTTATCTCGATCCGAGCAGCGCGTTCGCCGGCTATGCCGCCGCGATTGCCGCCAATCAGGCGCTCGGCGGTTCGATGGACAATTTCGGTCCGGCCATCAGCTACTTCCAGAAGCTCAAGGCCAATGCACCGATCGTGCCGAAGCAAACGGCGTATGCCCGCGTGCTCTCGGGTGAAATTCCCATCCTGATCGATTTCGACTTCAACGCGTATCGTGCCATTTACAAGGACCACGCCAACGTGCAGTTCGTGATTCCGAAGGAGGGCACCGTTTCGCTGCCGTACGTGATCGCGCTCGTGAAGAATGGGCCGCACCCCGACAACGGCAAGAAGGTGATCGACTACACGTTGTCCGACAAGGGTCAGGCGCATTGGGCGCAAGCGTTCCTGCGTCCGGTGCGTGCCAGCACGATGCCGGCCGATGTGGCGGCCAAGTTCCTGCCCGCGACCGACTATGCGCGTGTGAAGCCGGTCGATCTGCAGAAGCTCGCCGCACAGCAGGAAGCGTTCGGTCAGCAGTATCTGAAGAGCGTGCGTTAAGCACGGCAAAGCCCAACGAGGAAGAGGAGCAAAGCAAGCGATGCGTGACCTGACTCTGCCGCGCGGCTGGCGCGTGGCACTTCTGCTACCGGCGCTGGCGGTTTTTCTGGCGTTCTGGCTATTGCCGATGGCCGCCCTTGTGCAGGTCAGCGGTGACGGTCACGCGTTCGAGACCTATCGCGCCATTCTCACCAATGCGCGGTATCTCGACAGCCTGTGGCAAACCATCGTGCTCTCCGCGCTGGTAACGGTTGTCACACTGGCGTTATCGCTTGTGGCGGGCCTCTTCCTCACCCGTCACGAATTTGCGGGCAAATCGGCCCTCGTGTCGATGTTGACCCTGCCGCTGGCGTTCCCCGGCGTGGTGGTCGGCTTCATGGTCATCATGCTGGCGGGCCGTCAGGGCCTCATCGGCGATCTGACGTCCGCCGTCTTCGGCCACAAGCTTGTGTTCGCGTACTCGCTCTCGGGGCTGTTTCTCGGCTATCTGTATTTCTCGATTCCGCGCGTGATCCTTGCGGTGATGGCCGCTGCGGAGTCGCTCGATCACTCGCTCACGGAAGCGGCGTCGTCGCTCGGCGCGGGGCCGTTCGCCATCGCGCGCGACGTGACCCTGCCCGCGTTGGCGCCGGCGCTGATCGCTTCGGGCGCGATGTGCTTCGCGACCTCGGTCGGCGCGTTCGGGACCGCTTTTACGCTGGCAACGGATATCGACGTGTTGCCGATGACCATTTACACCGAGTTCACGCTCAACGCCAATGTGGCGACGGCGGCGGCGCTCTCCGTCATTCTTGGCATCGTGACGTGGGCCGTGCTGATGCTCGCCCGCAATTTCGCCGGGCAGACGGTTGCCGCCGGAGGTTGATCGGAATGCTCAAGAAAACGCTCTTCACGCTGCAACTGCTGCTCACGCTGCTGATGTGTGCGTTCCTGCTGATTCCGGTGGGGATGTCGATTCTCGCGGGACTGTCGGTGAACTATTTCCGTGGCCCGTCGGCCGGCCTCACGTTCAAGTGGGTCATTCAGGTCTGGCAGGACTACCACGACGCCATTTTCAATTCGTTGTACGTGGGCGCGGCCACGCTCGTGCTGGTGACGCTGCTTGGCGTGCCGGCCGGCTATGTGCTCGCCCGCTGGCAGAGCCGCATGGCGCGCTGGATCGAAGAGCTGCTGACGTTGCCCATTGCGTTGCCCGGGTTGGCGAGCGCGCTCGCGCTGATCAGCGTGTATGGCGGCATGCGCGACTTTCGCGAAAGCCTGGCGTTCATCGTGGTCGGGCACGTCATCTTCACGCTGCCGTTCATGTTGCGTGCCGTGGCGGCCGCGTGTGCCGACACGCGCATCAAGCTGATGGAAGAGGGCGCGGCGAGCCTCGGTGCGAGCTTCCTGCGACGCTTCGTGACCGTGGTGCTGCCCAACATTCGTAGCGAGATCGTGGCGGCCGCGCTTATCGTGGTGACGCTCTCGCTCGGCGAATTCAATCTGACGTGGATGTTGCATACGCCCGATACCAAGACCCTGCCCGTGGGGCTGGCGGACGCCTATGCGTCGCTGCGTCTGGAGATCGGCAGTGCCTACACGGCGGTGTTTTTCATGATGATCGTGCCGCTGCTCGTCGTCATGCAGATGACGGCCCGGCGCGCGAAAGCCCAGAGTGGGCAGAAATCGGCGCGCGGCCGCGCCTGATCGGGGCGCTTGCCCTGCACGCCCATCGAATGCCAAGGATATGACGATGAAACTCACTTCCATCCCGATTCATCTCGAACGCTGTGCCAAGACGTTCAACGGCAACACCGTGTTGCAGCCGCTCGATCTGACGATCGGGGCCGGGGAAACGCTGGTGCTGCTCGGCCCGTCGGGGTGCGGCAAGACCACCACCCTGCGCATGATCGCCGGGCTCGAACGGCCCGACGCGGGCGGTCGTGTGCGCTTCGGCGACGAGGACGTCACCCGCCTGCCCATCGAGAAGCGCCGCGTGGGAATGGTGTTCCAGAACTACGCACTGTTCCCGAATTTCACCGTGCGGGGCAACGTCGCATACGGCCTGAAGCTGCGGGGTCTGCCGTCGGCGCGGATCGACAAGCGCGTGGACGAGTTGCTCGACCTGGTGCAACTCACGCCGTACGCCGATCGCGCCATCGCGCAACTCTCCGGGGGGCAGAAGCAGCGCGTGGCTTTGGCGCGCGCGCTCGCGCCGGAGCCGCGCGTGTTGTTGCTCGACGAACCGCTCACCGCCCTCGACGCCAAGCTGCGCGAGACCGTACGCGCCGAGATGGACCGCCTGCTGCGCGGGCTCGGCGTCACGACGGTGTACGTCACCCACGATCAGGACGAGGCGATGGCGCTGGGCGATCGCATTGTGGTGATGAGCGCGGGGCGCATCGAGCAGATCGGTGCGCCGCGCGACATCTACTACCAGCCGGCGTCGCGCCATGTGGCGAACTTCGTCGGCACGCTCAATCGCCTGGCGGGCGTGTGGCGTGACGGCCATTTCCATCTGGAGGGCGGTCGCGTCGCCTGTCCGAACGTGCGAGCGGACGTGCAGGAGCTGTACTTCCGTCCGGAAGATGCGGTCGTGGTGCCGGTGGGCGAGGCCCCGCTCGTTGGCCGCGTCGACGAAGTCCAGTTTCTCGGCGACCGCACGCGACTCACGCTCAGCGGCGTGTCCGGCGCGGGGCCGGTGCTGGTCGAAGTTTCGAGTCGTCGCGAGTGCCGCGTCGGCGAACAGGTGGGCTTGTCGCTGCCCGCCGCCCATATCTTTTCGCTTCACGGATAATCCGCTCATGCTGTTCGCGCAAATCAGCGACCTTCACATCAAACGCCCCGGCAAGCTCGCCTATCGGCGCGTGGATACCGCCGCCTATCTCGAGCGCTGTGTGGCGCGCCTGAACACGCTGGCGCCGCGTCCCGACTTCGTTGTGTTGACCGGCGATCTTGTCGACTTCGGCGCACGCGAGGAGTACGAACATCTGCGCCGGTTGCTCGCGCCGCTGGCGATTCCGTATTACCTCGTGATCGGCAATCACGATGGGCGCGACGCGCTGCGCGAGGTGTTTCCGGAGCATACGTATCTCGGCAAGCCGGGCGAATTCGTGCAATACACGGCGATGTTCGGACCGCTGCGACTGGTGGCGCTCGATACGCAAGATCCGCCCAATGGCAGCGGCAAGCTGTGCGACGAACGCCTTGAGTGGCTGGAAGCGACGCTCGCGAGCGATGCCGCCACGCCGACCGTGATCGCCATGCATCATCCGCCTTTCGCGTGCGGTATCGAACATATGGACGTTCAGGCGCTCGACGCCAACGACGCCGCAAAGCTCGCTGCCGTGGTGCGCCGTTTCGACAACGTAGAGCGGTTGATCTGCGGCCACGTGCATCGACCGATTCATACGCGTTTCGCTGGCACCATTGCGAGCGTATGCCCTTCACCTGCGCATCAGGTGGCGCTCGATTTGCGCGCGGGCGGGCCATCGGCATGGGCGCTCGATCCGCCGGCATTTCAATTGCACCGGTTCACGCCGCAGGTCGGGCTGGTCTCGCATCTTGCCTTCGTGGACGATGCGGGCGGCTCGCATCCGTTCTATGACGCATCGGGCGCGTTGATCGACTGAGGTCCATGTCGCCGCGCTGCG
>NZ_JAYRUC010000035.1:0-32245 GCF_041919235.1 Pandoraea sp.
AGATGAGAGTGATAGCCTTCCTGCGGTCCATGTTCACTTAAAGTCCTTTAATCGCGCCGTGTATCCCGGGGCTCAATTGCCACCAACGGAAACAGGACCCCGCCCGGTATCGCCATCAGTGTGCAAGAGAGAAAAAATCCAGACTTTGATCCAGAGCAACATTGAATTAACGAATACCAGTCAAAATTCAAAGTTGCCATATTCAATGGCAAGCGTCGCTGCGGTTCGATCCGTGGCTTCTTTAAGGAATCAAGGGGTCTTATGGATTTTCTCGGAAAGTTTTTTACAGGCGCCTCTTGCGAGAAGAAAGACGGTGTACTGACCGATGAAGTCAACCGCCGGCGACGTAATCTGATGCTGGGTACTGGTGCGCTGGCGATCGGATTGGCGGATGTGCCTGCAGCCACTGCCGCCGGCAACGACGCTGGAGCCCCCGCCATCGATCGCTCATGCCGCGTCAGTGCTGACCGGCTGGACTTGCTCGTGGCCAAGGCCTATCCGCTTTTCAATGATCCGGTAATACTCCCGACCTTTGACGCCAAAACGCATGGAGCACGCTTTGACGTCGATCTTCACCGCATTGTCACCTTCACGGTCAATCCGGAAAGCGGTGAGAAGGTCAAAGTCAGCGGGCTTCTGGCGCTGCCCGTGGGTGTCACCGAAGAGATCCCCCTGCTTTCCTGGCAGCACGGTACGATCCTCTCCTTCGATCAGGTGCCGTCCAATCTCACGCGCCTATCCAACCCCGACCATCAGCTCTCGGATACGACGGACTCTCTGGAAACACTCTTTAACGTTCAGCGATTTGCCGGACAGGGCTATGCCGTGATCGCCGCCGATTATGTTGGCAAGGGGCCATTCCGTGATGGCCGCGGCGAAGCCTATGCGGTCAAGGACGTGACTACACAGACTTGCCTCGACGTCCTGACAGCCGGCGAAGCCGCAATGCGGGGGCTGGGCCTCAAGCCATCCAAACTGTTCCTGCACGGCTGGTCACAGGGCGCGCTCAACACACAATGGCTGCATCAGGCGTTGCGCATGCAATCCCGCGCTATCGCGGGGACAGCTGTTGCAAGCCCATTCAACGACCTGAATGAGGCTTGGCGGTTCTGGGCCGGCGCTCAGACTTTTCCGTTACCCAGCGGCGTTACGACCTATCCAGCACTTCCAAGCTGGATTGCGCTGTGCATGATCATCACGCTGGGAAGCTATGAGTTGCAGTACGGTCTGAACGGCTTAATGAAAAGTGCCATCCGGCCGGAGTTTCACGCTCTCGCCATGAAATTCTGGGCAGACTACAAACTCGAAACCGATCAGACAAAGCCTTTCCCCATGGGCTCCGACTTCCTGAGGCCTGGCTTTTTTGAACATTTCACCACGACTCAGAACAGCGCCTTCCTCCGGCACCTCGCTGCCAATCGCGCTACATATTGGGATTACGATTGCCCGATTCGTTTCATCTACGGTCTCGCTGACGAAGTACTCCATCCGGCCATGATCTATCCCGCTCTGGCAGCGGGAGGCTCGCATGTGACCGGCGTTCCGGTCGCGGGCGCAAGTCATCGCGGCACTTTCCTCGCCGGACTTTACGGCAACGATTTGACGCTTGGCGGCTCCGATAACATCCTGACCTGGTTCAACAGCATTCGCTGATGCCGTGCGGGCCGTTGGCCCAGTGCCGCATCACCAGTCGTATCGCGATACGGTCGACAAGGCTGAAAATCCTCATACCATAAGGATACCTACGTAATTCTGGAATGGAACGGTTCAGCGGCTGCCCGCGCGGCGTCGCCGTTCTTCGCTGGATCTTCGCTGGATCTTCGCTGGATCTTCGCTGGACCTTTGCCGATCACGTGCTTCGTCTCAATGCCTGCGAGGATGAAGCGAGCAAACCGGAACGCCCTGAGCCTCATCATGGAACTGTTGCGACGTTTGGTCGCCCGATGAACCGGCTCGATAACATCGTTCAGATACTTGACCTGCCGAACGGTGATGGACGATTCGGACTCAGCGTCGATGGGCCTCGCAGGCCGACTGAATCGGCCCCGCTTTTGTCCATCGTCACAGCCTCAGGCGCGTCGTTGCGATCAATGACCTTCTCGAATTGGCGGTGACCGACCGTGCCAGTCGTCCCGCACAACATCAAGAAAACCTACGCCAATGAGGCGAATTCAGGCACGCAGAGACAAACGCCAACGCGCTATCCCCGGTCAGAGCGTCAGCCATCTCCTCTTGAGATTCAGCAAATTACAACATCTCTCAGAAGACACCGGGCCAAGTCGCCTACGTCCAGGTTTTGCCCTATTCGTTCTCTTCGAAGTAATGTCCGAACTTGGCCTGCTTGGTGCGGATGTAACGCTCGTTCTCTTCGCGCATCGGGATATCGAGCGCCACGCGTTCGCACACCGGAATGCCGTGCTTCGCGAGCGTATCGAACTTCTTGGGATTGTTACTCATGAGACGCACCGAACGGACGCCGAGGATACGCAGAATGGCGGCCGCGGAGTCGTATTCGCGCGCGTCGTCGGGCAGGCCCAGATCGAGGTTGGCTTCGACCGTATCGCGGCCTTGCTCCTGAAGCAGATAAGCGCGAATCTTGTTGCTCAGTCCGATACCGCGCCCCTCGTGGCCGCGCAGGTACAGCATCACGCCGCGCCCTTCCTCGGCGATCTTGCGCATCCCTGCATCGAGCTGTTCCCCGCAATCGCAACGATAGGAACCGAACACGTCTCCCGTCAGGCATTCCGAGTGCAAACGCACCAGCGTGGGTGCGTCGCCGCCGACCTCGCCCATGACCAGCGCGAGGTGCTCGTTATCGCTGCCTTTGACGCGAAATGCATGTGAGGTGAAAGTGCCATAGCGAGTGGGCAGGGTCGCGGTTGCGACCCGCTCGACGCATTCGTCAGCGTCGCATGCGGGCGTGGCGGAGACAGTACCAGGGGACTTCATGATGACGTTCAAACAGGCCGAAATTGGGGGAGTCGCCCGCCACCGGATAGCGACGGCGTGCGCTAGGAGTGTACCGCCATTTCTGAATTTCAGCCGACAGCGGCATGCAACACACTGTTTCACGCCGCCGTCGACTCGCCGCGCGCTCGCCCGAAGCGGAGGGTGCTGCGATTCGTCGGGCACTGAATGCCCGCCCCGTCGACTCGCCGTCCGCTCAGTCGAGCGCGCGACATCATCGGCAAGCGCGTCGCGCGTTCGCCGCGAACGCGTCGTGCTCCGGCCTCACGGAAGTCATCGTACGCGGCGATGTCTCCATCACATAATGGCAGCGGCGACACATTCCCTCCATCGATGCGGTCTTCAGAGCGGGAGTTCCGGCTATCGGCGTGGGAAGGCGTGGGAACATTCTCCTTTTCGGGCGAAACGGCAAGGGCACGAAGAGGGCCCACTGTTGTCCCGTCGTACACGGCGCACCCGTCGATGAAGCGCGTCCGCGCGGCAGCGGCAGCGACATCTGCATCGGCCAAAGCGATTAGGGAAACGCTTGATTCCATGGCGCCTTGCGCCGACCTTGTTCTGTCACGTCATTCGGAATCCTATCCCTGCGCTGGCATACTTCGCTACGGATTTCGCCTTTTCAAAGGTGAACATAACGCATGGCGATTCTCGCAATCCCGCAGCTCGGCAAGGCGTGGCGTTATGTCCTGCGGGCCCCGGAGAACCTGCGTTATTGCGGGGTATCGACGGAAGCCGGGTGACCTATGGAGTGTATTACCTTGGCCTGATCGTCTTCCTCGCGCTCATGACGTTTAACCTACACGACATGCCGTCTGCCGCACGCCACGCCGTGCAATAGGCGTGACACTCGATCGGGTCGCGCGTCGTTGGCCGATCACTCTGCTTCCGGAAATGCCGCCATGATCGATATTGCCGCTCTGCCGTACTTTCTAGCCACCGTTACCGTACTTGTCGCAATCCCTGGGCCGAACACCATCTACGTGTCGACGGCCAGCGCCAGTCGGGGATTTCGCTTTGGTGTCGCGTCATGCGTCGGCGTGATGCTTGCAACACTCGTTCACATCGGCATTGCCGCTGCGGGCCTTACGGCCCTTTTGATCGCTTCGCCGTTACTCTTTGCCGCAATCAAGTCGCTGGGCGCCGGATATCTTGTGTTCCTGGGCATCAAGGCGATTCGCAGCCCCCGCTGCGCTGCGGACGAAACACCGCTGGCGTCGGCGAGCGCGCTGAGTGCATCCATCAAGCGGGGCTTTCTTGTCAATTTGCTCAATCCGAAGACCGGCTTGTTCATCGCCGCGTTCCTACCGCAATTCGTGACCCCCGATTCCGGCCCGGTGCCACAGCAAATCGTCACCCTCGGGCTGATTCTTGCATTCGTGGGCGGGTTGAGCGACATCACATACGCCGCACTCGCCCGCCTGATCGGCAAGGCGCTCGGCAACGGAAACGCGAAACCCGATATCGGAAGGTACCTGACCGGCCTGCTGTACATGGGCCTCGGCGTCATGGCGCTGGCATCCTGATCGAGCATGCCCCCTGATCCACATGATCCACATGACGCGCATGACGCGCTTGACCCGCGTGACGCCGAGCGAAGCTGTCGTCCGTGCGACCGCAGTGCGTACGTTGGCCGTTCGAGCGCGTCAGCCGTCCAGCGTCCCCGGCGCATCGAGCAGGCGCCGCACGGCAATGGGCAGCCCCGCGTTAGGCTTCACGGGCGGTCGCTGAAAACTGCCCAGGCGCGCAACGCCCGGTTGCAGTGCCACCAGCGACTCGCAATGCCGGACCGCGCTTGAAACGCCGTCGACAACCGGCACCGCAATGCGATCCCGCAGGGTCCTCGCCAGCCCCGCCAACGGCGCGCCCGCCACCACGATCACGTCGGCGCCATCCTCGTCGATCGCCTGCCGACTCAGTTCGACGAGACGTTGCGCGTGATCGTCCTGCACCGTCGCAATATCGCGCAACGGCGACGTGAGGCTGCGAATGCTTGCAAGTCGCGATGTCAATCCGTTCGCTTCGACACACTCCCGATACCAGGCTTGAATCCGGTGCGAGATCGCGATGACCGAAAAACGCGCCCCCAATAAGCACGCGCTCGCCAACGCCGCTTCCGTCATGCCCACGACCGGCACGTCGAATAATTCCTTGAGCCCGCCCAATCCCGGGTCGCCGAACGCCGCCACCACCAGCCCGTCGAACGTGCCCGCCTGTTCTGCAGCCGCACAGGCCGTGGCGTATCCGCCGACAAGGGCTTCGAAACGCGTTTCGATATAGGCAACGCCGAACGACGCCGTCGCGAAGGAAAGTGTCGTTTGCGGCGATGCGGCACGCCGGGCTTCCGCTTCAATCAACCCCGTCACACTCGTAGAGATATTAGGATTTACAACAAGTAAGCGCATGAGTGCTCCTGCAACAGTCATTATTCGTCGTCACACCAGGGACGGGGCGTCGGCCGGCAGGAAGCGCCCTCGCCCAGGCGCGGCCTCCTGATATCGCCCGCCCGCCACGAGTTGCTCTCCGCGCGAAAAGCAGTGCACCGGCCAGCCGGTGACCTCGCGCCCCTCGTAGGGCGTGTAGTCGACGGCATGATGCAGATCTGCATTGCGAATCGTCATGCGCGCGTCCGGATCCCAAAGCACGATATCGGCATCGGCGCCCACGGCGATCGTGCCCTTGCGCGGGTACAAGCCGTAAAGCCGTGCCGGACGGTACGACGTGAGTTCCACGAACTGGTGAATCGACAGGCGTCCGTGGCGCACGCCGTCAAACAGCAATGGCAGACGTGTCTCGATGCCCGGAATGCCGTTCGGGATATGTTCGAACGACTGCGGCGCGCCGCCCGGCTTCTTGCCCTGCGGATCGTCATAGTTGAAGGGCGCGTGATCCGATGAGAACACCGAGAAAACGCCTTGCTTGAGCGCCTTCCAAACCGCTTCCTGATTGTCGGCGTCGCGCGGCGGCGGGCTGCAAACGCATTTCGCCCCGGCATAACCGTCGTCGCCCGGATGGCCCATATCTTCCGCGCTCAAATACAGATACTGCGGACAGGTCTCGGCCAGAATCTGCATTCCCCGGCCCTGCGCCCACCGTATCTGATCGATGGCCTCTTTGCCCGAGACATGCACGATGAGGATCGGCACGTCGACCAGTTCAGCGAAGGTGATCGCCCGGTGCGTCGCTTCGCGCTCGACGGCCGCCGGCCGCGCCAGCCCATGAAACTTCGGCGCAATGCGCCCCTGCCCGACGAGCTTGTCCGTCAACCACGCGATGCAATCGGCATTTTCCGCATGCACCATCACGAGAGCGCTGTGCTCGCGGGCCACCGACAGCACCTCCAGAATCTCGCGATCGGAGAGCTTCAGATCGTCGTACGTCATGTAGATCTTGAACGAGGTGTAGCCTTCGCGAATCAATTGCGGCAGTTCCTCACGAAGCACTTTCTCCGTCGGATCCGCCACAATCAGATGAAAGCCGTAGTCCGCCACCGCACGCCCTTCGGCGCGACGGTGGTAGTCGTCCACTGCAGCGCGCAGCGAGCCCCCCTTCTCCTGGGCGGCAAACGGGATCACCGTCGTCGTGCCGCCGCACACGGCCGCACGCGTCCCGGTAAAGAAGTCATCGGCCATGCGCAGGCCGTCAGGCATTGGCTGGTCGAGATGGCAATGGCCGTCGACACCGCCGGGCAGCGTCAGCAAGCCCGAAGCGTCCACCTCTCGCGCACCGCTTGCCAGATGCTTGCCCAAGGCGGCGATCACGCCGTCGCGTATCCCGATGTCGCACTGAAAGCGATCGGAGGCCGTCGCCACGTCGGCATGACGAATGACCAGGTCGAACGTGTCGCTCATCGTCTTACTCCCCTTGCAGGAACAATTGGCCCCAGTCGCTCAGCGCGCGGGTGTCGATCCCGGCGAGTCTCATCGACTTCCAGAGCACCGTCGAGATGGTGTCGTACACAGGAATGCCGGTCTGGGCTTCCAGCGCACGTGCGAGCGGCGCGGCGTGCAGGTTGGTGCAGAACGTCGTGATGGCTTGGGGGCGCGCCTGCGCGACTTCATTGACGAGACGTTCGAGCGTCTGGGCGCTGACCTCAGAGAACTCGAAGTTCTTGCTGAGCCCCAAGTGACGCTCCGCCGTGCATCGAATGCCCTGACGCGCGTAGTTCGCGACAATGCGCTGTTGCACGTCGCTCAGATACGGCGTCACCAGACCGAGTTCGGTCACGCGGGTTCGCGTCAGCACTTCATTGAGCGCCAGCACCGAGGTCGTGGCGGGAATACCGGTCGTCTCGGTGATCTGCCGGCACAGCGCCTCGTCGGTTTCGAACCCCAGCCACCCGGCCGACGTGCCGTTCCAGGCAATGACATCGACTTCCGCGTCGGCGAGCAATTGCGCCGCGTCGAGAATCTTCTGCAAATCGAACTGGCCGAGTGCGTTTGCGCCGAGGGAAATCTCCGTGACACGAAAGCGGGAAAAATGGACAGAGACATGCGCCAGACCGGCCACCATCGCGCTGGAAATCGGCTCCAGGGCCGTGTTGGACGACGGCGTGAGCATGCCAAGCAGTTTGCGTTTTTTTATCGTCATGGTCTTACCGAAAATGCGGTGATCGGCCGCCTGGGCGGCGCGCCGATCGAGGGGTGAAAACGTGTTGCAGAGCTATCAAACCGGAAGCTTGCGTTCGTAATCGATCAGCGTCGAGCAGATGAGCAGCCCCACGCCGGCGGCAGCGAAGAACATCAGCGCGAGGAAGTACGAACCGGTGGTCTGTACGATCACGCCGACGATCAGCGGCACGCTGATGCCGCCGATGTTGCCCCCGAGATTCATCACGCCGCCCAGGAATCCGACCTTGTGACGCGTGCCGAGAATCGACGGGATGCACCAGTACAGACCGCACCAGCGAAGGAAGAAGAGCGTCGAGGACAGCAGCACGACCGTCACGACATCGCTCTTCACGTAGGCCACGGAGAAGATGGACGCGGTAGCGATGACGGCGGCGATACCGAAGAGGGTGCGCATGACCTTGTTGGGAGAGCCGCCCGCCGCCTTCCATTTGTCACCGACCCAGCCGCCGAACAGCTCGCCGATGAAACCGCAGAAGAAGATGATGAAGCTCGCGCCGCCCATCTGCTTGATGTCGAAGCCGTGAACCTTGTGGAGGTAATTCGGCATCCAGGTCAGCAGCCCGTAGAAGACCGTGTTGAAGCACATCCAGCCCAGCGCCATGCACCACACGGAGCGGTATTTGAAGAAATCCATCGAACGCCCGGACAGGTTGGCCGGTTCGGCGCGATGCTCGTTGGCTTGCGCTTCTTCGATGTAGTTCGCTTCGTCGTCGTTCACGCCGGGGTGTTCGCGCGGCGTGTTGCGGATGTAGCGCCAGGCGACATAACCGGCCAGCACGGTGCCAACGCCCGCAACCACGAACGCCAGACGCCACGAGCCAAGCATTGTGATGAGCCACGTAATGATGATGGCGCCAAGGGCCGCGCCCAGCGGCGCGCCGCCGTCGAGCAGCGTCGCACCTCGACCGCGCTCGTACGTCGTCATCCAGATGGCGTTGAGCTTGCCGCCCGCCGGATAGATCGGCGCCTCTGCCGCGCCCAGACCGAAGCGGGTCAGCAGCAGAGACGTGGCGTTGGTGCACAACGCGGCGGCCGCCTGAAAAATGCCCCAGAACACCGTGGCCAGCGCAATCACGACGCGGGGTTTGTATTTGTCAGCGAGCATGCCGCCCGGAATCTGCATGACGGCATACGTCCAGAAGAATCCGCTCAGGATCAACCCTTCCATCGCGGGCGTGAGGTCGAACTCTTTAGAAATCAGCGGCATGGCCACCGACAACGACGCCCGGTCGATGTAGTTGATCGAGATCAGACACAGCATCAAGAAAAAAATCTTCCAGCGCACAGCGCTCTTCGTGCCCGCCATAGTGGCAACCCTGCCCGTCGACTGCATGGTGAATCTCCAGAGTAGATGACTTGACTTGTGTACCGTTCGTCGCGACTTGAGGGCGAGTATAGAATCTGTAATCTGTAATTACAAGATCGGTAAATAATTGATTTTATTGATTTCATTGCTAGGGATTTCCCTACATGGTAGGATGTTCGCGACGCCGATAAACCCATCCACGACCGTGACTCTTCCGCTTCAGAAATCGCACAAACTCCGCACGCTGGGTATGGCTGCCGAAATCACGGCACGCTTACGCGTCATGATCGAGGAGGGCGAATTGCCGCCAGGCGAGCGCATCGACGAGAAGACGCTTTGCGAAGTGTTCGACGTCTCGAAGACGCCATTGCGCGAAGCGCTCAAGACGCTGGTGTCCGAGGGGCTGGTGCTGCATCGGCAATACATCGGCTACCGGGTTGCGCCGCTCGATCTTGACGAGCTTCGCGCGACGTTTGAAGTGCTGCATGGCCTCGAGCGAATGGCGGGAGAGTTGGCTGCGCCGCGATTGACCGAGACTGCGCTGGCCGCTATCGAGCGGAAGCACGAGCAGATGCTCGACGCGCATGGCAAAGGCCACCGGACGGAGTACTTTCGGATTAACCAACAGATCCATCAGATGATTGTTGACGGTGCGGGAAACCCTGTACTCTCATCGGTCTATGCTGCGTTGATGAGTAAAGTTCACCGTGCCCGTGGCGCGGCAAACGCGGATCTTTCCCGTTGGCAGGAGTCGCACGAAGAGCACGACCGGATCATGGCGGCCTTGCGTGAGGCCGGACGCCCACACTTGGGTGAAGTGCTCAAGGCGCACTCGGAGAATACGGGCACCGAAGTGCTTAGCGTGGTCGCAGAGGCGATTCGGCTCGGCGAACAACGCCGTCGCGGACGCGAGGCGGGTGCCGTTTGAATGAGAAGCGCAGGCGCCCACGATTATGTACGCAATAGGCGCTGCGATAAAGTGAAGCCCACGAAGTGAGTTCTGCGGAACAGGTGGGATTTTGCGGAACGGCAACCAGCCGAAAATCGAAATTCACAAAACGCCGAAAGCCTTGTGGCGGAAAGCAGCCGGAGTCGAACCGACCTGGGAGCGGCTGACGCCCCCAACCGGGTTTGAAGCCCGGCCGCATCACCGGATACGAATGCCTTCCTTCGGACGACGTACCTTCACCTGCCCGTTCGTGGCGCAGCGACACGCACATCGCGCGCGCCACCGACCTTCGATGCCGTAACCGCGCTACGCCACGCCCCACGCCACCCCAGGGCGCCGCACATGCCAATCGCCAACGCGGCGAGTATATCCCGCACGATCGAAGAACTCCAGAATCTGAATCGCACGCTTGCGCCCCAAGCCCGTTGCATCGCGAAACGCACCCGCCTCAACCTTCCCGTCGGCCCCTGCAATCATCGCCGCGAGCGTCGTCACACACGCGTCGTCGTAAAACAAATCCTTCACGACCTGATGCACCCGCCCTTGCCTCGCGAGCTTGCGCAGCACCGCTCGCACACGCTCTTCCGGCACGCTCAACTCACGCCCCATGTCGCGCACCCAAGGCGGATCGAACCGCCCCTGCGCCACGCGCGGCAACAGCACCTCGGCCAGCGCACTCTCCTCAGCCGTCATTTCCACGCGATGCGCCGGCAGATGCACCCACGCCCCCGTACGTGCCACCGCACCATCGCTCAACAACGCCTGCACCACGACACGCCAACGCGACACGTCCAGCGACGGCCACGTCATGCGGCCCAGACGCGCCGCATCGAGCCCCGGTTCATCCGGCATGCGCGCGTGATACTCACGCAAAGCGTCGAGCACACGCGCACGCACCACCGACCACGCCGACGCATCAAACGCCAGCGACGCCCCGTCGGCGCCCGAGAGCACCACGGCGTTCGCAGGCCACTGCCATCCCCCCGTCGGCAACCCCGTGAGCGCCACGACTTGCGCACTCGTCAACCCGAACGGCGACTGCGCAAGCAGCCCACCCAGGCCCTCACCGTCAAGATATTGCGCCACGGCACCGAGCCACGCCAAGCGAGCCGTCGAACGGCGCTTGCGCTCCGGTGCATCCGGGTCGAACACCCGCCCGCCCCCCACCGTTGCCGTCGCTTGCGGATTACGCACGATGAAGCGGTCGCCAGGCATCGCGCACACCGGCGCATCGAAGACCAACTGCACCCGCATCGTGCCACCAGGGGCCAGCGTGTCGCCCTCAAGAAGGACCGTGTGAGCCTGCGCATGCGTCGTGCCCAGATGCACGTGCAGCGGAAACCATTGCGTGAGCGGCGCGCTGCCTTCAAGCCAATGCAGTTCGACATCCACATGCCGCGACGGCCCCGACAATCCCTCGGCCACGATCCAGTCGCCACGCCCAAGCTGGTCGCGCTCGACCCCCGCCAAATTCAGCGCGCAACGCTCCCCTGCCCGGCCCGCATCCACCGGCCGGTTCTGCGCATGAATGCTGCGCACCCGCACCGGCAATCCCTGCGGCATCACCACGAGGTTCTCGCCCACGCGCACCTTGCCCGCGAACGCCGTGCCGGTCACCACCGTGCCATGCCCCGTCAACGTAAACACTCGATCCACCGCCAGCCGAAACAACGCGTCGTCGCGACGCGTCACATTGCCCGACACCTTCAGCGCCTGCGCCGCTCGCGTCAGATGCTCGCGCAACGCCGCCACGCCCGCATCGCCCGGCGTCGTCGCCGACACCGGCACGATGTCGGCCTGCGCGAACGGTGTGCTCGCAAGCCATTGCCGAATTTCCTGCGTCAGCGCAGCCACGCGCGCCGCATCAACACGATCCGCCTTCGACATCGCGACCACACCACGCCGCACACCCAGCATCGACAAAATGGCAAGATGCTCGCGCGTCTGCGGCATGATGCCGTCGTCAGCCGCAATCACAAGCAGCGCGAAGTCGATGCCGACAGCACCGGCGGCCATCGTGTGAATCAGCCTTTCATGCCCGGGGACGTCGATGAATCCCAGCACCTCGCCGTCAGGCAACGGCGTGTAGGCATAACCCAATTCGATGGAAATACCGCGCGCCTTTTCTTCCTTGAGACGATCGGTGTCAACGCCGGTCAACGCGCGAACGAGACTTGTCTTGCCATGGTCGATGTGACCGGCAGTGCCCACGATCATGCGCGTAGCTCCGCAAATTGCAGCGCGAGACGCGCTTCGTCATTCGCTTCGAGACAACGCAGATCAAGCCACAGCGTCTGATCCGCAATGCGGCCGATCACCGGATACGGCAGCGCACGCAGCGCGGCTTCGAGCCTGGCCAGCGCACGACCGCCGCCGCGCTTGCCACCGCCCGCAGGCATAATCGCCAACCCGTAACTCGGGAGTTGCTCGACCGGCAACGCACCGCTGCCGATCTGACTCACCATCGGCGCCGCGGTGACGGTGTAGGCGTCACCCAGCGACTTCGCGAGCATCGGCGCAATGCGCTCCGCCTGCGCCGCCATGTCGGCGCGCGCGCGGGTGAGCAATCGTAGTGTCGTGAGCCGCTGCGTCAGATGGTCGGGATCGCGATACAGCCGCAACACCGGTTCCAGTGCCGCAAGCGTCAGCTTGCCCACGCGCAGCGCCCGTTTGAGCGGATGCTTCTTGATCTTCGCGATGAGATCCTTGCGCCCGACGATCATGCCCGCCTGCGGCCCGCCCAGCAGCTTGTCGCCAGAGAACGTCACGAGATCGGCCCCAGCGGCAATCGTCTCCTGCACCGTCGTCTCGTGCGGCAAACCCCATCGCTCAAGCGGCACGAGCGTGCCGCTGCCGAGATCGACCGCCACCGGCACACCGTGCGGCCTGGCAATCTGAACCACCTCCGCGACGTCGACACTTTTGGTAAAGCCGGTCACTTCGTAGTTGCTGCAATGCACCTTCATCAACAACGCCGTCTTCTCGCCAATGGCGTTCCGATAGTCGAGCGCATGCGTGCGGTTGGTCGTGCCCACCTCCACGAGCTTCGCGCCAGCGTGCGTCATGATGTCGGGAATGCGAAACGCGCCGCCAATTTCCACCAGCTCCCCACGCGACACCACCACCTCGCGACGCTTGGCAAGCGTCGCGAGCATCAACAACACCGCCGCCGCGTTGTTGTTCACGACGGTGGCCGCTTCGGCACCGGTCAACTCGCACAGCAACGGCGCGATGAGATCGTCGCGGTCGCCGCGTCCGCCCGTCGAGAGATCGAATTCGAGGTTGGCCGGCATCGTAAGCGCCTGCAGAACCGCTTCCACTGCGACCTCGGGCAGCAACGCCCGGCCGAGATTCGTGTGCAACACCGTGCCCGTGAGATTGAATACGGGACGCAACGTCGCCCGGTTGCGCGCGCTCAACGCGCCAGTCACGCGCGCACCGAAGGCGGCCGGGCTCAGCGTGTCGCGCGTGAGCGTGCCCGCAAGCGCCGCCACACGACACTCGTCGAGGTCCCGCCGCAAGGCGGCCGTGACCTGCGTGCGACCAAAGTCGGCCAGCGCCGCCTGAAACTCGGACATTCCCAGCAGCCGATCGAGCGACGGCAAATCCGCAGCGCTCGCCGGCCCATGATCATGCTCGGCCATCCGCGCTCCCCCTATGCTTGCTCGGCGTTCTGCCAGAGCAGCGGATTGCCGTTGGCGCGCGCGTATCCGGCTTCGCCCATCAATACGTCGAGGGCGACGCTCGCAAGGTCATCGGCAACCGGCTCCACGAATGGATCCTTGTCCTGATAGAAGATCTTGCGATAGCTCTGGCAGTCGTCGCACGACTCCGCCCGGATGGCCGATGACGCGACCCGCTTGGCCGCTTCGTCAAGCGCCGGACGGCCGTCGGCGCCCCTGACGATGTCCCCCTTCGCGCTGACCACTGCCTGTATGTGTGCACCGGGTGCCCCCGCGTCTCCCGTCTTGTCGACAACGTGATACGCGACATGCTCGCTCGCTTCACAGTGCGTACATTTCACGCGGACCATATGCCATTCGGTCGCGCACAGTCCACACGCGAGATAGCGATAGCCCTCGTGAGCCCCGCCAATGCGAACCACGCTCGCCACCGGCAACGTGCCGCACACGGGACAGACATTGGGAACATCGAGCATGGGCACTTCGCCCGCGTCGAAGGTGCTGGCGACGCCCGTCCAAAGCACTTGCAATGCCGCCATCAGGAACGGCGCCATGGCCGCATCGACCCCCTTGCCGTGCCCCGCGAGCAACGCTTGCGCCGCCGCGTCGAGCGAGGCCGGATCGGCAGCGCGAATCCGGTCGAGCACGCCGCGCACCGACGCGGGCAAGTCCGGCAGCGCAGCCACCGCGTCGAGCAACGGCGAGAGCAACGGCTGCCACCGTCCGGCGTCGTAGCCGCCGTTCGCAGGCACCAGCGGCATGCAATGCTGTTGCGCCTGCTCGATCGATTCAGCCGACGGCCGCTCGACCTGTAACGTGTTCAGGACGCGCTGCTGCGCGTCGACGAGCGTGGCCATGAGCCGCAGGTAATCGCCGAGCGGATGAGCGTCGGCAAGCTGACGCAGACGCGCCGCTCGCGCCGAGAAGACCTCGGCGCGTTGCGGCATGCGGAGACGGGGAATAGCGGTGCGATCGAGCGACTCGATCTGTCCGGGTTCAAGAATGCGTTGCAAGGTGGCCGGTCTCGTAAGTGCGTCCGGCCGCCAGGGCCGAACTCATTTGTTGATCTGCTTATACCAGGCGCGATGGTGCTTCCACGCCCAGCCCCGGGTGACGGTACCGCGCGTCATGGCGCGCACGGAACCCTTAATCCAGATCGCCGCATAGATGTGCGTAATAATGCCGCAAATCAATACGAATGCACACACCGCATGCACGTCTGACGCCAGACGAATGACCCAGATCGGGAAATACAGCGAAAAGTAGGCACGCCAGATCACGATACCCGAAAGCAACAGCCCGATCATGCACAACACCATCACGTAGAAAAGCAGCTTCTGGCCGGCGTTGTAACGCCCGACTTCCGGCAGATTCTCCTCGCGATTGTCGAGCACGTCGCCGATCTGCTTCATCCATGCCCTGTCGCGCGGCTCGAATTTGTTGTAGCGGCCAAGCTGCAGTGCGAGCCACAGGAAAGCGACGAACATCACCACGCCGACGAACGGATGCAATATCCGCGTCCAAGGCCCGCCACCGAACAAGTTGGTGAGCCAGAACATCGACGGATGGAACAGCGCCAGCCCCGAGAGCGCAAGCAGAACAAACGTGCCCGCGACAATCCAGTGGTTGATGCGCTGCGCGGTGTTGTAGCGCTCGATCAGATCGTCCTTACGATCGCGGTGTTCATGCGACATGGTCAGACCTCCTCGTGCGTGGCGACGCCCTGCTGCCCGTCGGAACCGTTGTCCTTGCGCGACGCATCGTACCGGCGGGCGGCGTCTTCGTCGTCCTCCGTCGTCTCGTTCGGGCCGGTCTTGATGTAGTGGAAGAAGCCGGCCAGTGCGGTGAGCGCCATGGCGGCCACGCCCAGCGGCTTGGCAATGCCCTTCCAGAACGCCACCATCGGGCTGATGTGCGGGTCGTCCGGTAGACCGTGATAGAGCGACGGCTTGTCGGCGTGATGCAGCACATACATGACGTGCGTGCCGCCGACCCCGGCGGGATCGTACAGCCCCGCGTTGTCGAAGCCCCGCGACTTCAGGTCTTCGATGCGCTCGGCCGCCTGATCCTTCATGTCCGCCTTCGTGCCGAACAGGATCGCGCCGGTCGGACACGTTTTCACGCACGCCGGCTCAAGTCCCACCGACACGCGATCGGAACACAACGTGCACTTGTAGGCCTTGTGATCCTTTTGCGAAATGCGCGGGACGTTGAACGGGCACCCGGTAATGCAATACCCGCAGCCGATGCACGCCTCTTCATGGAAGTCGACGATGCCGTTGGCATATTGCACGATCGCGCCGGGCGATGGGCAAGCCTTCAGGCAGCCCGGGTCCTCGCAATGCATGCAGCCGTCCTTGCGGATCAGCCACTCGAGGTCGCCCTTCGGGTTCTCGTACTCGGTGAAACGCATGAGCGTCCAGGAATCCGCCGTCAAGTCCGCCGGGTTGTCGTACACGCCGACGTTCACGCCGACTTCGTCGCGCAGATCGTTCCACTCCATGCACGCCGTCTGGCAGGCCTTGCAGCCGATGCACTTCGATGTATCGATCAGTTTGGCGACGTCTCCCGTGTGCGCGTCACGCACCGAGGGCGATGGCAGCGTGGTTGCCGAGCGCCGTTTGATATCCAGAGATTGCAATGCCATGGCGCCCCCTTATGCCTTCTCGACCTTCACCAGGAACGACTTGAACTCGGGTGTCTGCGAATTGGCGTCGCCAACGATCGGCGTCAGCGTGTTCGCGAGGAACCCGGGTTTGGTCAGCCCCTTGAAGCCCCAGTGAATCGGAATGCCCACGTGGTGAATCGTCTTGCCCTCCACCTTGAGCGCACGAATGCGCTTGGTCACAACCGCCCGGGCCTTGATGAAGCCACGGTTGGACGAGACCTTGACCGTGTCGCCCGACACAATACCGATCTCTTTCGCAAGCGCTTCGCCGATCTCGACGAACTGCTCCGGCTGGATGATCGAATTGAGCAAAGCGTGCTTGGTCCAGTAGTGGAAGTGCTCGGTCAGACGGTACGTCGTCGCCACGTAAGGGAACTTGTCGGCCGTGCCCATCGTGGCCAGATCGTCCGGGAACACGCGTGCACCCGGGTTGCTCGTGGCCTTGGGCTGCTTCGGATGCAACGGGTTGTAACCCAGCGGCGTCTCGAACGGCTCGTAGTGCTCGGGGAACGGCCCTTCGGCCATCGCCCCCTTTGCGAAGAAGCGCGCCACACCCTCAGGGTTCATGATGAACGGATTCATGCCCGCCGCCGGGTCCTCGTCGATCTTGAAGTCCGGCACGTCGGCCCCGGTCCAGACCTTGCCGTTCCACCACACCAGCTTGTGCTTCGGATTGAACGGCTTGCCCGCAACATCGGACGACGCACGGTTGTACAGAATGCGACGGTTCGCCGGCCACGCCCACGCCCAGTTCAGGGTCTGACCAATGCCGGTCGGATCGCTGTTGTCGCGGCGCGCCATCTGGTTACCCGCCTGCGTCCACGCCCCCGCGAAGATCCAGCAGCCCGACGACGTGCTGCCGTCGTCCTTGAGCTCTGCGAAGCCGGCCAGTTGTTCTCCGGCGCGGCGGGTCACCTTGGTCGGATCCTTCGGGTCGACGATGTCCTTGAGCGCGCGCCCGTTGTATTCCTTGGCGAGTTCTTCAGGCGACGGACTCTCCGGCCGCGCATAGGGCCAGGACAGGTTGACGATCGGATCGGGGAATTTGCCGCCCTGCGTCTTGTACATCTCGCGCAGGCGCAGGAACAGTCCCGTCATGATCTCGATGTCGGTGCGTGCCTCGCCCGGTGGCTCCGCGCCCTTCCAGTGCCACTGCAACCAGCGACCGGAGTTGACCAGCGCACCGTCTTCCTCCGCGAAACAGGTCGTCGGCAACCGGAAGACTTCCGTCTGGATCTTGCTGGAATCGACGTTGTTGTGCTCGCCGAAGTTCTTCCAGAACTCCGACGTTTCCGTCGCCAACGGGTCCATGATGACGAGGAACTTGAGCTTGGCCAGCGCCTGATCCCACTTGAACTTGGCGGGCGCCGCCGCGAGCGGGTTGAAACCCTGCGCGATGTAGCCGGTCATCTTGCCCTGGTTCATCAGCTCGAGCACCTGCAGCAGGTCGTAAGGCTTGTCGAGCTTGGGCAGATAGTCGTACGCCCAGTTGTTCTCGGCCGTTGCCGCGTCGCCCCACCACGCCTTCATCAGGCTCACGAAGAACTTCGGATAGTTCTGCCAGTAGCTGAGCTGGTTCGGACGCAGCGGCTTTTGCGTGCGCGCCGTCAAATATTGCTCGACGGTGTGCTCGGCCTGCTTGGGCAGCGTCATGTACCCCGGCAGCAAGTCGGTCATCAACCCCAGATCGGTCAGGCCCTGAATGTTCGAGTGACCGCGCAGCGCGTTCATGCCGCCGCCCGCCACGCCGATATTGCCCAGCAGCAGTTGCACCATCGCGCCGGTGCGGATCATCTGCGAGCCGATCGAGTGCTGCGTCCAGCCCAGCGCGTACATGACGGTCATCGTGCGCGTCGGGGTGGAACACTCGGCGATCAGCTTGTAGATGTGCTCGACCTTGTCGGCCGGCGTGCCGCACACGCGCTCGACCATGTCGATGGTGTAGCGCGAGTAGTGCTGCTTCATCAACTGGTACACCGTGCGCGGGTGTTGCAGCGTCGGGTCGGTGAGGACATACCCGTCCGCGCCCTTCTGGTAATCCCAGGTGCTACGGTCGTACGTATGCGTCTCGGCGTTGTACCCGGAGTAGATGCCGTCTTCGAACGCAAATTCGTCTTTCACCAGGAAGGTGAAGTCGGTGTAGTTCTTGACGTATTCGTGCTGGATCTTGTCGTTCGTGAGCAGGTAGTTGATCAACCCGCCAAGAAAAACGATGTCCGTGCCGGTACGGATCGGGGCGTAATGGTCCGCGACCGATGCCGAACGGTTGAAGCGTGGGTCGACCACGATCAGGCGCGCCTTGTTGTGCGCCTTCGCCTCGGTCACCCATTTGAAACCGCACGGGTGCGCCTCGGCGGCGTTGCCGCCCATGATGAGTACCAGATCCGCGTTCTTGATGTCGACCCAATGGTTCGTCATCGCACCACGGCCAAACGTCGGGGCAAGACCTGCCACCGTCGGGCCGTGTCAGACACGTGCCTGGTTGTCGAATCCCAGCATCCCGGTACTGCGGATGATCTTGTGCGTGATATAGCCGACTTCGTTGCTCGAGGCCGACGCGGCGAGCATGCCCGTCGTGAGCCATCGGTTGACCGTCATGCCGTCGTCCGTCTTCTCGACGAAGTTGGCATCGCGATCGTCCTTCATCAGCTTGGCGATGCGATCGAGTGCATCGTCCCAGGAAATCCGCTCCCACTTGTCCGAACCCGGCTTGCGGTATTCCGGATGCGTGAGACGATTCGGGCTGTGGATGAAGTCGATGAGGCTCGCCCCTTTCGGACACAGCGTGCCGCGGTTGACCGGGTGGTCGGGGTCGCCCTCGATGTGGAAGATGCTCTTCCTGACGTTCTTCCCACCATCGCCGTAGCTGTACATGAGCAGGCCACAGGCCACGGAACAGTACGGACAGGTGTTGCGTGTTTCGGTCGCTCGCGCCAGCTTGAACTGGCGGACTTCCGCCAGCGCTGCGTCGGGCGCGAACCCGAGCATTGCCAGGCTGGACCCGGCCAGCGTTGCGCCACTCACTTTAAGAAACTGGCGCCTCGACATGTTTAGCATGGGGGAATTCTCCTCAAAATTTGAGTAACTCTGCGGGAGTGTGTTGAGTATAGAGCAAAGCTTTAATGTTTTCCGTGCGTTAGCACAAACCATGCCGAATGCCGTGCTGCGTTGCAGCAACACAGGAACTTCCTCAACATTTTGGTATTCTGAGCGTCACTTTGGTCACCGTCCCCGGGAATGAACCCCTTGCCCCCACAAGATGACGTGACGAACCTCATCGCATGCCCGAACTGCGACACGCTGCACCGCCGCACGGACGTACCCGCGCGTGGGGCGGCGCGCTGCGTGCGCTGCCACTCGGTTCTTTACCGCGCGCCCGATCTGCGTCTGTCGCGCGTGCTGGCGCTCACGCTGACGTGCCTGATCGTGTTCGCTATCGCGAACGCATTTCCGATCGTCGAGATCGAGGTGCAGGGCATCTACACGCGCACGACGCTCATCGGCGCCGCGTGGGCCCTCTACCGCGAAGGCATGTGGCTCGTGGCGTTGCTGGTTTTCGCCACCACGGTGCTCTCGCCGGTGTTGCAGTTGCTCGCATTGGTGCATTTGATCGGCCCGTTGTCGATCGGCCGGCGGCCGTACGCTGTCTTTCACGTCATGCGCGCCGTCGAATTCTGCCGCCCGTGGGGCATGATCGAAGTGTTCATGCTCGGCGTATTGGTTTCACTGGTCAAACTCTCGTCCATGGCGAGCGTGCTGCCCGGCATTGCGCTGTGGGCATTCGGCGCACTCACCGTGTTGCTGGCGATGGTGCTGTCGTATGACTTGCGCAACCTGTGGCTCGTGATCGACCGCAGCCCCGATCCGAGCGCGGCCGGCGCCGCACAGTCACAGGCAGTGCCGCGATGAAGTACCTCAGCGCAAAAGACGCCGGACTCGTGGCATGCAGCGCATGCGGGAGGCTCTCGCGCGAAGTCAAAACGCTCGAAAAGGAGCGCTGCCCGCGTTGCGGTGCGGTCCTGCATCAACGCAAGGTCGATAGCCTCACGCGTACCTGGGCCTTGCTGATCGCCGCCGCGATCCTGTACATTCCCGCCAACGTGTTGCCGATGATGCAGACGCGCTCGCTGCTCGGCAACGCCAGCGACACCATCATGAGCGGGGTGATCTATTTCTGGACCAGCGGCGAGTACGATTTGGCCATCGTCGTCTTCACGGCGAGCATTCTTGTCCCGATGCTCAAACTCATTGCGCTGTCGCTACTGTGCGTCACGGCGCAGCGCGGCACGCGATGGAAACCGCATCAACGCACCCGGCTGTACCACATGATCGAGTTCATCGGCCGCTGGTCGATGCTCGATGTCTTCGTCGTCGCGCTCATGGTCGCGCTCGTGAACATTCAGTCGCTGGCCGTGATTCAAGCCGGCCCGGGCATTGTGGCGTTCGGCTCGGTCGTCGTACTCACGATGCTGGCCTCGATGCAGTTCGACCCTCGGCTGATCTGGGATCAGATCCGCGACGACGATACCGAACAGGACGATCATGACTGACCCGATAGATCCCCAAGCCTCGAAGGCAGCGCCGCCGCCCGGCGTAGACGCGCTGCCCACGCCGGCCATCGAACCGCGCAAACGCTGGGCGCCGTCGCTCGTCTGGCTGATTCCGCTGGTCGCCGCCGTGATCGGCCTTTCGCTCGTCGCCAAGGCGCTCATCGAGCGAGGCCCGAGCATCGTCATCGACTTCAAGACGGCCGATGGCATCGAAGCCGGAAAAACGAAGGTCAAGTACAAGGAAGTCGATATCGGCACGGTCAAGAGCATCGAGCTGTCCGACGATCTTTCGCATGTGCGCGTGAGCGTCGACCTCACCCAGAACGCCAAGCGATTCGCGGTCAAGGACTCGCGCTGGTGGGTCGTGCGCCCACGCGTGGCCGGCGGCAGCGTCTCCGGCTTGTCGACGCTGCTCTCCGGTGCGTATATCGGCGCCGACGCCGGCAAGTCGAAGGATTCGGCGAGTCACTACGTGGGACTCGAGACGCCACCGGTCGTCTCGACCGGCCAGCCCGGCAAGCCGTTCGTGCTGCATGCCGCCGACATCGGCTCGCTCGACATCGGCTCACCGGTTTATTACCGCCGCATTCAGGTCGGCCAGGTCGAAGCCTTCTCGCTCGACCCGGACGGCAAAGGGGTGACGCTGCGCGTGTTCGTGCAGGCGCCTTACGACCAGTACGTTGGCTCCAATACGCGCTTCTGGCATGCCAGCGGTATCGACCTGCGACTCGATTCGAGCGGCTTCAAGGTCAATACGCAATCGTTGGCGTCGGTCGTGATCGGCGGCATCGCCTTCCAGGCGCCGAGCGACGCGGGTGCAGGTGTGATGGCCAAGGCGGGTCAGGCGTTCCGCCTGGCCCCCGACGAAGCCACCGCCATGAAGGCGCCCGATACGGATGCGATGACGGTCGTATTCCGCTTCCAGCAGTCGCTGCGCGGTCTGGCCGTGGGCGCACCCGTCGATTTCCGTGGCATTACGCTGGGCGAAGTCACGTCGATCGGCGTGGAGTTCGATCAGGCCACCAAGCAGATCAGCATGCCGGTGACGGTCGAAGTCTATCCGGACCGTTTGCGCCGGCGCGACCCGAAGCACAATCTGCCCCCCGACCAGATCGCCAGCCGTCAGATTCTGAATGCGCTCGTGGCGCGTGGTCTGCGCGGCCAGTTGCGCACCGGGAATCTGCTCACCGGGCAGTTGTACGTGGCGCTCGACTTCTTCCCGAACGCGAAGCCCGCCAAGGCAGAAGAAGTCGACAACGTCGTCGTCATGCCGACCGTGCCCAACACGCTCGATCAGTTGCAGCTTCAGATCGCCGATATCGCGACCAAGCTCGACAAGATTCCGTTCGACAGTATCGGACAGAATCTCGACTCGTCGCTGCGCAAGCTCGACAAGACGCTCGACAGCGCGCAGGGACTGTTCCGTCAACTCGATGGCGAGATCGCTCCCGAAGCGAAGGCCACGCTGAGCGAGGCAAAGAAGAGCTTTGGCGCCGCCGAGCGCACGCTCTCGGAAGACGCTCCAGTACAACAAGACGTTCGCCAGGCAATGCAGGAACTCACGAAAACCCTGCGCTCGCTCAACACGCTCGCCGATTATCTGCAACAGCATCCCGAAGCGCTGTTGCGCGGCAAACCGAAGGATCCGCAACCATGACGAGGCCCGCCGAGATGACCCGTTCCCCGAGCCGAGGAATATCGCCGATGGCCCGCGCAACGCTGGCCGCCCTCACCCTGACGCTCGCCAGTTGTGCTTCGCCGCCATCGAACTTCTATACGTTGACCGATGCCGCTGCCACGACCGGCGCCCGCGCGCCGGCGGCCCCTTATGCCATCGACGTCTCGCCGGTGACCATTCCCGAACAGGTCGACCGGCCGCAGATCGTCGTCACGCGTGGCGGCGGGCGGGTCGACATACTGGAGGAATCGCGCTGGGCCGCACCGCTCAAGAACGAACTGACATCGGCGATCTCGCGCAACCTCACGCAGCGCCTCGGTGCGATGGACGTCTACGGCCTGCCCCGCGCCGACGGCCTGACCGTGTATCGCGTTGCGACTTCAGTGCAGCGCTTCGAGGCCATGCCGGGCGATCGGGCCGCGCTCACGGCCGTGTGGAGCGTTCGCCAGGTGCCGGGCGAAGTCGTGCTGACCTGCCGCTTCGCAGACACGGAGCCGGCCTCGGGCGGCATTGACGGCGTCGTGACGGCACAACGCAAACTCGTCGACCGGCTCGCGGATGGCATCGGCAACGCCATCGCCACCCGCGCCCAGGGTGGCGCGCCGCACTGCCAGAACTGATTGGCGGCACGTACCTAGCGTCGAATCTCGAACATGCGCCGGGCGCTGGTGAAAAAGTAAGCCGCGCTTAGCGCCTAAGATCGGTGGTGGACGCGTGTTGCATCTCGCCCCCCTCGTCCTCGCCTCCCTCCTCCCCCTCGCCAGCCGGCCCCGCCGCCGGATCTTCCACGCGGCGGAATATGACCGCCGACGCGAGCGTAATCAGCCCGACGCACAAAAACGTCAGACGAAACCCCGCCACGGTGCTGCCCACTCCCACTGCGCCCACCGCGCCCACCGCGCCCACTTCACCCACCGCGCCGGCCTGTCCCGCCAAATGACCGAACAGCGCCAGTAACTGGCCGCCAATGGTCACGCCCAGTCCCAGCGCCAGCATCTGCGCCATCGAGAACAGGCCATTGCCCGCACTCGCGCGACGCGTACCGAGATCCTTCAGGGTGACACTGTTCATCGCGGCGAACTGCATCGAATTCGCACCGCCGAAAATCGCCAGTTGCAGCACTCCCAGCCCCATCGGCCAGCCGGGGCCGAATAGTGCGAAGCTCGCAATAGCGCCACCAACCACCACCGTGTTCACCATCAGAAAGCGTGTGTAGCCGTAGCGCAGCACCAGCGGCGTGACCAAGCGCTTGACGAGCACCCCCGACAGCGCGATCGGCAACATCATCAGCCCCGAAGCGAGCGGGCTATACCCCATGGCCACCTGCAGCAGCAGCGGCAACAGAAAAGGCACGGCGCTGCTGCCAATGCGGGCGACGAGGTTGCCCAACAGTCCAAGGGTGAAACTTCGCGTCTCGAAGAGTTCGAGCGGGAACAATGGCGCGGCACGACGCCGGGCGTAGGGCCAATAGCCCAGCGTGGCAACGACGCAAAGCAACGCCAGCGCCAGGGTCACGCCCCATCCACGCTCGGAGAACGGATGATCGAGCGCCAGCGTGAAGGACACCATCGCCATCGAGAGCAACACGAAGCCTGCCCAGTCGAAGCCGGTGCCGAGGGCCTCGGCTTGCGCCGGACGCGGTAGATAGCGCCGCACGGCCAGACTGCCGACGAGGCCGATCGGCACGTTGATGAGAAAGATCCAATGCCACGAGGCCACTTGCACGAGCCAGCCGCCCAGCACCGGGCCAATCATCGGACCCACCTGACCGGCAATCGACACAAAGGCGAGCGCCGCCAGATATTCCCCGGCCGGAAAGCTCCGCAGCACCGCAAGACGCCCGATCGGCAAAAGCATCGATCCACCCGCGCCCTGCAGCACTCGCGCGGCCACCAGTTGCGCCAGCGTGTGCGCCATCGCACAACAGATCGAACCGAGCACGAACAACAAAATCGCGACGAAGTAGACGCGGCGCGTACCGAACCGGTCCGCCAGCCAACCCGATGCCGGCGTCAACATCGCCATCGTCAGCGAGTAGGCGACCACCACGGGCTGCATGCGCAACGGGTTCTCGCCAAGGCTCGCGGCCATCGCGGGCAGCGCCGTGTTGACGATGGTCGTATCGAGCGCCTGCATGAAAAAGCCCGCCGCTACGATCCATAGCAGAGCAATGAGTGTCTTGTCTGGCTTCATGCGGCGCAGTCACACGGCATGGCGGCTGACCATGTCGTAATCAAGAATTAAGCAAAAGCAGAATTCTAGCGCGCTTCGCGCATGCTCACCGACGCCTTTTTTCGTCGGCGCCGATGAGCGCCCTCCTTGACGCAAGCCGTGAATCAGGCCGTGAATCAGGCCGTAACCCAGGCCCTGATTCAAGCCCTGGCCGCGCGATATCCCACATGCTCGAAGCGAGCTTCGTCGTCGGCGTCGCGTTCGTCCGCCGCAGGATCCGCACGGTCATCGGCGAGCGTCTCGAGGCGAATGGCCGCATGCACGAGCGCGATGTGCGAGAACGCCTGCGGGAAGTTGCCGACCTGACGCGCGTGCCGCGTGTCGTACTCCTCGGCCAGCAGACCGACGTCGTTGCGCAGCGACAATAGCCGCTCGAACAACTGCCGGGCATCGCCTTGACGGCCGATCATCACCAGACAATCGACCATCCAGAAGCTGCACGCGAGAAATGCGCCCTCGCCCGCCGGCAAGCCGTCGTCCACACGGCTAGTACGATAGCGCTGCACCAGCCCGTCGTGCATGAGCTCGCGCTCGACCGCCTCGATGGTGCCGATCACCCGCGGATCGTCCGCCGGCAGGAAACCGACAAGCGGAATCATCAGCACGCTCGCGTCCATCTCCGGCGAACCGTAGGCCTGCATGAACGCATTGCGCGTTTTGTCGAAACCGTGCGCACAAACGTCGGCATGAATCTCCTCGCACAAACGCCGCCAGCGATCGATCGGCCCCGGCAAGCCGAAGCGCTCGGCCGATTTGATCGCACGATCGAACGCGACCCAGGCCATCACCTTCGAATACGTGAAGTGCTGACGTCCGCCCCGAACTTCCCAGATGCCCTCGTCCGGCTCGCGCCAGACGGTCTCGAGATGCGCCACGAGCTTCGTCTGCACCTCCCACGTGGCGTCGTCGAGCGACAATCCGCCCAAACGCGTCTGATGCAAGGCGTCCATCACTTCGCCATACACATCGAGCTGCAATTGTCCGACCGCGCCATTGCCCACGCGCACGGGCTTCGCGCCTTCGTAGCCGGGTAGCCAATCGATCTCCCACTCGGGCAATCGCCGCTCGCCCGAGAGTCCATACATGATCTGTACCTGCGACGGCGCCCCGGCCACGGCACGCACCAGCCAGTGGCTCCAGTCGCTCGCTTCGGTGTAGTAACCGCCGAGCATGAGCGCCTGCAACGTGAGCGTGGCGTCGCGCAACCAGCAATAGCGGTAGTCCCAGTTGCGCTCACCGCCGAGCTGCTCGGGCAGCGACGTCGTGGGCGCGGCCACCACGCCCCCCGTCGGCACGAACGTGAGTGCCTTGAGCACGATGAGCGAGCGGCGAATCGCGTCGGCCCAGCGGCCGTCGAGCTGGCAGCGGCTGGCCCACGTGCGCCAATAGCGTTCGGTATCGGCCAGCGCGGTGAGCGGATCGATCTCGCGCGGATCGGCGTGATGCGAGGGCACGCGCGAGAGCACGAACGGCACAGTGTCGCCCGCCTTCACGTCGAATCGAGCGCGCAGGCTGCCCGGCACATCCTCAATGTCGACAGGCGTGCGCATCACCACCTTGTCGGGCCCGGCGATGAGACGCATGCCCGGCCCGGTGGGATCGTCGCCATCGAGCGGACGCGACCACGGCACCGATGCCCCATAGTCGAAGCGCAGGATCAGCTCCATCGACATCGATACGGTGCCGTGAATACCCTTGACCAGCCGCACCAAATCGGCAGCGCCGTCGCGCAACGGCATGAAATCGATCACGGCGACGCACCCCTCCACGGTCTCGAAACGCGTCTCGAGAATCAGCGTGTCGTCGTGATAGCGACGCGTGGAGCTCACGTGCGGATCGTCCGGCGCGAGCTTCCAGCGGCCGTGTTCCGGACCGCCAAGGAGTGCTGCGAAGCAGGCAGGCGAATCGAAATACGGCCAGCAGAGCCAGTCGATGGAGCCATCGCGCGCAACGAGCGCAGCGCTTCGGCAATCGCCAATCATTGCGTAATCTTCAATTCGTGCCGGCATGCCCACCTCGCAAATGAGAGAAGTACGTCGCCCCCATCGGGCGACGGGGGGACGCAAGCGAGCGAAGCCTTATGTTACGCGCGTCGTCGACATGCGGCCATCGCGCCGACGACGGGACGTAGTGCCTTCCGAAGATTTTGCCAAGCGTCATGCATTCCCTCCTTGCGGCGTTGCCGTCGCAGCAGATTGATCGGTGGCCTCTCGTGCGCCAGTTCAAAAACCGACAGGCCACCGGGAGAGAAGTTCGACACCGCGCATCAACACGCGGCGAATCCGCATCGATGATGCGACATGCACGTCATGCGCTTACGTTGCAGCGTCGGCGCGACGGTAAGTGGACAGTGAACGGACAGTAAGCGGACATAAGGGGACGGAAGCGGACGGAAGGCGTCGGCCAAGCGACCATGTATCGCTGATGGAGGCACGTCCGCGCGGCAAGGCAGCCGCCCAAGGCGCGGCCGTGCTCGACGCAGGATGGGGGCGGCTTGCGTGTCGCGTTGTGAGTCCGAGGAGGGGTCAAGCGTGCGGTGCGCCAGGCCCTCACGCGGCCGCACGTCGATGAGCGAGCACGCTGGCGCACTTGGCCATCAAGTGCTCACGCAGCAGCCGCCCGAGCGCCACGCCGTCGCGCTGGCGCAAGGCGCTCAGCATGGCAACGTGCTCGTCGATGGCCCGCTCCCATTTGCCAGCGTGGAGATTGGAGCGGAATCGCAACGCCTGCAGGCGGCGATTCACCGATTGATACATCTGTGTGAGCGCGGGGTTGCGCGCCGCTGCATTGATACGGTCGTGAATTCGCCGGTTGCAGTCGAAATAACCCGGCAGGTCACCGCTCGCGTGGCACGCGTCCATTGCGCAATGCAACGCCTGAATCTCGTCGATTTCCGTTTGCGTGATGCGCTCGCACGCCAATTCGCCCGCCAGGGCTTCCAGCCCGCTGAGAAGTTCGAAGGCGTCGGCGATATCGCCTTCCGAAAGCGTGACCACGCGCGCGCCCCGATTCGGCAGCAGTTCGATCAATCGCTCGACCGCCAGCATCTTGAGCGCCTCGCGCAGCGGCGTGCGCGACACGCCGAGCTGCTCGCACAGTGCGCGCTCGTTCAAATGCGCGCCGGGCGGCAGGGTGCCCTCGGTAATCATCTTGCGCAGACGATCCATTACGGCAAGATGAAGCGCCTGCCGACTGATCGGCTGCGCGTCACCGTTGTCCGGCGGATGGATGACATGGTCACGTATCGCGTTCAGGGTCACGGAGTGCATAAGCTTGGCCAGGTCGTTCGCTTTGAGAAGAAGGTCGTCGACTGCACGCACTGCACTTTCGCGGGCGATGGCACACGACACCGTCACCACGCCGCGCGAAATATTACAAAATATTACGAAGTCCGATTCTCGCAGATCGCGATGGCTTTGACTACGTTACGTGGTGTTTTCACCGATTCGGTTTTATGTGCGCGGCAATGCGTAGCGACGCCTGAATTTTGTATACGATGTGGAGCAATGTGCGTCCGGCGACTCGCTGGCGCATCGCCCTTCCCACAGGAGACGTGAAAGATGTTCGAGAACCAAGCCGCCGTCGAATCGCTGGCCCAGCTGCTGGCCGACACCCGCCGCGGCGACACGCCGATCGATACGCCCGCACCCGCGCTGCAGCCGGTCGACGCCAACGCGGCCTATGCCGTGCAACTCCGCACGCTCGACCTGCTCGGTGAGACGATTGCCGCGTGGAAAGTGGGCGCAAAGTCGCCGAAGGATCTGCCGAACTGCGCGCCGATTCCTGCCGGCGTCGTGAGCGACGCAGGCGGCACCCTGGCACTCGCCGACTTCTTCCGTCCCGGACTGGAGTTGGAAATTGCGTTCCGCCTGTCACGCGACATCAAGCCAGGCAAATACGATGAGCGTGAAGCGCTGATGTATGTCGGCGAGACGCTCGTCACGGTGGAGGTCACCGATAGCCGCTTCGCACCGACGACGCTCGACAGCCGCTTCGTGCTTGCCGATTTGCAGAACAACGGTGCCTTGGTGGTCGGTAGCGGGCGCGGTTACGATGCGTCGTTCAACTACCTGAAGCCGAAGCTCGCGTTCTCGCTCGACGGCACCGACCTCAAGCCGGCGCGCACGGGCAACACGGGCGGCGATCCTCGCGCCCTGCTCACGTGGCTCGTCAATCACAACGGCCGGCGCGGCATCCCGATGCGCGCGGGCGCCATCATTACCTGCGGCTCCTATGTCGGCATGATTCCCGCCAGAAGCAAGGGCGTGCTGCGCGGCGCGATCGACGGCATCGGCGAGGTGTGCGTCACCCTGGCGTAACGGGACGCGGCGCGCCCACGGCCTCAACGGCGCGCGGCCCGCTCGTTCGCGCCTGCAAGCATCGCCGGCGCGAGCGACGCAGTCGGCGTGACCGTGATGTCCAACTCCGGCGCGCCCGCGCGGGATAGCCATCGGATTTCTCAGCGAGCCGTCCCGCCACACGCATCTCCCGAAGCGATTTTCCGCTGCCAGCGAACGAAGCGCGGCGCCTGCGCTTGCGGCCGGCGAGGCGCATTCTCAAGATTGGAGCTTATCCAGCAGCGTGTGCACCGCCCATATCGCGTCGTTCGGATTGCCGCGCGCGTTGATCTGCGCAAAGGCCTCGATTTGCTGAACGCCGCCGCCGCCCGGCATGTCGAAATGCACCCCCATCTCGTGCAGCATGACGATCAGCCGCTCGAATTCGGGCCAGTCCGCCATGCCGCCACCGTCGCGTGACGCCATGACGGACAAGACCAACGTGCGCAGTACGCTCGCGCCGTCGTAGCCGCGCACCTGCGGATCCGCCCCCAAACGGTAGAACGCACAGACAATGGCGGCGGTGTCGTCGCGCAGCCGCGCGTCGGCGCGATCGGCGGGCCCGACGGCGATGACCGAATCGCTGCCATACAACAGCGGTGCGCCTGCCCTCGCGTAGAGCATCGGGGAATAGCCCCGAGCGTCTCGCGCGTTGAGGTCGGCGCCGTAGCGCGCGAGCAGTTCGATGGTATCGAGATCGCCGTGAAGTGCGGCGTAATGCAACGGCGAAGCACCCGGCAGAATCGGCACCGCGTCGCCGGCCGGCGCGCGGCCGTCCGGCGACGCTACATTGGCGTCGAACCCCAACGACAGCATTTTCTCGACGGCCGGCGCAGGGAACCCGCGACGTATCGAGAACAGCAAAATCGGCTCGCCGGTAAACGTCGTCATGAGACGTTGCGAATGCGGATTTCGCGGCAGCAGGTCGAGCAGCGCCAGGCCCGTGCGTGGATCGATCGGCAGCCCCGATTGTGGATCGCGCCGCAATAGGTCTCCCGCTTGCGTCACCGCGCCCCGCCAGACGGCCTCCTCGAACGGCCACTGCCGGTAGCCGGCCAATTGCAGCACGCGAAGCTCGCGCCGGGCGTTGCGCGAAGCGGCATCGGCCGTCGGCCCAGGCGCGCCAAGCCACCAACGTTTGAGCGGCGACAACGCCTTGGCGGCCGAAACGAGCGTCGACGCGATGGCGTCGTCAGGCGCGTCGCGAAGCAGGTCGCACAGATCGTGTGCCGCCTCGAGCGGCAGGCCTGCGCGCAGCAGTGTGTCCACGCCGATATCGGCGACGGGCAGGAACACGAGACATCGCAACGCCGCCATTTCCGGCGCGCTCAACAGAACGCCCCCACGGACATCACGAGGCAGCAGCGGTTCGATAAATGCCGCGACCTTGCCGAAGGGCAGCGTCGCGGTCTCGAACAGGTGCTCTCTCATGGGACTGTCGCGCGGGCACGTCGCATACTGCCGGCGCAGGTCGATCACCTCGAATCGCAACCGCTCGCTACACACGTGACGCTCGAATTCCGGGGCGAGCAACTCAAGACAATGCGGGGCCGCGCGGCCGCTGGGCGAAGGGAACATCGTGAGACTCCTGATCTGAAGGATGAGGGCACGTCGACCTGCCCGGCGGCAGGACAGTCCGCACCGGGGGCCGTGCGCACGCAGGCGCGGGCCGTTGGGCATCCTAGACACCCTCGCGGCGCGGCATATTGGCAAATCGACGTCAGCCTGTCGGGAGTCGGCTTTGCGAAGCTGGGACGAGACGCGACTTATCCACCGTTTTTGTTCACAAAGCTGTGGACAACGAACGGGCAGAAATTGCCAAGCACTTGATCGATATGGAGTTTTCGACGCAGGAGATCAGACGGCGGCCTCCGCAGGCAGATGGCCCGCAAGTGCCGCCGATTTATCCACAGATTTTGTGTCCAAGTCTGTGGAAAAGTCCTTGATGACAGGACGCAAGTCGTTGATTCGAATCGAGGATTCAGTCGGCCGAGGTTGTCGTGGCAGCGGCCTGACGCTCCATCGCCATCGCAAACCCCTTGTTGCGTTCGCGAACGACACGGTGAATCAGTTCCCACACGGTGTGCGCCACCGGCGAGAGCGAGCGGTTCTTGCGACGCACCAGCACGATGTTGCGCTCGAAGGCCGGCAACAGCGGGCGCACGGCCAACGTCGAGTTCTCCGGCAAAGGCAGCGCCAACGGCGGCAACACACTCACTCCCAGCCCTTCTTGCACCATACGAAAGATGGTGCTGACATGCCCCAGCTCCTGCGTGATGGTCCCTTGCACTTTCTGCGTAGTGAGCGCGCGATCGATCAAGGCGCGGCTGCCCGAACTTTGATTGAGCAGCACGAGGTTCTCGCCCGAGAGCTCCGACCAGTGCACCGCCGCCTGTGTGGCGAGCGGATGATCGCTGCGGCACACGAGACAGAACGGCTCGCTCATCAGGTGCTCGGTCGTGAGGTCGTCGGCGCCCTGAGGGGCGACCACGATGCCGAAGTCCACATCGCCCGCGCGCACGCTGTCCAGCACGGCGCGTTGCACCTGATCGACGAGCGCGAGCGCAACATCCGGATACGTCGCCTGCGACGCCAGCAGTACGCGCGGCATGAGCGTGGCGGAGACGGTCGGCGCTGCGCCGATGCGCACGCGCCCGGTCGTGCGCGCTTCCGCGCCGTGGGTCTGCAACAGCGCGATCTCAAGTTCGTCGAGCACGCGGTCGAGACTTGCCGCGAGCGTGATGCCCGCATCGGTCAACGCGACCTCGCGCGTCGTGCGGTCGACGAGTCGCTGGCCGAGCTGCGCTTCCAGTTCGTTGATGCAGCGGCTGATCGCCGGTTGTGTCAGGCCGATCTCGGCGCCTGCGCGGCTGAAGTTCTTGCTGCGCGCCACGACCATGAAGACCTTGAGTTGTCTCAGCGATACGTTCATGTGCTAGTGCCCTGCCGGAAAGTGAGCGAACGAGCCACCGAAATGGCTCCGGCGCGCCGCGCTCGGCGACGCGCCCCGTAACACGCGGGTCAAGCCGATCGCTTCGATCAGGCTGCCGCCTTGACCATCTCTTCGACGACCTTCTTCGCGTCGCCGAAGACCATCATGGTCTTGTCGAGATAGAACAAGTCGTTATCCAGCCCGGCGTAACCCGCCGCCATCGAACGCTTGTTGACGATGATCGTCTTGGCCTTGTAAGCCTCGAGAATCGGCATGCCCGCAATCGGTGAGGTCGGATCGGTCTTCGCGGCCGGG
>NZ_JAYRUC010000036.1:0-31979 GCF_041919235.1 Pandoraea sp.
CGTCGCCCGGGAAGTCGTACTTCGACAGGAGTTCGCGAACTTCCATTTCGACCAGCTCGAGCAGCTCGGCGTCGTCGACCATGTCGCACTTGTTCAGGAACACGATGATGTACGGCACGCCAACCTGACGCGCCAGCAGGATGTGCTCGCGCGTTTGCGGCATCGGGCCGTCGGCTGCCGAGCAAACCAGAATCGCGCCGTCCATCTGGGCAGCACCGGTAATCATGTTCTTGACGTAGTCGGCGTGGCCCGGGCAGTCAACGTGTGCGTAGTGGCGGTTCGCCGTTTCGTACTCGATGTGGGCGGTATTGATGGTAATACCGCGTGCCTTTTCTTCCGGCGCTGCGTCGATGTCGGCGTAGTTCTTGGCTTCGCCGCCGAACTTCGACGACAGAACCGTTGCGATAGCGGCCGTCAGGGTGGTCTTGCCATGATCAACGTGGCCGATGGTGCCAACGTTCACGTGCGGCTTGTTCCGCGTGAATTTTTCTTTTGCCATTTCCGAATCCTCAGAGACTGAATAGACGATTAAACAGTGCGCCAGGGACCGCATCGCATGACGCGGTCACCCGGCAGTCAATTACTTGTTCTTGGCGCTGATGATGCCTTCGCTCACGTTCTTCGGCGCTTCAGCATAGTGCTTGAACTCCATCGAATACGTGGCGCGGCCCTGGGTCAGCGAGCGCAGCGACGTCGAGTAGCCGAACATTTCCGACAGCGGGACTTCGGCGCGCACGATCTTGCCGCCACCCACCATGTCGTCCATGCCCTGCACGATGCCGCGACGGCTCGACAAGTCGCCCATCACGTTACCCATGTAGTCTTCCGGCGTTTCCACTTCCACGGCCATCATCGGCTCGAGAATGACCGGGCTGGCACGACGCATGGCTTCCTTGAAAGCCATCGAACCGGCCATGCGGAACGCGTTTTCGTTCGAGTCCACATCGTGGTACGAACCGAACGTCAGGCGAACCTTGACGTCCACCACCGGGAAGCCGGCCAGCACACCGCTCTTGAGCGTGTCCTGAATCCCCTTGTCGACCGCCGGGATGTATTCGCGCGGAATGACACCGCCCTTGATCTCGTCGAGGAACTCGTAGCCCTTGCCTTGCTCGTTCGGCTCCAGCGTGATGACGGCGTGACCGAACTGGCCGCGACCGCCCGACTGCTTGACGAACTTGCCTTCGACGTCCGCAGCCGACTTGCGAATGGTTTCGCGGTAGGCAACTTGCGGTGCGCCGATGTTGGCTTCCACGCCGAATTCGCGCTTCATACGGTCCACCAGAATTTCGAGGTGGAGCTCGCCCATCCCCGAAATGATGGTCTGACCCGATTCTTCATCGGTATGCACGCGGAACGACGGATCTTCCTGTGCCAGGCGATTCAGGGCAAGGCCCATCTTTTCCTGGTCAGCCTTGGTCTTCGGCTCGACAGCCTGCGAAATCACCGGCTCCGGGAACACCATGCGCTCGAGCACGATCGGGGCGCTCGGATCGCACAGCGTGTCGCCCGTGGTGGCGTCCTTCAGGCCGACGGCGGCAGCGATGTCGCCAGCGCGCACTTCGTCGATTTCTTCACGCTGGTTGGCATGCATCTGCACGATACGGCCCAGGCGTTCCTTCTTGCCCTTGACCGAATTCAGCAGTGTGTCGCCCTTGTTCACAACGCCCGAGTACACGCGGAAGAAGATCAACTGGCCGACGAACGGGTCCGTCATGATCTTGAACGCCAGCGACGAGAACTTCTCTTCGTCCGACGCCTTGCGCTCGGCCGGCTGTTCCTTGTCGTCCGTACCCTTGACCGGCGGAATGTCGACCGGCGACGGCAGAAAGTCGATCACGGCGTCCAGCATACGCTGCACACCCTTGTTCTTGAACGCCGTACCGCACAGCATCGGCTGAATTTCGCAAGCGATGGTACGCAGACGAATACCTTCGACGATGTCGGCCTCGGAGAGGTCGCCCTCTTCCAGGTACTTGTTCATCATCTCTTCGCTCGACTCGGCAGCGGCTTCAACCATGCCTTCGCGCCACTTCTGGGCTTCCGCCTGCAGCTCGGCCGGAATGTCGACGTAGTCGAACTTCATGCCTTGCGACGCTTCGTCCCAAATGATCGCCTTCATCTTGACGAGGTCGACCACGCCCTTGAAGTTTTCTTCGGCACCGATCGGCACCACCACCGGCACCGGGTTGGCCTTCAGGCGCGTCTTCAGCTGGTCGTAGACCTTGAAGAAGTTCGCACCGGTACGGTCCATCTTGTTGACGAACGCCAGGCGCGGCACGCCGTACTTGTTGGCCTGACGCCAAACGGTTTCCGACTGGGGCTGCACGCCACCCACAGCGCAGTAGACCATGCACGCGCCATCGAGCACGCGCATCGAGCGCTCGACTTCAATCGTGAAGTCGACGTGACCCGGCGTGTCGATGATGTTGATGCGGTGCTTCTGGTAATTGTTCGCCATGCCGGACCAGAAGCAGGTCGTGGCAGCCGACGTAATCGTGATGCCACGCTCTTGTTCCTGCTCCATCCAGTCCATCGTCGCGGCGCCATCGTGCACTTCACCGATTTTGTGGTTCACACCGGTGTAGAACAAAATGCGCTCGGTCGTCGTGGTTTTACCTGCGTCGATGTGAGCGCTGATACCGATGTTGCGGTAGCGCTCGATAGGGGTTGTACGAGCCACTTTAAGCCTCTTTCAATGTAGCCGCCATTTTTGAGGGGGCTACTAACACAAACGGGCGAGGCGCAATTTCTCATGCGCACCCGCCCCGGTTTCTGCTCTAGGTACTGCTTGCCAGCGTCAGAAGCGGAAGTGCGAGAAGGCCTTGTTGGCTTCAGCCATGCGGTGAACTTCGTCACGCTTCTTCATGGCGCCGCCACGGCCTTCCGAGGCTTCGATCAGCTCGCCTGCCAGACGCAGGGCCATCGATTTCTCACTACGCTTTTTCGCGGCCTCACGCAACCAACGCATCGCCAATGCCATACGACGCGACGGACGCACTTCGACCGGAACCTGATAGTTTGCACCGCCAACACGGCGGCTCTTGACTTCAACCACCGGCTTCACGTTACCGAGAGCCGTGTTGAAGACTTCCAGCGGATCCTTGCCCGCCTTGGTTTGGATCTGCTCGAAAGCACCATAAACGATGCGCTCTGCCACCGACTTCTTGCCGGCAAGCATGAGCACGTTCATGAATTTAGCGACTTCAACGTTGCCGAACTTCGGATCGGGCAACACTTCGCGCTTGGGGACTTCGCGACGACGCGGCATGATTTCTTCCTTAATGAATTCAGTTGGAGCTTCGCTCCAGGCCACCTACTAGCCTCTTTCAGGCCGAGTGACCACTTACTCAGTGACGATATACAACCATCACCGAACGTATATCCGCTTGGCCGCTTAGGCCTTCGGACGCTTCGCGCCGTACTTCGAACGGGCCTGCTTACGGTCCTTGACGCCTTGCGTGTCGAGGCTACCGCGCACCATGTGATAACGCACACCCGGCAAATCCTTCACACGACCGCCGCGAATCAGCACGACCGAGTGTTCCTGCAGGTTGTGGCCTTCACCGCCGATGTACGAGATGACCTCGAAACCGTTGGTCAGGCGCACCTTGGCAACCTTACGCAGAGCGGAGTTCGGCTTCTTCGGCGTCGTCGTGTACACACGGGTGCACACGCCGCGACGCTGCGGGCAGTCCTGCAAGGCCGGGCTCTTGCTCTTGATTTGAGCAGAGGTGCGCGGCTTGCGGACCAATTGGTTAATCGTTGGCATTGTGATTTCCTAAATGTGTCAAAAGCATGAAAACCAAGGCGGGCCGTCATGCAGATTTACTGCGCATTCCCCGGCTACCCTTGCGGATTGTCCGCACCTAAACGCTTGATGCATAAGCATTTTGCATTGGGCACGCGCATGCCGCCGGAAAAACCGGAGCCTGCGACTATACCCGGCGCAAGCGCAAGTGTCAATGCACTCGCGCAGGGATTCGCAAGGTAAGTCGTTGATTGTTAACAACGTTGCCACGTTGCGCCCACCCCTCGGGGCAAGCGCACCGAGCTCAGATGCGGATGAGCCTTGCAAAAGCAAGCCTTGCGACGCTTATGTATGCAAACTACACTGCAAATATTCTGCGAAAGCGCCGAAAACATCCATACATTCCACCGACATTGCCATGGACGCCTCTCACGACACCTTGCGCGCCACCTTCTGGAAGCCGGCACTTCTCGCTGGCAAAGGGCCGCGCTATCTGCGCCTGGCGAGTTTCATCGAACAGTCCGTGGCGGACGGGCGTCTGCGCCCGGGCGACCGTCTGCCCGCGCAGCGCGAACTCGCGACATGGCTGGGCATCGACTTCACGACGGTCACCCGCGCCTACAACCGGGCGCGCGAGCGGCATGCCATCGAGGGACGCGGCCCGCTTGGCACCTTCGTCAGCACCCCGCGCGTGACGTTGGACCAGGTGCTGGACCTGGGAATGAACATCCCGCCAGCGCCCGCCGACCTGTTCCTCGGCGAGACGGTGCTGCGCGGGATCGAGGAAGTGCTGCGGCACACCGATGCGTCGAGGCTCATGGCGTATCAGTTGGGTGACGGCGGCGTCGCCGACCGGCAAGCGGGCGCGCTGTGGCTCGCCCCGATGCTCGGTACGCTCGCCCACGACGACGTACTCGTATGCCCGGGCGCGCAAGCCACATTGGCCGCCCTGCTCCTCGCGAACACCGACCGCGATGCAACCGTGCTATGCGAGCCGATCGTCTACCCGGGACTTCTCAGTGCAGCGCGCACGCTCGGGCGCCGATTGAGCGGTGTCGCCGCCGACGGCGACGGAATGCTGCCCGACGCGCTGAACACGGCGGCGCGAGACCACGGCGCGCATCTCGTCTATCTGAATCCGACGCTCCAGAATCCGACCACGCGCACCATGCCCGAGTCCCGCCGCCGCGAACTGCTCGACGTTGCCGAAAAGCGCGATCTGACGCTGATCGAAGACGACCCCTACTGGCGTCTCGCACACGACGCCCCGCCACCGCTCGCACGTCTCGCGCCTCATCGCGTGCACTATGTGTCCACGCTGTCGAAATGCCTGACGCCGGGTTTGCGCACCGCCTATGTCCGGCTGGCTGACGCACGGCAGCGCGACGCGTTCCAAAGTACGCTGCACGCCTTCGCGCTGATGGCCCCGCCGCTCATGACCGGGCTCGCGACGCAATGGATTCACGACGGCACGGCAGAGCGCATTCTGGATGGCGTGAAGGCGTCGGCAGCGCAGCGCCAGCGCGTTGCTGCGCAGATTCTCGGCGACAGCGGCGCTATGCCCGCGCAAGGCATTCACCTTTGGCACGCGCTGCCCGCCCCCTGGACCGCCCGCGAGTTGACGATGGCCGCGCGCGCCGAAGGCCTGGCCGTCACCCCCGCCGACGCCTTTTGCCTCTCATCGGACGCCCCCAATGCGATCCGCATTTCCCTGGGCGGCGTCGGCGATCCCGAGCGCCTGGCAAGTGCGCTCAAACGGCTCCAGTCGTTGCTGCGCGAAGCGCCGCCGCGTTTGCGCACCGCCATTGTCTGATCGAACGCGTCTGCGTGTGCCAAACGCCAAACGTTGACGTCCGGGCGCAACAACTCGAATCGCCATACGGGGAATACTCCGGGCCAGCACGGGGAAGTCCCGTGAAACCAACCGGAGCGACAGCGATGTATTTTGCGATTGGAGAATGGTGGACGGCCGCACTGGCCGTATCTGACGGGGTTGCACAGCCGCTCCCGGCCACACATGCTCACAGCATGACGACCGATCTCAGGCAGATCGCATCGGCGCCGGTCTCCGCGAGCGTCGAGCGTATCAAGGGCATCAAGGGCGTTAAGGGCGTCGCGCCGAGCACGCCGCTCGCCCAAGTCATCGGCACAACTTTCGACTGGTCGCAGCCCCCGACGACCCGTGCACGCGTGTTCGCCGAGCGACTCACGGACGTGCGGCCGGTTTGCGTGAGCGGCAGCCGCAACGACAGCGAGAATTGTCTGCTCGACCTCCCGCCGGAGGTGGACACCGAGGTCAGCGCCAGCCGTCTCATGCTGGCCGGCTGCGAAGCGTCGCTGCCAGCAACGGTGCGCGCCACCCTCGCCCGGGACGGACGCGATACCCGTGCACTCGAGCAGGCCTTCTCCGAGATCTTTGCTGCCGAGTCGCAGGGCAAATTTTCCGTACCGAACATCGAACGGCGCCTAACCCAGCGCCTTCGCCAGATGTCATCGAGCATGCAGCGCATGCTGCGCCATGCAGACGTCTACATCGAGATACCGCGACTCACGTTCGCGCGCATGCTGACCGGTGCGAACGAAGCTCGACGTCATCACATTGCGGCACCGATCCCCACGCCCGAGCTTCGACGCGCCACAGGCGCGCCGGAGGTCCGCGAGGCCATGCTTGGCGCCTACGTCCGGATACCGGTCAACGGTCGGGTCCACACACTGCTCGTCTCGCTGGCGACGCCGAATACCATCGAGCGGATTCGCGAAGATTCACGCAAGCATGCGGGTCAGCATCTGTCGTACATGTTCGGCGATGTCCCTGAGTACTTCCAGACGGCCCGTTTGCAGATGCGTGCGGTGGGACCCGGCGACGACATTGTGCACACGCTGGCCGAGCTGCTCCACGAGGGTCATCAACGCTATCGCGAATTTGCCCTCGGCGAGACGCGTGAGGCGCTGGCCCCCGAATCGCATCGCGAGGTCAAACAACGCCCGTGCCGGCAGAACCCACAGAGCCCCCCGCAGCGCGCCATTGCAGCGGCACAGACGCAATCGCAGGTGCACGCTTCCGCCCAGGCCGATGCGCAACCGCAGATGAGCGCGGCGCCCGCATCGGCACGTGAGCCGCGCGATCGCCAGCCCTCGGCTGCCGAGATCGAGCAGGCCTTCGCAATGCTTCAGCGGCTCGACGCAAAGTACCGCGCTCTGGCACGCCCCCGCTACGGCTGAACCGGCCACACCTCACACCCTGCTTGCGCAAGGCGGCCTGCGGGCCGTCGGTCGCGCGAGCACCTATCAAATCCCACAGCCCCATCTGTCGCGTCCGGCGTAACCCCTGTCACTCGACGCGTTTTGTTAAATGGCGCGAATTCGTACACTCGTGGGTTTAGGCGGCGAGTCTCCCCGCCCTGACGCGAGCCCCATTCAGCCATGCAGGCGAGTTTCGAAAAAGACAGCATTCTGGTGCTCGATGTCGACGGCACTCTGACCGATTCGGTGCGAATTCACCAGCGCGCATTGCTCGGCGCAATGGCGTCGCTGGCGTTCGAAAACCTGAATACCGACTGGGGTAGCTATCCGCATCACACCGACACCGGCATCCTGATCCATGCCCACGCCGAGCACGGGCGGGCACTGCCGCAGCCGCACGACCTGGCGCGCTTCGAGCACGAGATCGACGAACGCTTCACCGCCCTGCTCAACGCCCACGGTCTGGCCGAAATTCCCGGTGCGCGCGCCTTCGTCGAAGCGGCCCACCGCTCGCGCTGGGGCGTGGTGTTCGCCACGGGCGGTATTCGGCAGGTCAGCCACCGCAAGTTACGCGCCGTCGCCATCGAATACACCGATGCGATGCTCATCACCTCCTCCGAGTACAGTTCGCGCGAGCAGCTCGTTGCCGAGGCGATCAAGCGGGCGCAGGCAGGCTACGGCATTACGCGTCCGCGCATGATCGCCTCGATAGGCGATGGGCTTTGGGATCTGAGGGTGGCGCGCCATCTCGGCATCGATTTCGTCGGCATCGGATCGAAACATCGGCGCTCACCGCTATACGCTGAAGGCGTGCCCGTCTACGACGACATGTGGGACGCCATGCGCTGGCTCAATCCGGGCCACGGGCGCGCATCAGGTATTCGCTTGGCGTCACGCCCATAAGGCGGCGGAACATGGTGGAAAACGCGCTCGGCGTCTCATAGCCGACTTCGAGCGCCACCTGCGTGATGGGGCGCCCGGCCCCCAACAGCGGCAGCGCGCCCAGCAGGCGCATATGCTGACGCCACTCCCGGAACGGCAATCCGAACTCCGCCATGAAGCGCCGTTCGAGCGTGCGGCTCGATGCGCCGACTTCGATCGCCCAGTCCTGCAGACTGCGGGGATCTGCGGGCGTACTCAGGTAGATGTCGAGGATCTTGCGCAGACGCGCGTCGCGAGGCACCTGCAAATGCAGCGCGGCATCGCTCTTCCATTCCACTTCTTCGAGCAATAACGCCATGACGAGCGCGTCCTTGCCCTCGGCAGACCAGTCGGCGGGCAGGGTCATCGCGCGAAGAATCAGCTCGCGCAGCAACGCGGACACGCGAATGAGCATGAGCGTCTCGGGTGCCGACATACCGCATCGCGCCACGTCGACGTAGATCGTGCGCATTTCGACTCTGCCCCGCATGCGAACTTCATGCGTGACTTCGCTTGGAATCCATAGCGCGCGTTGCGGCGGTATCACCCAGAGCGACGCGTCGGTGCGCACTTCGAGAATGCCGGCACACGCGTACATCAGTTGCGCGCGCCGGTGGCTATGCGCTCGCACGACGTAACCATCGGGGTAATCTTTCGCCAACGCGCCGACGGGGCGGTCATGCCCCTGAAATTCCAGGGGTACCGCACTTGTGCTCGGCATCGACACCAGGTCTTTCAAAGGCGTAATTTTGGAACGTTCTTGGCGATGCCGTCAGCGTAACACCGGGCACTCTCGCCCACCAAGCCGAATCCCTTGACACACCGGCGGCACCGGCGCGGCACCCTTGCCGCTCAGAATGGCTTGACGACCACCAGCGCGACCACAGCGGCCATCGACAACAGCGTGACGGGTAACGCTCGCCGAAAGAGCGCTGGGGAAGTCGTGGCGCCGTCGCGTTCGAGCCGCCGAAGCGTTGCGGACATGCGCCCATGCAACCCCGAGACGACCACCACCAGGACCAGCTTGGCCATGAGCCACGGCGCGCTCCACCAGTGCGCCATGAACGCCAGCGTCGGCCCGGTCACCCACACCACGATCAGCGCTGGCGACGCCAGCCCATAGTCCGCCCGCCGCGCAATGCGTCGCCACTCGGGCTGAGCCAGACGCCCGCCCAGCGCCATCGTCACCATGCCCGCAATGAACGTGATCACCGCGATCAGGTGCACGGCCTTGATCCACAGATACAGCATCGGGGCCTCCTCAGCGCCTCACTTGATTATTTCCAATCAAGCAATAGTTGTTTGTCGCAAGTCGACTTTATCGTTGCTGAGCGCGCAAATAAACTGCAACTGTCGACGATGAATAACACATCGCCTCTTTCAAAAGACAGGAGAAACATCATGCAACGCGCACTCATTACCTCTGCCCTGGTTTCCGCCATGTTGGCCGTCTCGGCCGGTTCGGCTTTCGCCAGCGACGCCTTCGACGGCCCCTCGGAATTCTCGTGGGTGCCGCAAACCAGCGCCCTGAGTCGCGCCCAGGTGCGCGACGATTTGATCCAGGCCGAGCATGCCGGCCTCGTCGTTCAACACGACGCCGTGTACCCGAAGAACGTGCCCGTCTCGCTACCGGTGGCGACGAGCGCACCGCTCGCGATGGGTTCGGTCGGCGGCCTGCAGCGCGCGGGAACGACCTACTTCGGTTCGTAAAGTCACGCGCCGCACCGCACGCCACCCCCATGGGGCCGCAGTGCGACGCGCGTTCTGCGCATAACGACGCGCCGGGTTCGCCTGGCGCTCAGTGTGATCTCCGGTCCATGGCGACCTCAGACTCCTGTCGCTGTGCGTAGCGGTTCAACGCACAGGACTTTGTCCGTCGCTCCGGCGACGGACTTTTTTGCCGGCGCGCGTGGTACCTACGATATTCGCGATCCCAAGTCCGGAAACGACGAAGCCCGCAGAAGCGGGCTTCTTGCCGTGCGCACCGTGACGACGTGTCCGCTTACTTCGACAGCGTCTTCGCGAGGAACTCGAGCGAGCGACCATGCGCGAGCGCCGCCGACGGTTGATGGTACGACGCGCGCGCCCAGCAGTTGAAACCGTGATCGGCGTGCGGATACACGAACACTTCCGTATTCGGGCGCGACTTCACAGCCTCGCTGACCGACGTCACGATATCGGGCGTGATGTGACTGTCGAGCGCGCCGTAATGGAATTGCACCGGCACGTTCAGATTCGCTGCTTCACCGAGATAGTTGTGAATGCCGCCGCCGTAATACGGCACTGCGGCGTCGACCTGTCCGCGAGCGGCGCTCAGGTACGACAGCAGTCCGCCAAAACAGTAGCCGACGGCAGCGACCTTCGCGCCGGCGTCGAGTTTGCCGCGCAGCACCTTGGCCGTGGCATCGATATCGGCCACGGCCTTCTCGACGTCGACCGACTTGCGCAACACCATCGCGCGCGCCAAGTCGTCGCCCGAGTAGCCAAGCTCGACACGCGGCGCGTCACGCCAGAAGATATCCGGCGCGAGCACTACGTAACCGTCCATCGCGTATTGATCGGCCACGCCACGAATGTGCTCGTTCACGCCGAAGATTTCCTGCACCAGCACGACGCCCGGCGCATCTGCCGTTTTACCCGAGGGTGGCAATGCCAGATAGGCATCGAAGCCGCCGTCCACGGTTTCGACACGGATCCATTGACTGTTCGACACGGAAGTTGCTCCATCAAATAGGGGGGAATGCCCACGCCCGTCGCTCACCGTGTGCCTGCGAAGATCGGGCACAACGCTTCAGCGCGGCGGCGCGCAGTCAGGCCGGATCAGTATAGGCACTTTCGCACCAGCGCACAGCGCGCGGCGACGCCCGCCGGGCAACGGTGTGCGGTGACCTGTGCACCTGCGCGCCGACTCATCGCGCCGGCCACGACGCCGTTTCGCGCGCATCACGTTCGGCGTCGTTTCGACGACCGAACCGCAGCCGGGCTGATCGGTCACGTCGAGAGCGCGGCTTCCAACAGCTTCGCCACGCCGCCAAACCCCGCGACCTGCGCAGAGTCGATGCCGTAAAGCGCACTCAATGACGGCCCCGGATTCAGAAAGTCCACGCGGACATCGTCAGCGGACGCCGCCCATACCATCACCTTGAGCGGCAGCTCCAGTCCGGCATGTGCATTGGCGACCATGATGGGCGTGCCGCCCTTCGGGTTGCCGAACAGCAGCAGCCGGGTCGGCCGCAACGCCAGCCCGACCGACGCAGCCGCCGCGCTTTGATCGATATCGGCAAAGAGCGTCATGCCGTGCTGCTTGAGCGCATCGATCACTCGCGTGAGCGTGGCGTAGAAATCCACCGGACTTTGCCACGACGTAACGGTGGCGGGATGCACGAAATCGGTTGTCATAGCGGCTCCTCGAACGCTGAGGCAGGGGTAGACCGTCAGCCCGCCGCGGCGTTTGCACGGCGACCAGGCCAGTGTAACGCCGGGCGTCGACATCCTCCATGCAGACGGCCCCGAACGCCACATCGCCGTGCCGAACGCACCTGCGACTCGCCTTACACGTCGTTACCGTTGCGCGGCAGCTCGACGGATGCGCGTTACGCTTTCGCTCAGACATTCGATCGCTTATCGAATGCATTTCATACGGAGTCCATATGAGATTTATCACACTGCGCAAATCCGCGACCGCGACCGCGCTCACGTTGATGTTGACGTTGGCGGCCACAAGTGCTGCGCGCGCGGCCACCGCGTCCGACGCGCTACCGCGGGCCGCGCGCTCGCAGGTTGCGGACATGCGTGACATGGGTGACTTGGGCAACATGCCGCCCCCGCCGCCGGGCATGGCATGTCACGGCGGGCCCGGATCGGTCACCCCGGCCACCCCGGCCTTTGCAACCGTCCGCACGATCGAGGAAATCGCGCATCTCTACCGCCTCGGCGGACATTCGGAGAAGGTGCTGCCGTTCTATCGCGAGACACTCTCGAAAACGCGCGATCCGATGCTGCGCCATCATCTGCGCGACGCCATCGCCCGTGAAACGCTGAAGCCCGCCGACACCACGGCGGCGATCGAAACACTGCGTGCGCAATTGAGCGAGGATCTCGCCGCACTGCCGTCCTCCTCATCCTCACCGCCCCCCCAGCCATCCCGACCGTCACCCGACGTCCAGCACCGCTGATTGCCCGCTCACGCGTCGCATCACAAGGCCGAACGGACGCGCGAGCGCCGCCACGTAACCCGGCGCGAGCGTGGCAGCGAGTCCTTGCGACGTGGCGCGACGCGGGCCAGGGGTATGGCGCGCGGCGATCGGAGTGGGTTGACGAATCGGTCTGAGCGAAGGCCTGGGGCGCGATCCTCTCCGACGCAAGATCGGATCGGCCTCGATCGCCGGCAACGATGGCCGTCCGCCGGCCATGCAATCCGAGGGCCGCACGGCACGGCACCGCACCGCGCTTCGGCTACGATAGCCGTCAATATAGCCCGCGCACTCGCCCGAAGAGACGCGTCAGGCCGAGCAGCGCATCGATGTTCGGCGTGGGGACCGACACGCGCTGACCGATCTCGCGCACCACGCTCACCAGCGCGTCGAGTTCGATGGGACGCTGCGCCTCCACGTCCTGCAGCATCGAAGTCTTGAACGCGCCGAGCTTAGCCGTCACCGCGTGCCGGTCGTCGGGCGACTGTTCGATTACGCAGCCGATTGCCGCCCCGATCGTTGCAGCCTCGCGCATCGCCGCCGAGCAGAACGCCCGCACGAGCGGGTCGTCCAGCAACCGGTCGATGGTCGCGCCCGTGATGGCCGACACCGGGTTCATCGTCAGATTGCCCCAGAGCTTGTACCAGATGTCGAGACGCACGTTCTCCGACGCCGTCACGTCGAAACCCGCACGCGTGAGCAACGCGGCGAGCCGCCGCACGCGCTCGCTCACCCCGCCGCCCGGCTCGCCGACGATGAGCCCACGGCCCATCTTGTGGTCGACCAGGCCGGGCTCCGGGGTCGCCGCGCTCGCATGCACCACGCAGCCGACGACATTCGCCAGCGGAATCGCTGCGCCAATCGCGCCATGCGGATCGACGCTCATCAGCGGATCGTCGCCAAAGGGGGCCACCCCCTGACAGAACCACCACGGCACGCCGTTCATCGCGGGTAGCACAAGCGTATGGGGCCCGAGTAGCGGCGCGATGTTCGCCGCAACCTGTGTGAGCGCGGGCCCTTTCACCGCGACGACGACCAAGTCCTGCACACCCAGCATGGCGGCGTCTTCCAAGGCGTGTGCCATCGCAACGGGTGCGGCGCTCAACGTCTCACCTTGCCTGACACGCCAGCCGCGCTCTCGCAGAGCCGCCAGCGTCGCACCGCGTGCCAGCGCACTCACCTGTGCCTCGCCCGTCGCCGCGAGCTTTGTGCCGAGCAGGCCCCCGATGGCGCCCGCGCCAATGATCGTCACCTTCATTCCTTCACTCCTGTCGTTGTGCCGCGGGTCGATAGCTTTCCTTGAATCGCTCCGGCACACGTTCGTCGAAACCCAGCGCCACGCGGCGCACTTCAGGGCTATCGCCCGGTGGGTGCCCCACGCCGAGGGCGGCCGCTCGCGCCACGAGCAATCAACCGATTATTGCCGATTGATAAGTGGAACTGGACCAGTGAGCGTCGTCTGATGACACCTCCACAGGCCAAAAATGGTCCTTTCTGTCGCAACCTCGCCACATCCTCAATCGCCCGTTGAAGCAAACGAAGCATCGACCAACCCACCGCTTCACCTTGTCTTTTTCGCCCAATACGTCGGCTTTTTTCGCCAACACCGCCGTTCTATACCCCGATTCTCCCCGATGACTTCCACCGCAGAATGTCGCCTGCCCGGAATCGATAGTAGTCATTACAAATGAGATTGATTTGCATTTATAATTCGCGACGCTTTATTACAATCCATTACGCGCAACGAACCGAACGCCGCGGTCAGTCAGTTAGGCCGGAGGCCAGGCTCGCCACCCGCTCGCAATCACGAAGGTCAGTCAAGATGAAGATGTCCGTATATCTCCGCGCCAGCGCGGCAGCCGACACTGCCCGCGCCCCCCGCGTCGGGCGCCTCGCGCGCCATGCCCGTGTGCCCCGCGCCGCCGCCTGCGCCAGCGCGCTGCTCATGGCCACACTTGCCACCGCCCATGCGCAGTCGGTTGCCCAGTCCGCCACGTCGGCGTCCGACATCGAACTCGATGCGGTGAACGTCTCGGGCGACTGGCTCGGCACCGGTCTCGACGGCAGCGTGAAGACGTTTCCCGGCGCGCGCACCGTGGTGAAGAAAGCACAGATCGAGGCGTCCGGCGCGACGAGCATCGGCGATGTCATGCGCCGTATCCCCGGCGTACAGGCGAGCGACAACGCGGGTACCGCGGGCAGCGCCATCTCGTTGAATATCGGCGTGCGCGGTCTCTCGGGTCGGTACACACCGCGCTCGACCGTGCTGCTCGACGGCATTCCGATGGCCGTCGCGCCCTACGGCCAGCCGCAGTTGTCGTTTGCACCGGTCAGCCTGTTCAACATCGAGAGCATCGATGTGGTGCGCAGCGGCGGCGCCGTGCGCTATGGGCCGCAGAACGTGGGCGGCGTGATCAACTTCAAGACGCGTTCGATCCCCAACACGCCGGGGCTGACGGGCGACGCCACCGTGCGCCAGAACGTCTACACCGCTGGCGGCGGCGCCAACACGCAATACGGCGTGTTCCTCGGCACACAGATGGACAACGGTCTTGGGCTCGCTTTGCTGTATTCAGGCACGGTCGGTCGCGACTGGCGCGAGGGCAGCGACGAGCACGTAAACGACCTTGCATTGAAGTGGCGTTACGACATCACACCGAGCCAGCAGGTGTATGGAAAGCTGTCGTATTACGACGTGAAGTCGAAGACGCCGGGCGGTCTGAGCGTTGCGCAATTCAACGCCGATCCGTTTCAGAACACGCGCCCGAACGATTACTGGAGCGGCAACCGCACAGGCCTCGATGTCGGCTATCTGAATACGATCTCCGACACGCAGGAATTCGAGATCCGCACGTTCTACAACGAGAGTTATCGTCAGAGCACCCTCATCAACGCGGCCGGCACGCAGACCACTCACCAGCCCCGCAACTACGCGACGTTTGGCATCGAACCGCGCTTCACGCAACGCCTGTACTTCGGGCCGACTGCACACGATGTGACTGTGGGTTATCGCTATATTCGCGAACGCGGCGACGACAACAATTGGTCGACGACGCTTGCCACGGGGCGTAACTCGGCAACGCAGACGTTTTACAACTACACCAGTGCGAGCGCATTCTACATCGACGACCGCATGGCGTGGGGCAACTGGCGTCTTACGCCGGGCGTGCGTTACGAGTTCATCGATTCGCAGCGCGTCAACAAGTCGAGCGGCGACACGTTCCGCTCGGACAACGACAAGCCTCTGCCGTCGGTGAACCTCTCGTATCTCGTGAACAGCGCGTGGACGCTCTTCGCAGACTACAGCACCTCGTTCGGCCCGGTGCAGAACACGCAGTTGAACTCGATGTCCGCGTCGAACCCGCTGCAACCCGAACTGGCGCGCACGTACGAGATCGGTACTCGCTGGACGGACGCGCGCTGGCGGGCCGAACTCACAGCGTTCAAGATGAAGTTCGACAATCAGATTCTGCAAGTGCCGGGTTCTACCCCTGCCGTCTTCCAGAACATCGGCGCAACAAGCCATGACGGCATCGAAACCGCCGTCGACTACACCTTCGATCGCGACAGCGCGCTGCGTGGCCTGAACGTATACGCGAACTTCACCTACACCCGCGCCATCCAGAAGTCGGGGGCCACCGCCGGTCTCGACGTGCCGTTCTACTCGCGTTTCACCGACACGCTGGGGGCGCGTTACGAAATCGGCCAGTGGACGTTCAATGTCTCGACCACGCATCAAAGCGCGCAGTACTCCGATCTGGCGAACACCGAGGCGGAGTCGGCGAACGGTGGCAATGGCAAGGTACCGGGCTTTCGCTTGTGGAACCTGCAGGCGATGTACAAGATTCCGGGGTACAAGAACGCCGACGTCACCGTGGGTCTGAACAACGTCTTCGACAAGCGCTTCTATACGCGTAACGTCGACGGCAACGCAGGCCGTATGGTCGGCGCGCCGCGCATGGTCTACGTGCAAGGCCACTTCGGATTCTGATCGACGCCAGACAGCCGGACAAAAAAAACGGCACCCACGAGGGGTGCCGTCTTCAACACAACTTCAATCTCCGGTCGGCAGCGCCGGCTCTCGCCAGCGCCGCCCACCCGATTACTCCGCCGTAGGCTCTTCCACCGAGTTCGGCATCGGGGCAAACGCCTCTTCCAGAGCGATCTGGTCGTGACGCTCGCGATCCGACGTCTCGCGGGCCTTGCGGGCCTTGTGATACGCCAGACCCGTACCGGCCGGGATCAGACGGCCGACGATGACGTTTTCCTTCAGGCCACGCAGATCGTCCTTCTTGCCCATGATGGCAGCTTCGGTCAGCACGCGCGTCGTTTCCTGGAACGATGCGGCCGAGATGAACGAATCCGTCGACAGCGACGCCTTCGTAATACCCAGCAACACGTTCTCGTACTGCGCCGGTCGCTTGTCCGCGGCGTTCATGGCGTCGTTCTCGTCGAGCATGTCCGAGCGTTCGACCTGCTCGCCAGTGATGAAGCGCGTATCGCCCGAATCGACGATCTGCACACGACGCAGCATCTGGCGAACGATCACCTCGATGTGCTTGTCGTTGATCTTCACACCCTGCAAACGGTACACGTCCTGAACTTCGTCGACGATGTAACGTGCCAGCGCCTCGATACCCTGCAAACGCAGAATATCGTGCGGGTCGGCCGGGCCGTCCACGATCATTTCGCCCTTGTTCACCACCTGGCCGTCGTGCACCAGCACCTGCTTTTCCTTCGGAATCAGGAATTCATGCTGGTTGCCGTCCAGATCGGTAATGACCAGACGCTGCTTGCCCTTCGTGTCCTTACCGAACGACGTCGTGCCGGTGACTTCGGCCAGAATACCGGCGTCCTTCGGTGCACGCGCTTCGAACAGCTCGGCCACACGCGGCAGACCCCCCGTAATATCGCGAGTCTTCTGCGATTCGGTCGGGATACGAGCAAGCACTTCACCCACCGGGACGTGCTGACCATCCTTGACGGTAATCAGTGCGCCCACCTGGAAGCCGATCGTCACCGCATGATCGGTACCCGGGATCTTCACTTCCTGACCGCTTTCGTCGAGCAGCTTCACCTGCGGGCGAACGTTCTTCGATGCCGGGCCACGACGCTTCGGATCGATCACCACCAGCGTGGACAGACCCGTCACATCGTCGATCTGCTTGGCGACCGTGACACCTTCCTCGACGTTCTCGAACCTGGCGATACCACCGTGCTCGGTAATGATCGGGCGCGTCAGCGGGTCCCACGTACCCAGTTGGGCACCGGCCTTGACCTGTGCGCCATCCAGTTGCAGCAGCGTGGCGCCGTACGGCACCTTGTGACGCTCGCGCTCACGGCCATGATCGTCCGTGATCAGGATTTCGCCCGAACGCGAAATCGCGATCTGCTCGCCACGGCCATTCGTCACATAACGCATGGTCGCCGTGAAGCGAACCGTACCGTTCGACTTGGCTTCGATCGACGAGGCCACTGCCGCACGCGATGCCGCACCACCGATGTGGAACGTACGCATCGTGAGCTGCGTGCCCGGTTCGCCGATCGACTGCGCGGCGATCACACCCACCGCCTCGCCCACGTTCACACGCGAACCGCGGCCCAGGTCGCGGCCATAGCAGGCTGCGCACAGACCGTAACGCGTATCGCAGGTCAGCGGCGTGCGCACGCGCACTTCGTCGATACCCAGCGCTTCGATCATCTCGACAACGTCTTCGTCGAGCAACGTGCCGGCTTCATACACCGTCTCTTGCGTTTCCGGATTCACGACGTCGGCCACCGCCACGCGACCCAGGATACGGTCACGCAGGGCTTCGACCACTTCACCGCCCTCGACCAACGCCTTCATCGCCACGCCGTTGCTCGTGCCGCAATCGTCTTCGACAACGACCAGATCCTGCGTCACGTCGACCAGACGACGCGTCAGGTAGCCCGAGTTTGCCGTCTTCAGTGCCGTATCGGCCAGACCCTTACGTGCACCGTGGGTCGAGATGAAGTACTGCAACACGTTCAGGCCTTCGCGGAAGTTCGCGGTAATCGGCGTCTCGATGATCGAGCCATCCGGCTTGGCCATCAGGCCACGCATACCGGCGAGCTGGCGAATCTGGGCGCTCGAACCGCGAGCACCGGAGTCGGCCATCATGTAAATCGAGTTGAACGACTCCTGATCCACGGTGTTGCCATCGCGATCGACCGTCTTTTCCTTCGAGAGCTGCTCCATCATCGCCTTACCCACGGCGTCACCGGTCGCACCCCAAATGTCCACGACGTTGTTGTAACGCTCTTGCGCCGTGACCAGACCCGACATGTACTGACGGTCGTATTCCTTGACCTTCTTCGACGCTTCGCCGATCAGCTCTTCCTTCTTCGTCGGCACGAGCATGTCGTCGACGCAGATCGAGATACCGGCGCGCGTTGCCAGGCGGAAGCCCGACTGCATCAGCTTGTCGACGAAGATCACCGTCTCGCGCAGACCGCAACGGCGGAACGCCGTGTTGATCAGCTTCGAGATTTCCTTCTTCTTGAGCGACTTGTTCAGCACCGAGAACGGCAGGCCCGGCGGCAGAATTTCCGACAGAATCGCGCGCCCGACAGTCGTCGGGTACAGCGTGATCTTCGGCGTCTTCTCGCCCGTTTCCGGATCGACCGTGTACTCCGTGATACGCACGTTCACGCGCGAAGCCAGTTCGACTTCCTTGTTGTCGTACGCGCGCAGCACTTCCGAGACGTCGATGAACGACAGGCCTTCGCCGCGGCCGTTGATCTTGTCGCGGGTCGCGTAGTACAGACCCAGCACGATATCCTGCGACGGCACGATCGACGGGTCGCCGTTAGCCGGGAACAACACGTTGTTCGAGGCCAGCATCAGGGTACGCGCTTCCATCTGCGCTTCGAGCGACAGCGGCACGTGAACGGCCATCTGGTCACCGTCGAAGTCGGCGTTGAACGCCGCGCAAACCAGCGGGTGAAGCTGAATTGCCTTGCCTTCGATCAGCACCGGCTCGAATGCCTGAATACCCAGGCGGTGCAGCGTCGGGGCGCGGTTGAGCATGATCGGGTGCTCGCGGATCACCTCTTCGAGAATGTCCCACACCACGGCCGTCTGGTTCTCGACTTCCTTCTTCGCGGCCTTGATGGTCGTGGCCACGCCCATCACTTCCAGCTTGTGGAAGATGAACGGCTTGAAGAGTTCGAGCGCCATCAGCTTCGGCAGACCGCACTGATGCAGCTTGAGCGTCGGGCCCACGGTAATCACCGAACGGCCCGAGTAGTCGACGCGCTTACCCAGCAAGTTCTGACGGAAACGACCGCTCTTGCCCTTGATCATGTCGGCCAGCGACTTGAGCGGACGCTTGTTCGCGCCGGTCATCGCCTTGCCGCGACGGCCGTTGTCGAGCAGCGAGTCCACGGACTCTTGCAGCATGCGCTTTTCGTTGCGCACGATGATGTCCGGGGCCTTCAGCTCGAGCAGACGCTTCAGACGGTTGTTACGGTTGATGACGCGGCGATACAGATCGTTCAGGTCCGAGGTCGCGAAGCGGCCACCGTCGAGCGGCACCAGCGGGCGCAGCTCGGGCGGGAGCACCGGCAGCACTTCGAGCACCATCCACTCGGGCTTGATGCCCGAGCGTTGGAAGGCCTCGAGCACCTTCAGGCGCTTGGCGTACTTCTTGATCTTGGCTTCCGAGCCCGTGGCTTGCAGCTCGGCGCGCAGATGCTCGACCTGCTGGTCGATGTCGATCGAGCGCAGCAGCTCGCGCACGCCTTCCGCGCCCATCTCGGCACGGAATTCGTCGCCGTATTCCTCGACCTTGTTGTAGTAATCCTCTTCCGTCATGATCTGGCAGCGCTTGAGCGGCGTCATGCCAGGTTCGAGGACCACGTACGCTTCGAAGTACAGCACGCGTTCGATGTCGCGCAGCGTCATGTCGAGCACCATGCCCAGACGCGACGGGAGCGACTTCAGGAACCAGATGTGCGCGACCGGCGAGGCCAGCTCAATGTGGCCCATGCGCTCGCGACGCACCTTCGCCAGCGTGACTTCCACGCCGCACTTCTCGCAGATCACGCCACGGTGCTTCAGGCGCTTGTACTTGCCGCAAAGGCATTCGTAGTCCTTGATCGGACCGAAGATCTTTGCGCAGAACAGACCGTCACGCTCGGGCTTGAAAGTCCGGTAGTTGATCGTCTCCGGCTTCTTTACTTCGCCGAACGACCACGAGCGGATCTTGTCCGGCGAAGCCAGACCGATCTTGATCGCGTCGAACTGTTCGTCCTGCTGGACTTGCTTGAATAGATCGAGCAAAGCTTTCATTGCTTTCTCCTGTTGCCTGAACGCGATTAACCGCGCTCCAGGTCGATATCGATACCGAGCGAACGGATTTCCTTGACCAGCACGTTGAACGACTCCGGCATGCCGGCATCGATCACGTGATCGCCCTTGACGAGGTTCTCGTACACCTTCGTACGACCCGTCACGTCATCCGACTTCACGGTCAGCATTTCCTGCAGCACATACGATGCGCCATAGGCTTCCAGTGCCCACACTTCCATTTCACCGAAGCGCTGACCACCGAACTGAGCCTTACCGCCCAACGGCTGTTGCGTCACCAGCGAGTACGGACCGGTCGAACGCGCGTGCATCTTGTCGTCGACCAAGTGATGCAGCTTGAGCATGTGCATGAAGCCGCACGTGACCGGACGCTCGAAGGCTTCGCCCGTACGACCGTCGAACAGCGTGACCTGGTTCTTCGACGGCGTCATGCCGAGTTCCTTCGCGATGTGATCCGGGAATGCCAGATCCAGCATGCGATGGATTTCCTCTTCATGCGCACCATCGAACACCGGCGTAGCGAACGGCACGCCGTTCTGCAGGTTGCGCGCCAGCGACATGATTTCGTCGTCCGACAGGCTGTCGATATCTTCTTGCTGACCGCTCTCGTTGTAGATCTTCGTCAGGAACTTGCGAACTTCCTGGACCTTGGTGTGCGCCTGCAGCATTTCGCCGATACGCCAGCCCAGACCCTTCGCTGCCCAGCCGAGGTGCGACTCGAGAATCTGACCCACGTTCATCCGCGACGGCACGCCGAGCGGGTTGAGCACGATGTCAGCCGGACGGCCATCGGCCATGTACGGCATATCCTCGATCGGCACGATCTTCGAGACCACGCCCTTGTTACCGTGACGGCCTGCCATCTTGTCGCCAGGCTGCAGACGACGCTTGACCGCCAGGTAGACCTTGACCATCTTCAGCACGCCCGGCGGCAGTTCGTCGCCTTGCGTGAGCTTCTTGCGCTTCTCTTCGAAAGCGAGGTCGAACTGGTGACGCTTCTGTTCGATCGATTCCTTGATCTGTTCGAGCTGCTGTGCACCTTCGTCGTCGGCCAGACGGATGTCGAACCAGTGGTAGCGATCCAGGTCGGCCAGATATTCCTTCGTGAGCTTGGTGCCCTTGGCGAGCTTCTTCGGACCGCCGTTGGCCGTCTTGCCCACCAGGAAGCGCTCCAGACGCTGGAATGCGTCGCCTTCCACGATACGCAGCTGGTCGTTCAGGTCCAGGCGATAGCCCTTCAGTTCATCGTCGATGATCTGCTGGGCGCGCTTGTCGCGCTGAATGCCTTCACGCGTGAACACCTGCACGTCGATGACCGTGCCGCTCATACCCGAGGGCACGCGCAGCGACGTATCCTTCACGTCCGATGCCTTCTCGCCGAAGATCGCGCGCAGCAGCTTTTCTTCCGGCGTGAGCTGGGTTTCGCCCTTCGGCGTGACCTTACCCACGAGTACGTCGCCCGCTTCGACTTCAGCGCCGATGTACACGATGCCCGACTCGTCCAGACGACCCAGTTGCACTTCCGCCAGGTTCGAGATGTCGCGCGTGATTTCCTCAGGTCCGAGCTTGGTGTCGCGAGCGACCACGTTCAGCTCTTCGATGTGGATCGACGTGTAACGGTCTTCCGCGACGACACGCTCCGAGATCAGGATCGAATCCTCGAAGTTGTAGCCGTTCCACGGCATGAACGCGATCAGCATGTTCTGACCCAGCGCCAGTTCGCCCAGATCGGTCGACGCGCCGTCGGCGATCACATCGCCGCGCGCCACCTTGTCGCCCACTTCCACGATCGGGCGCTGGTTGATGTTGGTGTTCTGGTTCGAACGCGTGTACTTGATCAGGTTGTAGATGTCCACGCCGACTTCACCGGCCACGGCTTCATCGTCGTTCACGCGAATCACCACACGGCCTGCGTCGACGTAATCGACCACGCCGCCGCGGAACGCCTGCACGGTCGTCCCCGAGTCAACGGCCACCGTGCGCTCGATACCCGTACCGACGACCGCCTTTTCCGGACGCAGGCAAGGCACCGCCTGGCGCTGCATGTTCGAACCCATCAACGCGCGGTTCGCGTCATCGTGCTCGAGGAACGGAATCAGCGAGGCAGCGACCGAGACGATCTGCGACGGTGCCACGTCCATGTACTGGATGCGGTCCGGCGTAACCATCAGCGTTTCGCCGGCTTCACGCGACGACACCAGCTCGTCGGTCAGTTCGCCGTTTTCGCCGATCGACGCGTTCGCCTGAGCGATCACGTAGCGACCTTCTTCAATGGCCGACAGGTAGTCGATCTGGTCGGTGACCTTGCCGTCTTCCACCTTGCGGTACGGCGTCTCGAGGAAGCCATACTCGTTCAGGCGGGCGTACAGTGCCAGCGAGTTGATCAGACCGATGTTCGGGCCTTCCGGCGTTTCGATCGGGCACACGCGACCGTAGTGGGTCGGGTGCACGTCACGCACTTCGAAGCCGGCACGCTCGCGGGTCAGACCGCCCGGGCCCAGTGCGGACACGCGACGCTTGTGCGTGATTTCCGACAGCGGGTTGGTCTGGTCCATGAACTGCGAGAGCTGCGACGAACCGAAGAACTCGCGAATGGCCGACGAGATCGGCTTGCTGTTGATCAGGTCGTGCGGCATCAGGTTTTCCGACTCGGCCTGACCCAGACGTTCCTTCACGGCGCGCTCGACACGCACGAGACCGGCGCGGAACTGGTTCTCGGCCAGTTCGCCCACGCAACGCACACGACGGTTGCCCAGGTGATCGATATCGTCGACTTCGCCGCGGCCGTTACGCAGATCCACAAGGATCTTGATGGTCGCAAGAATGTCGTCGTCTTCCAGCGTCATCGGACCGAGCACTTCGTCGCGGCCGACACGGCGGTTGAACTTCATACGACCCACCTTCGACAGGTCGTACGCTTCTTCGCTATAGAACAGGCGGTTGAACAGGGCCTCGACCGCATCTTCGGTCGGCGGCTCACCCGGGCGCATCATGCGATAGATCGCGATACGCGCGGCCGTCCGGTCGGCGGTCTCGTCGATACGCAGCGTGGCCGAAATGTACGAACCCTGATCCAGATCGTTCGTGAACAGCGTCTGGATGTCCGACACGTCCGACTCGCGCAGCTTGACCAGCACGCTTTCCGTGATTTCGTCGTTGGCGTTGGCGATCACTTCGCCGGTATCGCCGTCGATCACGTTCTTTGCGAGCACGCGGCCGAGCAGGTAGTCTTCCGGCACCGAGATGAACTTGGTGTTGGCGTTCTCCAGGTCGCGGATGTGCTTGGCGTTGACGCGCTTGTCCTTCTGGACAATCACCTTGCCTTCGCGATCCGTGATGTCGAAGCGCGCAACTTCACCGCGCAGACGCTCCGGCACGAACTCCATCTGTGCGCCTTCCGGCATCAGCTTGAAGTTGTCGAACACGAAGAAGTTCGCGAGAATCTGTTCCGGCGTCAGGCCGATCGCCTTGAGCAGGATCGTGACCGGCATCTTGCGACGGCGGTCGACGCGGAAGTACAGGATGTCCTTCGGATCGAATTCGAAGTCCAGCCACGAACCGCGGTAGGGGATGATACGCGCGGAGAAAAGCAGTTTGCCCGAGCTGTGCGTCTTGCCCTTGTCGTGCTCGAAGAACACGCCCGGCGAACGGTGCAACTGCGAGACGATGACACGTTCCGTACCATTGATGACAAAGGAACCCGTCGAGGTCATGAGCGGAATTTCGCCCATGTACACTTCCTGTTCCTTGACTTCCTTGACGACGGGCTTATTCGGCGATTCCCTGTCGAGAATCACCAGACGAACCTTGGCGCGCAGGGCCGAGCAAAAGGTCAGGCCGCGCTGTTGACATTCCTTGACATCGAACGCGGGCGTGCCGAGCAGGTAGCTGACAAACTCCAGGCGTGCGAACCCGTTGTGAGAAACGATCGGGAAAATGGAGGAGAAGGCTGCTTGCAGACCCTCCGGCTTCCGCTCCGATGCAAGCGCATCGGCTTGCAAGAACGATGTGTACGAGGCGAGCTGGGTGGCCAGCAAAAACGGCACCTTGTGCACGGTCGGACGCTTCGCAAAACTCTTGCGAATGCGTTTCTTCTCGGTGAAGGAATAGTGCATTACGATCTCCGAATCACTACGCTGGCGACGACGGCAGGCATCGTCAACGGGTGTTCATCGACTGAGACCAGACGTCCGCCACGGCGGGCTTGCCGTGGAGCAACGAGCTTGGTGGTTGGCCGCTACCAACCGCTGGCTGACGGCGACGGATGCCTGTGTTGCCCGTCGCCCGACCAAACTTGCCTTCTGCAGTCGCTTCAGAAGACAAAGAGAAAACCGCCACGGGGATGCCCCGGCGCGATTTTTTCTTTGGCCTCTTGGGTACTTCTTCAGTACGTCTTCAGTACTTCTTGGGTGCTTCTTCAGTGCTTCGTCGATATTGCTCTCGTCTTTTCGGGCCCTTTTTCTCGCCGGCCATCGAGCGTCCGTTTGAAACGGCTTGCATGACCTCCGTTTCAGCGAAATCGGTTTGCTTTCAAGAACTTGACGTCGCTTCGCACCGACTTTCGAATTTCGCGCACGGGCTTCGGGATTTGCCACTCCAGAAAGCACAAAAAGGCTGACGACGTTTCGTCGCCAGCCTTCCCTACGCGCAGAGCCGAATTACTTGATTTCGACCTTGGCGCCGGCGTCTTCCAGCTTCTTCTTGGCTTCGTCAGCAGCAGCCTTGTCCACGCCTTCCTTGACAGCCTTCGGAGCGCCATCGACCAGATCCTTGGCTTCCTTCAGGCCCAGGCCGGTGATTTCGCGGACGGCCTTAATCACGCCGACCTTGTTCGCACCGACTTCTGCCAGGACGACGTTGAATTCGGTTTGCTCTTCAACAGCAGCAGCACCGCCGCCAGCACCTGCCGGGCCTGCCACTGCCAGGGCAGCAGCCGACACGCCGAACTTTTCTTCGAACGCCTTGACCAGGTCGTTCAGTTCCATAACCGACATCGCGCCAACGGCGTCGATGATGTCTTCTTTCGAGATTGCCATTTGTAAAACTCCTAGATTGTGTTCGGACCGAAGTCAGCGATCGTGTAACCGGGACGAGAATTAAGCAGCTTCCGCTTGCTTCTTCTCGGCCACGGCAGCCAGGACGCGAGCAAAGCCGGAAACCGGCGCTTGCATGACACCCAGCAACTTCGCGAGCAGTTCGTCGCGGCTCGGGATCGAGGCCAGCGCTTGCACGCCCGCCTTGTCCATCACCTTGCCGTCGTACGAGCCGGCCTTCAAGATCAACTTGTCGTTGCCCTTCGAAAAGTCGTTCAAGACTTTCGCAGCGGCTACGGGATCCGTCGAGATACCGTAGATCAGAGGACCGGTCATCTGCTCAGCCAGGTCAGCAAACGCGGTGTTTTCCACCGCGCGGCGGGCCAGCGTGTTCTTCAGAACGCGCAGGTAAACGCCTTGCTGACGCGCATTGGCGCGAAGCTTCGTCAGATCGCCAACCGTGATTCCGCGATATTCAGCCACAACGATGGTCGAAGCGCTGGCGACTTGCGCCGACACCTCAGCCACGACGGCTTTCTTATCATCAAGATTAAGTGCCACGGTTAACCTCCAAAATTGACATCACCTCATGGTGATGCCGTTCCACTAACGGCTTACCGACATGTCTGGAGTTTCAACCCCCGCACCCGGTTGCCCGTGTGCGACGGTGTGACTACATAACTTGTTCGGGTTCGCCATCTGCGTTGGCTGGCGTATTAAGGGAGTGTCAGTGAATGCCCATTCCCGCCAACGGTCTTTGATAACCGGAAGCCGCCTCCGAAGAAGCCGCTTCCGCCCAAAGTCTTTTGCTACGGACTGTCGATCTCAAAGATCTCAGTCGTCGCAGGGGACGCCATCACCCTGCGATTGCGCTACATTCGCTACGCTCGCTCTTGCGCTCAGGCAGACAGGCTGGCCTGGTCCACACGCACGCCAACGCCCATCGTGCTCGACAGGGCGATCTTGCGCAGGTAGACACCCTTGCTCGAAGCCGGCTTCGACTTCGTGAGGGCTTCCAACAGTGCCGACAGATTCTTCTGCAGCGCTGCCGGTTCGAAAGAAGCACGGCCGATGGTGGCGTGGATGATACCGGCCTTGTCGACACGGAACTGCACCTGACCAGCCTTGGCGTTCTTCACTGCCGTAGCGACGTCCGGGGTGACCGTGCCAACCTTCGGGTTCGGCATCAGGCCGCGCGGGCCGAGGATCTGACCCAGCGTACCGACGATACGCATCGTGTCCGGCGACGCGATCACGATATCGAAGTCCATCTTGCCGGCCTTGATTTGCTCGGCCAAGTCTTCCATACCGACGATTTCGGCACCAGCGGCCTTGGCTTGCTCAGCCTTTTCGCCCTGGGCGAAAACGGCGACACGAACCGACTTACCGGTACCTGCCGGCAGAACGACCGAACCGCGAACCACTTGGTCCGACTTCTTCGCGTCGACGCCCAGTTGCACCGCGACGTCGATCGACTCGTCGAACTTGGCGCTTGCGCATTCCTTGACCAGGGCCAGAGCGTCGCCGACCGGGTACAGCTTGTTGCGATCGACCTTGGCGGCCAGTGCTTGTTGACGCTTCGAGATCTTAGCCATTACAGACCCTCCACCGTGATGCCCATCGAACGTGCGCTGCCAGCGATGGTGCGAACCGCGGCGTCCAGATCGGAGGCGGTAAGGTCAGGCATCTTGGTCTTCGCGATTTCTTCCGCTTGTGCGCGGGTGATCTTGCCCACCTTGTCGGTGTGCGGCTTGCTCGAACCCTTTTGCAGGTTGGCAGCCTTCTTGATCAGCACGGTTGCCGGCGGGGTCTTCAGTACGAACGTGAAGCTCTTGTCCGCGAATGCGGTGATCACCACCGGAATCGGCAGACCCGGTTCGAGGCTCTGCGTTTGCGCATTGAACGCCTTGCAGAACTCCATGATGTTCAGGCCGCGTTGACCCAGTGCCGGGCCCACGGGGGGCGACGGATTGGCTTTACCTGCAGGAATCTGCAGCTTGATAAAGCCGATGATTTTCTTTGCCATGGTTTACTCCGGAACGAATATGTGGCGCATATTCGGGGTTGAGTCATAGCGCGCTTTCACCAGAAAGAGGCTACTGACGCTCCTCGGCGACGGCTGTCACCAACGCAAAAACGCGCCGGACGTCGCGCCGGCGCATTTTATTCTTAGATTTTTTCGACTTGTCCGAACTCCAGTTCTACCGGAGTTGCCCGTCCGAAAATAGTGACGGAGACACGGAGGCGAGATTTTTCGTAGTTCACTTCTTCCACCGAGCCATTGAAGTCCGTGAACGGACCATCCTTGACTCGTACCAGCTCGCCCACCTCGAACAGCGTCTTGGGACGCGGCTTTTCCACCCCGTCCTTGATTTGCGACATAATCTTGTCGACTTCGGCCTGTCGAATCGGAATCGGACGATTGCCCGTACCGCCGACAAAACCGGTGACCTTGGCGGTGTTTTTCACCAAGTGCCACGTGTCGTCCGTCATTTCCATCTCACACAGCACATAGCCGGGGAAGAAACGACGTTCGGTGACCGACTTGTGGCCACCTTTGATTTCAACGACTTCTTCGGTCGGGACCAGAATCTCGCCGAAATAATCTTCCATGCCCGCACGCGTAATGCGTTCGCGTAGCGCCTTGGCTACGCTCTTTTCCATGCCGGAATACGCATGAACGACGTACCAGCGCTTCTTACTCGGTGCAGCCCCGGTATCAGACATATCACTTCCAGCCAAGAATCAAAGAGAACACCGCCCACTCGATCGTCTTGTCGCTGATCCAAAGATACAGCGCCATGACGATGACGAACGCGAAGACGATCGCAGTCGTTTGGGCGGCCTCTTTACGGGTCGGCCAAACGACCTTACCCACTTCCCGATACGCATCCTTGGCAAAAGCGAGAAAGCTTTTGCCGGTTTGCGATGCCAAGGCAACACCTGCGGCGATGGCCAGAACGACGACGATGGCAGCAACACGCACATACAGCGCCTGTTGCCCCAACGCGTAGAACGCCACGACACCAGCAATAACAAGCACTCCGGCTAGTGCCAGCAGCAGCTTGTCGCCAGTCGTACGTACAGTTTCTACGGGAGAATTCGCCATTTCCAGCTTGCAGACAGTTGTTTGGCAGGGGCAGAGGGAATCGAACCCCCAACCTTCGGTTTTGGAGACCGACGCTCTGCCAGTTGAGCTATACCCCTAAAACAGCAGTGGGGCCAGCTGCCAAAAGCTGACCCCGTAAGCGCGGACCGTTAAGGTACCGGCTTAAGCGAGAATCTTTGCAACGACGCCGGCACCGACGGTACGGCCACCTTCGCGGATTGCGAAGCGCAGACCTTCGGTCATGGCGATCGGCGCAATCAGCTTGACGGTGATCGACACGTTATCGCCCGGCATGACCATTTCCTTATCGGCCGGCAGGGAGATCGAACCCGTCACGTCCGTCGTACGGAAGTAGAACTGCGGACGGTAGTTGTTGAAGAACGGGGTGTGACGACCACCTTCATCCTTCGACAAAACGTACACTTCACCCGTGAATTCCGTGTGCGGCGTGATCGAACCCGGCTTGGCCAGAACCTGACCACGCTGAACATCTTCACGCTTCGTGCCGCGCAGCAGAATACCGACGTTGTCGCCTGCTTGACCTTGGTCGAGCAGTTTGCGGAACATTTCAACGCCCGTGCAGATCGTCTTGACCGTCGGCGTGATACCGACGATTTCGATTTCTTCGCCGACCTTGATCACGCCCGACTCAACGCGACCCGTCACGACCGTGCCACGACCCGAGATCGAGAACACGTCTTCCACCGGCATCAGGAACGCCTTTTCGATGGCGCGCTCCGGCGTCGGGATGTACGTGTCGAGGGCGTCAGCCAGGGCCATGATGGCCACTTCGCCGAGTTCGCCCTTGTTGCCTTCCAGCGCCAGCTTAGCCGAACCCTTGATGATCGGCACGTCGTCGCCCGGGAAGTCGTACTTCGACAGGAGTTCGCGAACTTCCATTTCGACCAGCTCGAGCAGCTCGGCGTCGTCGACCATGTCGCACTTGTTCAGGAACACGATGATGTACGGCACGCCAACCTGGCGCGCCAGCAGGATGTGCTCGCGCGTTTGCGGCATCGGGCCGTCGGCTGCCGAGCAAACCAGAATTGCGCCGTCCATCTGGGCAGCACCGGTAATCATGTTCTTGACGTAGTCGGCGTGGCCCGGGCAGTCAACGTGTGCGTAGTGGCGGTTCGCCGTTTCGTACTCGATGTGGGCGGTATTGATGGTAATACCGCGCGCCTTTTCTTCCGGCGCCGCATCGATGTCAGCGTAATTCTTGGCTTCGCCGCCGAACTTCGACGACAGAACCGTTGCGATAGCAGCCGTCAGGGTGGTCTTGCCATGATCGACGTGGCCGATGGTGCCAACGTTCACGTGCGGCTTGTTCCGCGTGAATTTTTCCTTTGCCATTTCCGACTCCTAACGGGGTTATCTTTTGCCGAGGTTGCTCGGCATGTTGATTGCCGCGCGTCACACTATCTTTGGTGCCCATGGGCAGGATCGAACTGCCGACCTCTCCCTTACCAAGGGAGTGCTCTACCACTGAGCCACATGGGCGAATCTTTTACTGCTACTGCGTCTGCGCGTCACCTGGAGCGGGTGAAGGGAATCGAACCCTCGTCATAAGCTTGGAAGGCTTCTGCTCTACCATTGAGCTACACCCGCTTGGATTCCGACTCTCGCCTCTTGCAACGAGCACCGGAGACACTAGGTTCCGGCGCTCATTACTTCCGCATTCTGGTGGAGGAGGTTGGATTCGAACCAACGTAGGCGTAAGCCAACAGATTTACAGTCTGCCCCCTTTAGCCACTCGGGCACCCCTCCGCAGAGAATTTGCAATTATGGAGATGTCCCCGTGCCTTGTCAACACCTTCCATGCGTTAAATACGCAGTTTCTGTGCCTGATGCTCTGCGGATTTTCACTATATTCGGCAAGCCTTTGATTTGCTTGGGTATGTGGGATTCGCCCAGGTCTCGGTCATTCCCAGCGGCGCGTCGGCGTTAACAACCTGCGGCGCCAGGCATCGACGTATCGGCTCAGGCTATCCCGCCCAGCGTGGAATTCGCGCCGGAGTTTCTGCGAGATGCTGCGCCTGGCCTTTTGGCGACCGACGATCGTGGTGCCCAGGTCATTCCCCCGATCGAGCACGATAGCCGGCGCCATGGAGATCATGCGGACGCCATGCTCCCAGTTACGATTGATCATGTCGTCGACGGGATGAATCATCCGTCTGCCATACCGCAAAAGCGTTAATGCCGCATCGCGACGGATGAGGTATGCGTGTGTACCGCCGGGTTGCTTGCGATGATCATTCAGCACCCCACCGCCTGGCAGCGCCGCGACCTGCCAACGCCCTGCGGAGCCGCAATCCTTTAGCCGCATGACGCCCCAGGGTGCCGGCACATCCATTGCGGCGGCCAGCCGCCGAGAGAAATCGGGTGTCAGCTCGATATCGTCCTCCAGGACGCACCAGATGTCGTCATTGGAGCGCGCCAGATCCTGCCAGATCCGATAATGACTGTCATAGCATCCAACTTCCCCAAGCGTCAGATGGTTTGCGTACATCTGCAGACGCGTGAGGGCGTCGTATTCGGGCGGGTACGCCTCAACGCGCTCCGCATCGAAGAATCGGAAGGGAACGCCAGCATTCGTCATCTGCGTCGCAATATGAGTGCGACGAACATCGCTATCCACCAGGGAGATGACAACCACCGGCGGGAGCTTTCGCTTCGGAAGAGGTATCTGGCTCATTTTTTCGTTAATACGCATCCACAGCAATAGCCGGATTGCGCTCGCATCGCCGACTGAAATAGGCAATGCGATAACGAAGAAAAACGTCAAATACTGATGCTCGACGTATCGTTTCCGGAAGCTTGTCACGCAGAATTAGTGATTAGCCGATTATGGTCGATCGGGTTCACAGCATCCACGATGACGGGAAAAGATGGGCAATTACTCACAAACCGTGAGATAACGATCGGCTCCCGAGCGATTTGAACAGATTGGAAAAATGCTCTTATTGCGATTCGACTTTAGATGCGTTCGATGGAATTGCGCAACGAAGCGAAACTTGTCGTTTGAACTCCGGGGAAAACGGGCATCGTTGCCGAGCCGGCAGACGCCTCGTCATGGCGAGCATTCTCGCCTTGATCGGTGCCCGGACGCATTAGAAGGCCTTGAAAAAGGAGTGGGTGCACGCCGGTGTGTCGAATCGCGCCATCGACCGCAGCGGCAAACCAGCAAAGCGCGATTCCAGCGATCGCAGCACGGCACGTTGCGAGCCGAATGGGGAATGGCGTATGAGGTGCCGTAAGAGGTGGTGTGGGCGCAGAAAAGCAAAAACCCCTTGCTGCGCGTTGCAGCAAGGGGTTTTTAGGGGAGCCTGACGATTACCTACTTTCACACGGGTATCCGCACTATCATCGGCGTGGAGTTGTTTCACGGTCCTGTTCG
>NZ_JAYRUC010000037.1:0-21104 GCF_041919235.1 Pandoraea sp.
TGAATCGCGATACTGCTGACTTGAACGGGACGGTATCTCGCACGCCTGATTTGCAAAATCTACTCAACGACCAGTCGCGTCTGATGCAAGCGGCAACGGCAGCGGGGGAAGCTGTGGCGCGTGATATCGGGACGTATGCGGATAGGAAGGCGAACGAGGCACGTGCTCTGGCGGCGAAGACCGATGATCCCGCGTTGAAGGCTCAGTACTTACAGGACGCGAAGAACTGGTCCGAAGGCGGCGACTACCGCGCAACGATGCACGCAGCAGGCGGTGCGCTGGTGGCGGGTCTTGGGGGCGGTAATGCGCTTGGCGGTGCGTTGGGTGCGGGCCTGACGTCAAAACTTGGCGCAGTGCTGAATGACTTGAGCGACGAAATCAGAAGCCGCCGCCCGACGGGGAATGAGGATATCGATGAAGCACTTGGGCAGATCGTGGCGACAGGCGTGGGGACTGCGTTGGGTGCTGTGGCAGGGGGTACGTCCGGGGCAGTGACTGGGTTCAATGCGGATCGGTTTAATCGGCAGTTGAATTTCGAAGATCGAAGGCTCGCGCGACACATTGCGGAAAAAAGCGATGGCCGGTACACGCAAAGTCAGGTGGAATACCAACTGCGACTCATGGGGATTTCGTACCCTGATGGTAGGACTGTGCCGCCGGGCGTCGCAGAAGAGTTGAACGGACGAACTCCAACCGATCCGGGCGCGGCATGGATCGACACGGGACTGACAAACGCAAACGGCATTCCACTAGTTGTCCAGTCGTTACCCGAAGTCAATCAAGAGTTGCAGGCCTTCATCATGGCGAACTACGACTCCGCAACTCCGGGCCAGGTCCCTAGCGGCGCTAGATATTTACCCAATCCAATCGCTCCTAGCATTCGGGACACGGTGGCAAACACTGCGGACGGCGTGTCGACGGCGGCGGGGCGGTTTGCAGCAATAAGTGCGACTGGGGCTTCAATATCATCACCTTATGCCCCCGGACTGGCTACAGCAGCGTATATCGGGACAGCAACAGCCATGATCGCGGATGCGGTAGTGCAGATCGTGAAACCCAATCCCGGGCAGTACGTTTCTAAAGGGGTTGTTGGGTTGATTGCCGGAAACCTGACGGATCGGAGGCCCGGGCTAGGTCTCGCAATAAACGAGGCCGGCAGTATGTTTAACGACAGTACCGTCGGTCAGCAAGTGCAGAAGGCTTTGAACCAATACTGGTCGACCTTCGCAGAATCCTGGAGTGACAACAATGAAAATCCGACTCATTGAAGACGGGAATTTTACTCAGTGGGTTCGCACGATCCTGCTAGTTGCTGGCCTATTGCTAATGATCATCACATACGTATACATACCTGCCGCCCCGTTTGGCGGCTTTCTGCTGATTCTCGGGTTTGGTATTGCCGCATTTGGGGGACTATCAAGCCGAGCACATCTCTCGAACATAAAGCCCTTCGGAAACAACAACGCAAAAGCACGAAGGACCTATGAAAAAATGGCGAACGAGAAAGACAAAGTTCGACGATGAATTTGCCCCTGTGCCACCGGACGCCGCCTCACACTAAGATCGATGAATCGGTCCTACGCGTGAACTCGCGTGGCGAGCGGTACTTCAACGCGCTGTTAGGGGTGTGGGACATGGAATTTCGCCCGACTATGTAACGACAGGGCGGTCTCAAGAGTCAAGTGCAACGTTGAGCTAACCCAGCCGTTCCCAATTCCTTGGCCATTGCTTCCTCGGGTGTGTCCCAGCCGAGCGGCTGACGCGGGCGTCCATTGAGTAATTTGGCAATGTCGTTGAGCTGGGTCTGGCTGACGTTTGAGAGATCCATGCCCTTTCGCAGCAAGCCGTTGATATTCTCGTTGCTGCCGCGCTGCCAGGGCGCGTACGGATCGGCAAACAAGACATCGAGATTCAACCGGTTGGACAGCTTAATTTCCAGTTTCAAGTGCAACGCCCTACATCGTTCGCGGTGTTGCACTTGAAACTGGAGACTAAGCAGTGCCGCCTACGCAGGATCTGCACGAGCTGCTCAATGACCGATCACGCCTAATCCAGGCCGCAACGGCAGTGGGTCAGGCCATGGCGCGCCACATCGGGACGTAGGCGGACAAGAAGGCGGATGAGGCGCGAAAGCTCGCCAATAAGACCCGTGACCCTGCGTTGAAGGCGCGGTACTTGCAAGAGGCGGGGCATGGGTCATTGGCGCCCGTAGCGATACTCCACGCGCTGCTATGTTTTCCGCGCAATGATCCGACGAGTTGTCTTACCGGATGAAAGACTCTCCTTTTGCTCGTCTAGAACGATAACGTCGTTACGCAAGGCGCCAAGAACCAGCAGCGGATCAAAGGCGGCATAGAGCCGTCGATGCTCATCTCGTCGGTCGTCACCCACGGTGACTCGCCAGCTCAGATACAGCGTTCCGCCGGGTTCGATGATGTCCATGAGCTTTCGCACCGAAGGCGCAATAAGATCAGCCTCCAAGTGCATGATGACCGTCTCGCACAGCACGTTGACGAAACTGCCGGACGCGACGCCCTCAAGCTCCGGCAGCGCGGCGACTTGGAACTGGGCGGCTGGATAGCGCTTTTGCGCTTCTGCCAGCAAACCCTTCGACGGGTCGAAGCCCACGGCCGGGAAACCATTCGAGGATAACCAGGCGACGTCGCGCCCGCTGCCGCATCCAACGTCGGCCGTCCGCCCTGGACGGAAGTACTTCCGTATGAGCGCGTGCAAGTCCGCTGCCGGTGGCTGCGCATGCCAGTCGTTTGCGAACGTGGCGGAATTCCGGTCGTAGGCGTGAAGCGTTTTGATATCCATAGCTGCTATGCACCGAGTGGATGTTTTATGTCGAGTGCCTGCTCGACTGAAAACAGGCGGTCAAATCGCGCCTGCACAATGTTCGTCGCATGAACCGTCAGCGACGTCGACCAAGGTCCGCCGGGCATTCGCCGTGATCGCGCGGATCAGTGGGTCATACAAAGCCGCCGGCACGTCGTGGCCCATGCCGTCAACAAGCAGAAGCTCCGCACCTGCGATGTGCTCGGCGACGTCGCGGCCACAGTCAGGGGGGATCATCGGGTCATCGCTCCCGTGCACGACCAGCGTCGGCGCCACCACTCGGGCCAGCACAGGCCGCAAACTGCCAGTGGCGGCAATGGCCGCGATCTGCCGTCCCATGCAGCCCGGATCCAGAGGGTGCATGAGTTCGGCCTGCAGCACCGCCCGATGAGCGGCCTCGTTCAACGGGAATCCCTTGCCGGCAATGCGCCGCGCAAATGCCATTCCATGCGCCAGAAACGCGGCCTCGTCCACCCGTGGGTCCGGCGCAGCATGCATCAGCATCGCCATCACATCCGGTGCAGTCGCCGGCAGGCCAGGATGGCCCGTACTCGACATGATCGACACCAGCGACAGCACGCGCTCAGCATGTGCGCTGGCCAACAACTGCGCCACCATGCCGCCCATGGACCGCCCGACGACGTGGGCGTAAGTGATGCCAAGAACGTCCAGCAGCGCGATGGCATCGGCAGCCAGGTCGTGCAACGTGTACGGCACGACCGGCACGCGGCCAGCGGCGAGGTCCGCCGCCAGCACGCCGACGTCGGGTGCGGGCGCGCGGGAGAGATGCGTGGATTCACCCGCGTCACGGTTGTCGAATCGAATGACGTAAAAGCCTTGAGCCGCCAACCGCTCGCAGAACGGTTCCGTCCAGCGCAAACGCTGCACACCCAGGCCCGAGATCAACAGCATGGCTTCGTTGCGCTCAGCGCCAAAGCAGTCGTAACCCAAGGTAAGGCCATTGGCCTGAAGCGTGCTCATGCCGCTATTCCCAACGACAAATCAGTCAGTGGCAGTAGCCGCGAGTCCTCGATGGCTGCTGTGCGGTGGCCAATGCCCGCGAGATAGGCCTCGTGCTGCGCGAATGCAAGGAAGGCCTCCACGCTGCGCTGCCGCACCAGCATGACAAGGTCCCAGCGCTCCCACTCTGGTCCGATCAGCCACGGACCGCCTCGTCCCAGTAACTGAAGCTCGCCGCCGCTGTCGCGAAGGAAAGGAAGCGTATGTCGAATGTAGCGGTCGAAGGCCTCGGCGCCGCTAATGGGCGCAACGGGCGCCAGTTCGGGGTTAGCAGTGTAGTCGGCCACCTCACGCAAGCACAGCAGGTTCGGCATGACGATGCCCCCCGCCAGACCGCGCATGACAAACTCGCGGCCGGCTTGCTGCGTGGGTGCCAGATAGCGAATGGACGCCGTCATGCCGGCACCTCGACATCGCTGCATGCCAACTGCAACGCGTAGGCCCGTACGTCCGGTGGCCATGCAGCGGTGAGCTCGCTCATGCGAGGCCGGTCGCCAGCAAACAGCGCCCGTGTGGCCTCCTCGAAGCCAGGTAGGTCGCCAGCCATCGCAGACATGAAGTGGTAGGCCCGCTCCTGCGCGTGACGCTGATTGTCCCTAGCGGAGTTGACGCGGCGGGCCTCCTCGACGAGCTTGCGCAGCGTAGTCGAGGCGCCGCCCGGCTGGGTGGCCAACCACTCCCAGTGGCGGGCCAACAGCGTAACCTCGCGTGCCACAACGCCAAGACGCGGCCGACCGCGGCCCCTGCGCTCGGCCGGCACCACGGGCTCCGCTTCGGTGCATGGCACGTCTGCTGCCGGTGCCAATGCGACCAGCCGCGCGACGATATCGGCATCAGAGCCGCGCGTATCTATATCGACGACTCGACCTGTCGCGTCGTCGAACACCAGTAAAGGTCCGTCGGCCCTGCGATCCTCAGCGCGGCGGACTGCGAGGGCGTTGTCGAGCAAAGGCCCGGAAGCGATGCGCTGATGCCCATCAAAGCTTGTGAAGGTGGCGGAATTCGTGTTCATTCCGGAATAATACCCGGATAAAATTTGATGTCAATATTACCCGGGTATAAATCAATCCGAAGCTACATCCCATCGCCGGGGAGGGTGGCTCGATATTGTCGTCGTTGCATTCATTACATCGGTTACGTTCGTTACGACATCAGATGGCAGGTGCGAACCCATTTGCGATTACGCTTCGGGTTTGCGTCCGCCCCGCTTCATCGCGATGCGGAACCGTCCTCTGTATGTTGTTCGCCCCTTGGACCGACCATCGATGACCAAACACCCCCTCACCCGTTGCGCCGCGCTCGCGGCCATGGCCGCCATCAGTTGGATGGCGTTCAGCGTCCATGGCTACGCCGCCGAATCCAGTGCCGCAGTACCGGCCGATCCCCGGCAAGCCGAAATCAAATCGCTTGTCGACAAGACCATTACCCCGCTCATGGCCCGCCAGAACGTTCCGGGCATGACCGTCGGCGTCGTCTTCGACGGGCACACCTACGTCTTCGCCTACGGCGTAGCTGACAAAGCCACCAAAAAGCCCGTAACGGCCAACACGCTCTTCGAAATCGGCTCCGTCAGCAAGACGTTCACCGCAACGCTTGCCGCCTACGCGCAAACCACCGGCGCACTCTCGCTCACGGACAAGACCAGCCGCTTCGTGCCCGAACTCACAGACACCCCGTTCGGCGACGTGAAGCTGCTGAACCTCGGCACGCACACCACCGGCGGCATGCCGCTTCAAGTGCCCGGCAATATCCGCAGCACCGACCAGATCCTTCAGTACTTCAAAACGTGGAAGCCCGCGCAACCGACCGGCACCGTGCGCACCTATTCGAATGTGAGCATCGGCGCGCTTGGCTGGATCACCGCGCGCGCAATGCATGGCGACTTCGCCACACTCGTCACCGACCATGTCTTCAAACCGCTGGACATGAAGCACACCTTCATCCGCGTGCCCGAAGATCAGATGGCCAATTACGCATGGGGTTATGGCAAGGATGGCAAGCCAATTCGCGTCACGCCGGGTGTGTTCGAACAGGAGGCGTACGGTGTGAAAACCACCGCGAGCGACTTGCTGCGATTCGTGCAAGCCAACCTCGGAACTCCGGTACGTGACGACTCGCTACAACACGCCATCCACGCCACGCACACCGGCTATTTCTTCGACAAGCCGATGACTCAGGATCTGGTCTGGGAACAGTATCCCTACCCGGTAGGTGTCGACGCGCTGCTCGAAGGCAACTCGAACCACATGGCGTACGAACCGACGCCTGCGCATGAACTCTCACCCCCCATGGCGCCGACGCCCGTCGTCTGGATCAACAAGACGGGTTCCACGAACGGTTTCGGCGCCTATGTCGCTTTCGTACCGTCGAAGCAGATGGGCATCGTGCTGCTGGCGAACAAGAACTATTCGATGGACGAACGCATCCGCGCGGCGCATCACATCCTGACGACGCTCGACGGCACCGCGCGCACCGCTGCCGCGTCACGAGAGTGAGATTCTCGGGCGCGCTCTAACGCTTCATCGTTACGCCAACGATGAAGTCCGCTCTACCGTTTGCCGTGAGCCTTGCAATCACCGTCGCGACGTCATTCGTCGCGACGGCGACCGTAATGACGGCAGCGTCGGCAACGACGCCATTCGGACGCCACGCCCACGGCGCTCGCAAGGGCCGCGCAAACGCAACGTCCAAACCCCGGCGCACTACCGCCCGAAGACCTGCTCAAGCGCCGCCGCCATATCGTCGATCAGATCCTGCGGGTCTTCCAGACCGATATGCAGCCGCACGATCGGCCCAGCCGACGTCCAGTCTTCACACGTCCGCGTGCCGGCAACGTTCACGACCGTCGCCAGACTCTCGAATCCGCCCCATGACGCACCGATGCCAAACAGCTCGAGCGCGTCGACGAAGCGATCCGCCTGCGCTGTCGTGGCGTTGGCAAACTCAAAGGAGATCAAGCCGTTCGTGCCGACGCAATCGCGTTGCCACAACGCGTGTCCCGGATGCGTTGGCAGCGCCGGGCAAAACACACGCGCAACGTCAGGAACGCCGCCAAGCCAATGCGCCACTTCCAGCGCATGACGCTCGTGCATCTGCAAGCGCGCCGCCAGCGTACGCGTGCCGCGCAACACCAGATACGCGTCGTCCGGACTCACCGCCGCGCCTTGCGCGTCGGCCATCGTGGAGAGCGTCTGCCAGACGTCCTGCGTCGTGGTCACAGTGCCCATCATGACGTCGGAATGGCCACTCAGGTACTTCGTCGCCGCCATGACCGAGACGTCCGCCCCCAACATCAACGGACGGTACTGCACCCCCGAACCCCACGTGTTGTCCGCCACCAGCAGCGCACCATGCCGATGCGCCAGATCGGCCAGCGCCGGAAGATCGCACAACTCATAGACGAGCGAGCCCGGCGTCTCCACATAGATCATCTTCGTGCGGGCGGTCATGAACTCCGCGGCGTCGCTGCCGTCCGCGCGGAAGTAGGTGACGTGTACCCCCCACGGCTTAAGAAACGTCTCCACGAAATGCCGCAGCGGCTGATACACACAGTCCGAAATCAAGACATGGTCGCCCGGGCGCACATAGGCGAGAAACACCATGGAGATGGCTGCAAGGCCCGTCGGAAAAAGCCGCGTGCGATACCCGCCCTCCAGCTCGGCGACAACATCTTCCAGCGCAAAGCCGGTCGGATTGCCGCGCGCGCCGTAGGTAAACATGCGCTCGGTGCCGCGACGGCGGCGCGCGTCGTTCATGTCGTCCATCGTGTCGAACAGCACGGTGGACGCACGCACCACCGGCGGGTTGACGGCGTGACCGCCAACGACAGCGGTATGCGTGCCGCCCTTGACTAGGCGGGTAGCGAGACGTTTGGGGGACGATTGTCGGGACATGAGCGGACCGAGGTTGATTGCAATTCGAACGATTCTGGTAATACGACGTGACGTGCGCCGCACGGCGCACGCCAACGGTGAAGCTTACTTCGCGACGGCGGACTCCCCCACACGGAAAGCACCGCGCTCACGTTCATCGAGCTGCGCGAGCAGTCCCGTCTCCCATGCCAGATACTGGCGTGCGGCGGCCTTGTTGCCGTCGTGACGATCATGCACGAAGAACAGGTAGTCGATGCATTCGATGTCAGCAGGCACGTCGGGCGTACTCTCGACCGGCTGACCGGCCGCCGTCCACGCCTTGAAGCCGCCTGCAAGCAGCGAAAACGAACGCATGTCACCGGAATTCGCTCGCTGCCAGTCGCCCGCGAACAATTCAGCGACGTCACGCTCATCCGCGACCAACACCACGTTACGCGATACCGGCAGCAACGGCAGACGCGGGCGAATCGCCCACTGCGCCCCCGGCACATGCTCGCGCCGATAGCTCATGCTCGAACGCACATCGACGACCGTCACGCTGCCGTCGGCCAGCGCGGCAGCCAGCGTGGCGGCATCGATCTCGGGTAACGTCGGCTCGACGGCGGGGGCGGACACCGTCATCGATACCCCACTGGCGAGTCCGTCACGCAACACGTAGGCGTCGTGGCCCAACTGACGCAGCCAGCTCGCCACGATAGGCGCGCGAATACCGTCGTTGTCGAACAACACCAGCCGTGCATGGCGCACGCCCACGTATTGATCCGTCGCCTGAATCAACTGCCCCCCCGGCGTGTGCTGCGCGCCCGGCAGCGTCCCGGCGGCGAATTCCTCCGGCGTGCGCACATCGCACAGGAACAACGTGCGCGACGTGTCCGCTGCCCATTGCGCGAATCTCTCCGCGTCCACTTCGGGCACCGCGAAGCGCTCGGCCAGCGCGCCGCTCGCCTCACGCATCTGCGCCACGCTCGACGGCGCCACCGTGTCCGGATAGCGGCGCGTGCTGCCGTGCTCCAGCGGCAGGTCTTCCAGATACCACCCCTGCGTGCCGTTCTCCAGCGCCATCACCGGGTTGGGAATGCCGAGGTTGATGAGCGTCTGCGCGCCGATGATGCTGCGCGTACGTCCCGCACAGTTCACCACGATAGGCGTCGTGGTGTCGGGCACCAGATCGCGAATCCGATAGCCGAGTTCGCCGTTCGGACAGCAGATCGACGTCGGAATCGTCATCTTCAGATACTCGCTCACGGGACGACCGTCCAGAATCACTACGTCGTCGCCGCGCTCGCGCATTGCCGCGAGTTCGCGCGCCGTCACGCGCGGCGTGTGATACGCCATCTCCACCAGCTCGCCGAACGTCTTCGACGGTACGTTCACCCCGGCAAACAACGCGTAACCCGCCTTTTGCCAGGCTTCGGTTCCGCCTTCGAGCACGTACACATCGGTGTAGCCCAGTGCGGCCAGACGCTGCGCCGCCTGCACGGCCACGCTCGCGTCGGTGTCGTAAAGCACTACGCGGGCGTCGCGTCGCGGGGCGAGCCGCACAATCTCGAGTTCGAGGCGGCTGTAGGGCAGCGTTACGCCATAGAAGAGGTGTGCTTCGCCGTACTGGCCATGCTCGCGAACGTCGAACACGGCGATCTCGGCGCCGTCGTGCAGCCATTCCTTGAGAAGGACGGACGGCACGAATTGAGGAGTAAACGAAGTCATAGCGTTGCGTCGGTTATCAGGTTCCGCCCGGCCATTGCCAAAGCGTAGGGATGAGCAGACCCGCACCGCCCGGCAGGGCGATGTGATGCGGGGTGGCGCGAAGGACATTCGCGCCGTGAGGGTTTTGCCGCCGGTCGCTCCCGGCGGTCGGTGCCGCGTTAGCGGCGCGTCTTCACGCCGATATCCATCACCTGATAGGTGCCGCTGGCGAGATCGAAGGTGACGCGCTCGGTGAGCGTCTCCAACGCACGACCGTACATGTGCAGGTGACGAATCGGCGCCTCGCCCTTGATCTCGACGGCATGAATGTCTTCCGATGCCAGTGCGATGCCGCTGCCCGGATCGACCACAACGGTGTCACTCACTTCCAACGTGCCGACGCCAGGCGTCTTGCCGTCGTCGGTACGACGGTAGACGTAGTTGTATTCAACGCCATCCACCGCCGCGATGCAGGCCCACGTGGTGTGGTTGTGCGGCGTGATCTTCTTGCCCGGACGCATGACGTTCAGATACAGGGCGTAGGTCTTGTCCGCATCTTCGTGAATCAGATAGCGCGCCTGCAGTTCGCCGTCGCTCGGCGGCGGGAAATCGGCTTCGTCCCACAATGCGCGGCGCGCGGCGAGTGCTTTGACCTGTTCGAGCACGGCCGCTAACGCGGGGCGTGTCTCGCCCGCAGGCGCGAGCGCCGCCTTCATGGCAGCAATGGCATCACCGACGGCGGCCTGGCGTTGTTCGGAAACGGTGGGCATGGACATGATGAAAGTCTTCTCCGTAGTACCTTGTTTTGCGATATGCCCCGTTGGGGCGATGTCATATAGTCGTGTGCGCGGTGTCGTCGGACGTACGTCAGGCGGGCACGGCGTCACGCGGCACGCCGAGCATCGGTGACGGACGCAGAACGTCCTGCAGGAAACGCTGCGCGCGCGCGTGCTTCGGCTGGCTGAAGAACTCCGCCGGCGGCGCGTCTTCGATCAACTGGCCCTGATCCATGAACCAGACGCGGCTCGATACGTCGCGCGCGAAACCCATCTCGTGCGTCACGATCATCATCGTCAGACCGTCGTCTGCCAGCGAACGCATGACCTGCAAGACCTCTTGCACCATCTCCGGATCGAGCGCGCTTGTCGGTTCGTCGAACAACATGAGCGGCGGCTTCATGGCGAGCGCGCGGGCAATGGCCACGCGTTGCTGTTGACCGCCCGAGAGATTCGCCGGCATCGCGTCGATCTTGTGGGCGAGGCCAACCTTGGCGAGCAGCGTCTCGGCCTGTGCCACGGCCTCGTCGCGCGACATGCCAAGTACCTTGGTCGGCCCGAGCATCAGGTTCTGACGCACCGAGAGGTTCTGAAACAAATTGAAGCTCTGGAACACGAAGCCGATGCGTGCGCGCAACTGATTGAGCTTGACGTCGCGCGCGGTGACATCCATTCCTTCAAAGAGGATGCGGCCGTTTTGAATGGCTTCGAGCCGCGTGACGGTACGAATCAGCGTCGACTTGCCTGAACCTGACGGCCCACACACGACGACGACTTCACCGCGCCCGATGGTGGCATCGATCCCCTTGAGCACATGATGATCGCCGTAATACTTATCGACATTCTCGAATGCGAGCATGGTCATGGTCGCGTTCTCCTTCTTGAATCCTGCGCTCACGCCAACCCCGCGCGCTGACGGGCGATACGACGCTCGAGCCAGCCAGCGAAACGCGAAATGGCGAAACACAACACGAAATAGAATGCTGCGAGCACGAGAAACGTCTGCAGCGGTTTGGTCAGCACGATCGTATTGACCTGCGCGGCCGAGTACGTCAGTTCAGGCACCCCGATCACGTAGGCGAGCGATGTCGCCTTGATGATCGACACGAACTGGTTGACGATCGACGGCAACATGTTCGCGAGCGCCTGCGGCAATTGCACGTAACGCATGCTTTGCAGCCACGATAGTCCATTCGAGCGCGCCGCCTCCATCTGGCCGCGCGGCAATCCTTCGAGTCCGGCGCGCACGATCTGCGACAGGAAGGCGCTCTCATAAACGATGATGGCGCACACGGCAGTCGTGAATGCAGATACCTCGGCACCCACGAGCAACGGCACGGCGAAGTACGCCCAGAAGATAATCATCAGCAGCGGAATCCCGCGCACGAGCCGCGTCCAGACACCGGCCGTGCGGCGCAGCCAGCGCAATGGCGAGACTTGCGCCATGCCGATCGCCACCGAAATCGGGAACGACATCACCAGCCCGAGCGCCGAGAGAATGAGCGTGATCGCCACACCCCCGAGCGGACCGTTGGGCCAGCTCCCGACGAGGAACAGCGCGAGATAGTCATGCAGAATCTCATACATCGTCTCAGACTCCCGAGGGCGCCGTACGGCGCTTGGCGAAGTGCTCGGAGAGCGCCATCAAGGCGAGCGTGCCGATCAGATACAGAATCGTCGCCACCAGAAACACGTCGAACGTGCGGAAGGTCAGGTTGTCGATCTGACGCGTGCGGTACAGCAGCTCGTGCACCCCGATGGCCATCGCCAGCGAGCTGTTCTTGAAGAGCAGCAGCGCCTGGTTGAGCAACGCGGGCATGGCCACGCGAATGCCCTGCGGCAGAATGACGTAACGGAACGACTGCAAATAGGTCAGCCCGATGGACCACGCAGCCTCCTGCTGCGTCTGCGGAATCGAGCGCAGCCCGGAGCGCAGGTCTTCCGAGATGAACGCACCGGCGTTGAGCGCCAGCGCGATCGTCGCAAAGAAGAACTCGGTGTTGCCCGCGTTGACCCAATCGCGCAGGCCTGCGGGCAGCAGTTGCGGCACGCCGAAGTACCACACGAGAATCTGCACCAGCACCGGCACGTTGCGGTGATATTCCACCACGACGATCACAAAGCCCTTGAACAGCTTGACCGGCAGGGCGCGCAACGTGGTGAGCGCCACGCCCACCACGATGGCCAACAGACCCGAGACCACGAACAGTTGGAGCGTGGTCAGCACCCCGTCGCGAAACAGCTTCAGGTAGCCGTCTTCGAGCAGAAACGAAAGATCGAACATGACGCAACGTCTCGCTTACTGCACCTTGATGGGCTCGACCTTGTAGTCGCGCGTGAACTTGTAGACCGATTTGTTGCCCAGCCACTTGTCGAAGCTTTCCTGCAAACCGTTCGACTTGTCATAGTCGATCAGGATCTTGTTCACGGCGGCCATCAGGGCGGGCTCGTTCTTGTTCGTCACGACACCCCAACGCTCTTCGAATACCGGCTTGGTGAGCAGTCGATACTGTTGGCCGCCCTTGGCGGCAGCTTCGCTGGCGAAGCGCGCCAGAATCAGTTGGCCCGCCACCAGACCTTCCACCTTGCCCTGCTGCAGCGCGAGGAACGCCGAGGAGATGTCGTGGAACGTAAGCAGGTTCGAGTCGGGCAGACGGGTGACCGACACCGCTGCCGAACTGGAACCCTCGGACGCTGCGATCTTCTTGCCGGCGAGTTGATCGAGCGTCTGCACCGGCGAGTCGGCGCGCACCAACACGCGAATGGGCGCGACGAAGTATTGATCGCTGAAGTCGACCTGTGCGGCACGCGCCGGCATCCACGCGACGGCGGCAGCCAGCACGTCGACGCGATGCGTCTTGAGTTCCGGGATACGTGCGTCGGTCGACAGTGCGCGGTGTTCGAGCTTCACGCCGAGTCCCTTCGCGAGCGCATGGCACACGTCGACGTCGAACCCGACGATCTTGCGCGTGGCGGCATCGGGGAACGCGTACGGCTCGCTGGCGTTTTGCGTGCCGCAAACGAGCGTGCCGCGCGCCTTGATGTCAGCCAGTTGGTCGGCATGCGCGATGCCTGTCACGGCAAGTGTCGCGAGCAGCGCCGCTGCAATGTGTCGTTGCCACATGATCCTGAGTCTCCTTGAGTTCGACTTGAGGGGCGAATCGATTAACGCGGGACCGGTCAGCGCCGGGTTCCGTCCATTTACATAAATATTGCTTGAGTGTCAGGCAGGTTATCGACCAAAATTCCCCAGATCAATTTAATTTTTATCTCGAAAGTATTAGCGCGCCTGAAGTATTGACCGGAACCCTCATGCGAAACCTGGATATCGATCTGTTGCGTACGTTCGTCGCCATTGCGCAACATGAGACCTTTGCTGCGGCGGCCACGCGGGTGGGACGCACACAGTCCGCCATTACCCAGCAGATGCAGCGGCTCGAGCAGGAGATGGGGTGCGCGCTATTCGAGAAGCAAGGGCGGCAGAAGGCGATGACTGCCGATGGCGTGCGTCTCGTCGCCTACGCGAACAAGATCCTCGCGCTCAACGATCAGGCCGTTCAGGTCATGCAAACGCGCGGGCCGGTGGAGAAGTTGCGCATCGGCTCGCCGCACGACGTAGCCGATTCGATTTTGCCGAGCATGCTGCGACGACTGTCGAAGCTCTCGGCGGAATTGCAGTTGGAGATCATCGTCGGACGCAGCCCGCATTTGATGGACGCTTTGCGCGACAAGGCGCTGGATCTGGCAATCTCGACGCGCTATGACGAAGCCTTTCCCGGCATCAAGCTGCGCACGTCGCCGATGGTGTGGATCTGTGCAGACGACTTCATCTTCAACTCGGCGGCGCCCGTGCCGCTGGTGATGGCCGACGAGCTGAGCCTGTTTCGCCGCTTGTCGATCGAACGCCTCAACGCGGCGGGCATTGCGTGGCGCACCAGCTTTATCTCGCCGACGCTCACCGGCATCCGGGCGGCGATCAGCGCAGGCCTCGGCGTCACGGCCCGCACCACCGAGTTGCTCGACGCGAACATGCGCGTGCTCTCCGAAGCAGACGGCCTGCCGCGCCTGCCCGACGTTGCGTTCTATCTGTACGTGCAGCCGACATGCACGAGTCAGGTGTTACGCGAACTGTTCGAATCGACGGAGCACATCGCCACCCGCTTCGGCCCGCCCTTTCTGATCGGCGAGTAATCGTTGGCGAACGCGTAGCGACGGCATCGCGGTGCAACTGTGTCCGGCTTCGGCAAACGCGCCCCGACGATGCCTGGCAGTCCAGCCGTCACATGTCTGCGCGGCGTTCCTTCCGAATCAAGGCTTGAAGAAGAGATGGGCCGCGCCTTGATAGCTGACATACAGCCCGACGAGAACGATCAGCCCACCCGAGATGTACGGCGCCTTGCGCGCGAAGTCGCCGAAGCCGCTCCATCGGCGCGACATGTGACGCACGCTGAGCGCCGCCAAGGCACCGGATGCGACCATCGTCAACGCGAGCCCGATGCTGAAGCACAACACGAGTCCCGCTCCCAACGCGAAGCGCTTCAGTTGCAGGCAGAGCAGCAACACCGTGATCGACGCCGGACACGGTACAAGTCCGCCGGTCAGTCCGAACATGACGATTTGCCCCGTCGTGACATCGCGGCCCGTGAAGCGCTTCTGGATGTCCCGGGCATGGGCTCGCTCGTGCGCGTCCTGATAACCCTCGGCGGCGAGTTCGAGGCCGGCATTCGTGTGCGGCGCGTGGCCATGGCTATGGCCGTGATCGTGGTCGTGGTCGTGGTCGTGGCCGTGATCGTGATCGTGATCGTGGCCGTGGCCGTGGCCGTGATCGTGGTCGTGGTCATGCTCGTGCGAATGCGCCCGCTTGTTGTCGCGCCACGTGCGCCAGAGCATCCAGCCCGCGACGGCAAGAATCAATATGCCCGACGCCAACTGAAAATATGGCTCGGTGGCTTCGGCATCCCAGTGCCGTCCGAAGTACAGTCCGGTAAGCGCCACGAGCCACACCACTGCCGTGTGAGACGCCGTCGCCGACAGGCCGAGCAAAACCGCTTGCCCCACCGTGCCGCGAATGGCGACGATGAATGCCGCCATCATTGTCTTGGAGTGCCCCGGCTCCAGGCCGTGCAATGCACCGAGCAATACGGCACTAGGGATGAACAGCCAGGCATTGCCCTGCTGAAGGAGGGTCGAAAACTCGGTCATGACGCAACACTCAATGGGTCGGAAGTTGAACGCAGAATATACTCCCCCCTAGTATATTTGTGTTAGCATTTTTCACCAGTTGAACGTTACAGCCAGGAGCGCGACAGACCGTGCACACGATTCGGGACAAGAACAAATTGTTGGCACGGGTGCGTCGCATACAGGGTCAGGCGCAGGCGTTGGAGCGTTTGTTGAGCGAGGAGAGCGACTGCGTCGAGATTCTCCAGCAGATCGCTGCCATTCGCGGGGCAGTCAATGGCTTGATGGGCGCGGTCATCGAAGGCCATCTCGTCGATCACCTCGTCAACGAAGCCGAGCAGGAAAATCGCGAAGCCGAGCTGGCGCCCGTGCTTCACGTCATCAAGGCCTATCTGAAGTAGCCATCACGTTCCTATGCTTCGCTTCGAGAATCTCACCCAGCGCTTCGGCGCCTTCACGCTCTTCGAGAATCTGAGTTTGCACGCCGGGCGCGGATGCTTCGCCTTGCGCGACGAAGGTGGCGGTGGCAAGACCACGCTGCTCGGCATGCTCGCCGGCACCGTCGATCCGCAGGGCGGTAAGGTCTGGATCGATGGGCACAGCATGCACGATGCCCCCGCGGCCGCGAAGGCATCGCTCGCTGTGGTGCCGTTCGACTGCCTCGCCGATCCGTCGCAGACCGGGCGCGGATTTCTCGAACGGCGCGCTATCGAAACGCATACGGCGATCAGCGCCGAGGTACTCGATCTGGCTGCACGATTCGGTCTGACGCCGCATATGGAAAAGCGTTTCGACCAGATGTCGCTCGGCACTCGCCGCAAGTTCTATCTGAGCGCGACGCAGTTCGGCACGCCGCGCGTGATCCTCGCCGATGAGCCGAGTGGCGGTCTCGATGCCGGCTCCCGCGCGGTGCTGATCGACTTGTTCACGAGCCTCGGCAAGGATCGCTGCGTTTTCTTCTCGACCCACGACGACGAGTTGGCCGACGGTTGTCATGCGACAACGCTCGGCTTCCCCGACCTCACCCGCGCCAGCGCGGCTTGATTATCGTTTCGCATTCCAATGCGCCGCCGGGCGCAAGTGCCCTCATTCGTCTATCGGTTCGATGACGGGATACGGCCGTTGAAGCACGATACACGCGCATTGATCTGTGCTCATTAAAGTTACGACCTCATTTGGCCGTAAGCGCAGAGAGTGAAGCAGCAATGTATCGATGCGACAGCATCGGCAGTACCGGCTACCCCCAAGCCGCCCCCTAATCAACGGCTCGTTCGCGAGCCTACCGATGAAAGCCCATGAAAGTCACTTCGTTGCGAACCCGGATTCTGCTCATCACCAGCCTGACGGTGGTGGGCGCGCTGATTCTCTCAGGCATCACGACTTATGTGATCGTGCGCGACAGCATGATGTCGAGCATTGCGCACACGCTCTCTGCCGTGGCCAATGGCAATGCAAGCGCCATCGAGCGCTGGGCCGCCGACAAGGCGCAAGCGGTCGTCGCGACATCGCAGGTCGTTGAGAAAGGGGATCCGGGCGGACTCGTGAAGCTCATGGGCAAGACAAACGACTTCCCGATCACGAGCATCGGCTGGTCGGACAAAACGTTTTTCTCCACCGCGCCCACGCCGCCGGACTACGATCCGACCGCGCGTCCCTGGTACCAGAGCGCCGTCGCGGCCGGCAAGCTGATCGTCACCAAGCCGTACGGCGATTCGTCCACGGGCATTCCTTACGTGGCCTTCACGGCCCCGCTCGTGCGCGACGGGCAGACTACCGGCGCGATCAGCGGCGCTGTGGCGCTCACCGGTGTGCAGGACATCATCAAGGCGGTCCATCCCACCCCATCGAGTCTCGCCCTGGTTGTTGCGAGCGACGGCCAGGTGATCGCGCACCCGGACAGTAAGTTCTCGCTCAAGCCGTCGACGGACGTGGCCGCCACGCTCACCGCCGACTCGCTGCCGGGGCTCGCGGCCGACAACGCGGCACCGGTCGCCATGGAACTCTCCGGCGCACCTAAGCTGCTCAAGGCCAAGCGCATTCCCGGCACCGACTGGTACCTGGTCGTCGCCCTCGACCGCGCGGAAGCCACGGCCGGACTCACGCATGTGCTGAGCGCGACGGCCATTACACTGGTCGTGCTGACCTTGCTTGCATTGGTCATTGCGTCGCTCTTCACGTCTCGCGCATTCAAGCGTCTGTCGATCGTGCGCGACGCAATGGACACCATCGGCTCGGGTGACGGCGATATGACACAACGACTGAACGTCATCGGCGATGACGAGGTGGCGCAGATCTCCAAGTCGTTCAACGCATTCGTCGACAAGATCAGCACGGTGATGTTCGATGTCCGCTCGGGTGTGTCGTCGATGACCTCGGCCACGAGCGAGATCGAGATGGGCAACCGCGATTTGTCGCAGCGCACGGAGGCGTCGGCGGGGTCGTTGCAGGAGACGTCGTCGGCGCTCACGGAGCTGACGTCCAGCGTCAAGCAGACGGCCGACACCGCCGAGCATGCAACGCGTCTGGCGAACGATGCGAGCGCGGCGGCCGCACGCGGCGGTCAGGTCGTGACCGATGCCGTTGGCACGATGGCGGCGATTACACAATCGTCGGAGCGCATTACGGAGATCATCGGCGTGATTGACGGCATTGCGTTCCAGACCAACATTCTGGCCTTGAACGCGGCGGTGGAAGCGGCGCGCGCGGGCGAGCAGGGCCGCGGCTTTGCGGTGGTGGCGGGCGAAGTTCGCACACTCGCCCAGCGCAGCGCGGCAGCGGCGCAGGAGATCAAGGGGTTGATCGAGACGTCGGTACAAAACGTGAAGAGCGGTACGGAGCGTGTGCAGGCGGCAGGCACGACGATGAACGAGATCGTCGACGGCATTACCCGCGTGCAACGTCTGGTGAGCGAGATCCACGGCGCGATGACCGAGCAGAGCGCGGGGATCAGCCAGATCGACCGTTCGGTTTCGGAAATGGATCAGGCAACGCAACAGAACGCTGCGCTGGTGGAAGAGTCGGCGGCCGCGTCGGCCATGTTGAGCGAGCAGGCCCGCATGCTGGCCGAAACCGTGGCGCGCTTCCGTCTGCGCGACGGGCATCACAACGAACCGCGCGGGTTGAATGCGCCGCACCTGTCGTCACTGTCGACGGCGGGTTCGCCGCAGCGACTGGCGGCTTGAACGCGTGAGACAGTCGAGTCCTGAGCGATCTTGCGGCGGGCGCGCAGCGAGCGACGTCTCGCAACGCGGTCGGCGCAAGATCGGCGAATAGGAGGAGCGGGAAGGGTGGGAAGCGTACAAAGCGTGGGTGAAGCGTTCACAAATTTGAAATTTCCCGCTACAATCTCGCTCCCTTGCCCAGGTGGCGGAATTGGTAGACGCACTATCTTGAGGGGGTAGCGCCGAGAGGCGTGCGGGTTCGAGTCCCGCCCTGGGCACCACAACTGCCTTATCCGGCAGAGCTTTCCCGGTTGTTTGGCGTAATTTTGGCGTAATGGCATGGCACCTTGCCACAATTTCGCCGTAGATCACTGGGCGGTGGAACTTTAGCCCCCTCCATGCGAGACTGCGCAACGTCTTGCACATCCTGCTGCACGGCGGCCCCGCCCTCACAAAAAAAATCATTCAACGGCCCGATTGGCCAAAACTGCCGTGCTCACTCCGTTGGAACGTGATTTGCGTGGAAGGCGCTCGCAGCTCGCCCCCATAAATCATCGAACATAGCCTCTTGATCTCGGCCGTTGTGCCGACGCAGCCGAATACTTACTCCCGGCACATCCTCCATGAACAGATCACTCGATATGCTCGACAGCTCGTCCATTTCGTCTGCTCGCATTTCCTTGGGCACCGGGTACCGTCCCTCCCACCAGACATGAATTGAGAGATATCGGAGATAACGCTTATCGTCGTCAGAAAGCTGAGCGCCACCACGGTCAGCCAGAAGGCTAAGTTCGTGAGTTTCCGGCACTTTGAGGCCTTTAGCCACACAGATAGCCTTATACATAAGCTCCAACGCCATACCGCAAAGCATTGGCATCACTGACGCTGCAGCTACTTCGTAGGAATATCCGCTCTCCCCCCCATCCATCTCATCCTGATGACGTATCGCAAAGCGGAGCGCGTGGATAACGCCCCACAGGTCCTGTGACTTATTGAACCAGTACATTGGGATGCGCTTTCGGCGCTCGAAGTGATTTACCGACATTTTTGGTAGCTTTCAATCGCCCATTTAAGATATGTGCTCCTCTCGCTAGCGATTCGGAGTTCTCTTCACTCAAAGAATAGTCAGAAATTTTTTTATAACCCCGAACTCTAGAAGAGATTACGTGTGTCGAACTGGCAAGCCTCACGCCATAATTTTTCGGCCAACGAATGCCTAGAAATCAAGCACAACCAATACATCGTTGATCCCTTGCTGTTTCGCACGGGATACATCGTCTCACAAACTCTCATCCCAACTTGCTCCACCATATCCCTCCAGTGGCGGATGAACGCATTGCGCATTGCCACCTTTGAGCTCTGCTTCTTGACAACGCGACGCCAACCCGGCGCAAAATTATCCAGAGGCGATTGCTCTGCATCTAGGCCAGCCGCAATATTGCGTTGAATATCTCCTGTGCTTAGGTGGACGACTATGTCCATAGCCGGCATCGCAGAGAGTTTTTCAATGATGGCGAAATGAAGATGCCCGGCATTGAACGGATCAAGCAGCGCGAGGTGCAACCCGCTCCTGAGCAACTGCGGCATGATCCAATCGATGGTCTCATCTGCCCGCCCGACTATTGACCTAACGGGTGCCCCCAGCTTGGTCAAGCGAGCATCGCAGGCAGATAAGTATTCTCGGTTGAAATCGGCGACGAAGAAATCGGAGAAGGTCCCCCGCTTTTGTTGAGCGATTCGCCAAGCAGCAAGTGGCCCTCCGTCGAAAAATCTCTGCGTATGCTTCACTTTAACGCGTCCAGTCCCGGCGAATAGATCGATGTAAGTTCTTTGACTCGTGAATTTCTGTCGAGCGGCCCACGAAGCATCTATGTATCTTTTGATAATTTGATGCTTTTCTTCAGTAACCCAGCGACCCACAACCATAGCTGGAAGATCATCAATCGGATCTCGCACAATTTCCGCGTCTACACTCATGTGGCTCTCCCTTTGATTTCATTGCATACACGAGAGAAACGACATTACATTACTTTTGGGCTTAAGTCCGGGTTTGTTCAAACGGTGGGTAGTGATCTTGTTGCACACAAGATCGCGCTTTGTTCCAGATGAGCATCCTAGGTGGGGCAAATTTAGTGTTTCGGGACACAGCACTCATCAGGTCCTCGCCGACCTGACCTGCCCGGGAAATTTCGTACCAAAGGAATCTGGAGATAATGGCTCCTCAGCTCAGACGAGGAGTTGGTATGAAGAAGAGCCGGCACAGTGACGAGCAGATCGTGCGAATTCTGCGTGAAGCGGATCGAGATACGATCCCCGAGGTGGCCAAGCGCAATGGCGTGAGCGAAGCGTCGATTTACGCCTGGCGCAAACGGTTCGGCGAGATGGTCAGCGATGACGTTAGACGCCTCAAAGCGCTCGAAGCGGAGAATGTCAGGCTGAAGACGTTGGTCGCCGACCAAGCATTGGACATTCAGATCTTGAAGGAGATCGGCGCAAAAAAATGGTGAGCGCGCAGGTTCGCTGCGAGCAAGTCCGGTTTGCAGTCGAACGGGGCTTGAGCCAACGGCGAG
>NZ_JAYRUC010000038.1:0-20278 GCF_041919235.1 Pandoraea sp.
GGGAGATCGAAAAGAGGCGGGGGAAGTGAAGAGGAATTGAGGGCGTGAATGGGCGATCGTGTCCGGTGATTCAAGGGGCCAATCCGCGTTTGCAAGGAGAGACACCCCCACAGCGCGCTGAAGTACCGCTCGCCACGCGAGTGCCGGTGCAGGACTGATTCATCAACCTTGGTGTGAGGCGGGGTCCGGTGGTGCAGGGGCAAATCCAGTTGTAGCGTGGCGGATGCGGATGCGGATGCGGATGCGGGGGTGGGTGTGGCGTTGTGTGGGCGATGGGGGCGGGAGGGGGCTGGAGGGAGAGCGCGGGAACTGGGAACTGGGGAGTGGGGAGGTGGGCGGTGTTGTTGTTGGTGTGGGGGACTGGGGGCGTTGAGGGGGATGGACCGGGGCCCCTTTTTGCAGCGAGTTGGGTTTATGTCTGAGCGGCGGAAAGGGGCTCCGGTCCGTCTGGGGGGAGGTGTTGGGGGTGTTGAAGGTGTTGGAGCGAAGAGAGGAATCGAGACAGAAGCGGCCCGATCTACTTGCGAGAAAAGCCGGCTTGCGAGGGGGAGGAATGCAAGCCGGCGTCGGACTGAGCCGAGGTGTGCAGGTGGCTTAAGCTGCGGGTACGACGGCGGTCACTTCGATCTCGACTTTCGCGTCGTCTTCCACCAGGTCGGCGACTTCCACGGCCGTCATGGCGGGAAAGTGGCGTCCGATGATGGCGCGGTAGTGTTCACCGATTGCGGGATAGTTTTCCACGTACTCGCGTTTGTTCTTCACGTACCAGGTCATGCGGACGATGTGTTCGGGTTTCGCGTTGCCTTCGGCGAGAATTGCGACGATGTTCTGAAGTGTCTGGCGTACTTGGAGTGCGAAATCATGCGTCTCGAACTGTTGCTGTCCGTTCCAGCCGATTTGACCGCCGACAAACACGATGCGGCTGCCTGCCGTCATCTCGAACGCCATGCCGTTGGCATAGCCGCGCGGTTTCGCCCATTCGGGTGGTTGCAGAACTTGCAGCATCAGGACACTCCTTCAATCACAGAATCGGGTGCGGCGAAGCGCACAATTGCCTCGCGCTGGGCGGTGGGGATGGCGATCGGGGCGGGTCTTGCGCCCTCGCCTTTCGCGACCCAGACCAGCACCAGCGTGGCTTGCAGACGCGTTTCGTCGTTGGCACCGGCGAACCGGATGCGTAGCGTCATCGACGAACGACCGAGGCGCGAAACCTCGAGAGAGCGCAGTAGCGACTCGCCCAAAAAACTGGGGGCGCTGAAGCGACACTCAATGTTCGCTGTCGGCACGCCCATCGCGTTGTGCAAATGCATCTCGCCGAAAGACAGCCCGAGGCCCTCGGCGCACCAGTCCTCGACGAGATCGTTGATCATTTCGAAATAGCGCGGATAAAACACAATGCCTGCTGGATCGCAATGTTTGAAGCGCACCAGCAGCGGCTTCACGAACGCGTGCGTGGCCACTTCAGCTTCCGACGTAGTCATTTTCTCTCCCTGAGCGCACGTGCTTACGCGCGTCACAGTGTCTCGTTATGAGCGGGCGCCAGCGTCGGCGCCGCGCGTTCACTTCACTGCGTCATTTGCCGCAGTTTGAAGCGCTGCAGCTTCCCTGTTTCCGTGCGGGGGAGCGCGTCCACGAACTCAATCGCTCGCGGGTACTTGTACGGCGCGATGTTAGCCTTCACATACTCTTGAAGCGCCTTCACCATCGCGTCGTCGTGCGGCTCACCGGCCTTGAGCACCACATAAGCCTTCACGATCTGCCCGCGTGCCTCGTCGCTCGCTCCCACCACCCCGCATTCCGCCACAGCGGGATGTTGCAACAGCGCCGACTCCACCTCGGGACCCGCGATGTTATACCCTGCCGAGACAATCATGTCGTCCGAGCGAGCCTGATAGTAGTAATTGCCCGCTTCGTCGCACCGGAACGTATCGCCGGGCAGATTCCAGCCATGCTTCACATAATTCGTCTGGCGCGAATCCGCGAGATAACGACACCCCGTCGGCCCCTTCACCGCCAGCTTGCCCACCTTACCGGGCGGCAGCGGCTGCATGTTCTCGTCCACAATCATTGCGATATAGCCCGGCACCGGCTTGCCGATCGCACCCGGCACCACGTCGCCGTTCGCCGCCGAGATGAAGATGTGAATCATCTCCGTACCGCCAATGCCATCGATCATCTCGATGCCCGAAGCCTGCTTCCAGAGCTGGCGCGTTGCATCCGGCAACGCCTCGCCGGCCGACACCGTCTTCTTCAGGCTCGACAGATCGTACTTGCCCACCAGCGCCGCCATCTGACGATAGAACGTCGGCGCCGTGAAACAGATCGTCGCGCGATACGTCTCGATTGCCTGCAACAGACTGTCCGGGGTGAGCTTCTCGAGCAGCACCGTCGCCGCGCCGACACGCAACGGGAACGTCAACAAACCGCCCGTGCCGAAAGTGAACGCCAACGGGGGCGTGCCGCAAAAAATATCGTCCGGCCCCGGCTTGAGCACATGGCGAGGAAACAGATCGCACATCGCCAGCACGTCGCGATGAAAATGCATCGTGCCCTTTGGCTGCCCCGTCGTACCGCTCGTGAAGGCAATCAGGCACACGTCGTCCACCGCCGTGTCGCAGGCCTCGAAACTCGCCGGCTGGCGCGCCATGCGAGCCTCCAGCGAGTCCTCACCCACGTCGTGGAAATACACCACCTGCGACAACGCCGGACAGAAATGCTCATGACCCGCCTGACGGTTGAACTCCAGCTCATCCTTCAGACGACCATCACACAGCGCCGCACCGATCTCCGCCTTGTCGACGATCTGCTTGAGTTCCTTCGCGCGCAGCAACGGCATCGTCGGCACGCCAATCAGCCCCGCCTTGATCACCGCCAGCCAAGCCGCCGCCATGAACAGATTATTCGGACCCCGCAGCAACACGCGGTTGCCCGGCACCAGCGCCATATCGCGCCGAAGCACATGCGCGATGCGATCCACCATCTCACGCAAGCCAAGATACGTCGTGATCGTCGGCTGCCCCTGCTCCACCGAAAAAATCGCAGGTGCATCGCCGCGCCCCTGCGCGATCGCTTGATCCAGCAACTCGGCGGCGCAATTGACACGCGCCGGATACGCCACGTCCGGATTGTCCAGCAGAAACTCAGGCCACTGATCGGCAGGCGGCAAATTGTCGCGCGCAAAAGTGTCCAGATGTCCAGATCGTTCCATGTGCTTCTCCTTGCCCCCGGTAATCAAGCATGACGCCTTCGCGCCGCCACAGTCGGCGCTCAGCCGTCCTTGAGCAGTTCGCGCGCGATGATCAGTTTCTGTACTTCCGTTGCCCCTTCGTAAATTCGCAGCGAACGAATCTCGCGATACAGCCGCTCCACGATCGCGCCCGACACCACGCCCGCGCCGCCAAACATCTGCAAGGCACGGTCGATGACCTGCTGCGCCGATTCCGTCGCAAACATCTTCGCCATCGCCGCTTCGCGCGTCGTGCGCTGCCCCAGCACATCGCGCTGCCATGCGGCGCGATACGTGAGCAACGCGGCGGCGTCCACCGACGTTGCCATATCGCCCAGCGCCGCCTGCGTCATCTGGAAGTCCGCCAGCGTCTGCCCGAACATCTCGCGCGACTTCGCGCGCGCCAGCCCTTCGTCAAGCGCACGGCGGGCGAAGCCCAGCGCCGCCGCCGCGACCGACGCCCGGAAGATGTCCAGCGTCATCATCGCCACCTTGAAGCCCTGCCCCGCTTCGCCAAGACGCTGCGACGCCGGCACACGGCAATTCTCGAACCTGAGACGGGCGAGCGGATGCGGCGCGCTCACGTCGATGCGCTCGGCAATCGTCAGCCCCGGCGTATCCGCATCCACCACGAACGCACTGATACCGCGCGCACCCGGCGCTTCGCCCGTGCGCACGAAAACACAATAGAAATCCGCAATGCCGCCGTTCGAAATCCAGGTCTTCTCGCCATCGAGAACGTAGTCCGTCCCATCCGGCGTCGCCGCGCAAGCCATCGCGGCAACGTCCGACCCCGCGTTCGGCTCCGACAGCGCAAACGCCGCAATCGCCTCGCCCGACGCCACACGCGGCAGATAGCGCTGCTTGAGCGCTTCGCTGCCCGCAAGCGTAATCGCACCACTGCCCAGACCCTGCATCGCGAAAGCGAAGTCCGCGAGGCCGTCGTGACGCGCAAGCGTCTCGCGCAACACGCACAGCGCCCGCGAATCCAGTCGGTCCAGCGCGCCGCCATGACTCGCGCTCACGCAATACTTCAGCCAGCCCGCGCGGCCCAACTGCCGCACCAGCGACACACACGTCGCGTCCGTATCCGCTCGGTGATCGACCTTCAACTCGCGCGTGCACCACGCGTCGAGCGCCGTACCCAGACGGCGATGCGCCTCGTCGAAGAACGGCCACGCCAGAAAGTCGCCGTTGCGCGCATTGTGGGGAGTGATATCGCTCATCGTCTCGCTCGCGTCAGTCGCCCTTGAAAACCGGCTTTTGCTTTGCGACGAAGGCGTCGTAAGCACGGCGGAAATCCTTTGTCTGCATACAGATGGCCTGCGCCTCGGCTTCCGCCTCAATCGCCTCGTCCACGCCCATGTTCCACTCCTGATGCAGCAGCTTCTTCGTCACGCCGTGCGCGAACGTCGGGCCGCACGCCATTTGATCGGCCAACGCGTGCGCCGCCGAGAGCAGCGTGCCGCCGTCATGCAACGCATTGAAAAAGCCCCATTGCAGCCCTTCGTCGGCCGTCATCACGCGACCGGTGTAAAGCAGTTCCGACGCGCGACCCTGCCCGATCATGCGCGGCAACAACGTGCACGCGCCCATGTCGGCACCGGCCAGCCCAACCCGCACGAACAGGAACGCCGTCTTCGCTTGCGGCGTGCCCAGACGCATATCGGACGCGAGCGCCATCATCGCCCCCGCACCGGCACAAATGCCGTCGATAGCGCTCACGATTGGCTGCGGACAGCCTCGCATCGCCTTGACCAGATCGCCCGTCATGCGCGTGAAGTCGAGCAACTCCGGCATGCTCATTTGCGTGAGCGGGCCGATAATCTCGTGAACGTCGCCGCCCGAACAGAAGTTGCCGCCCGCACCCGTCACGACGACCGTCTTGATATCCGTGGCGTAGACCAGCGCGCGGAACAGATCGCGCAACTCCGCATACGAATCGAACGTCAGCGGATTCTTCTTGTCGGGACGATTCAGCGTGATCGTGCCGATGCTCGGACGCCCCTGCGCGTCGTTCGACACCGACCACAGAAAATGCCGGGCTTCATAGCTCGCGAACGCACGCTTGTGATGCGCCATCGTCAGTTTCACGTCACTCATTGGCCGATCTCCATTAATAGGTTGTGCATACGCGCCTAGCCGACGCTCACTTCGCCGCCCGCCACCGCTATCGACTGTCCGGTCACCGCGCTAGCGCCGGGCTGGCAGAGCCACAGCACAGCATCGGCAACCTCTTGCGGCTGCACGAGACGGCCCTGCGGGTTGCGCTTGGCCAGCTCGGCGCGCGCGTCATCTTCGCTGCGTCCGGTCTTGGCGACGATGTTCGCCACCGCGTCGCGCACGATGTCCGTCTCCGTATAGCCCGGGCAGACGGCGTTGACCGTCACCCCTTTCTTCGCCACTTCGAGCGCCAACGCGCGCGTGAGCCCGACGACGCCATGCTTGGCCGCGCAATACGCCGTGACATACGGGTAACCGATCAACCCAGCCGTGCTGGCCACGTTCACGATGCGGCCCCATCCCGCCGTCAGCATGTCGGGCAGCGCAGCCGACACGCAGTGAAACGTTCCCGTCAGGTTGACGTCGATCATCCGCTGCCAAAGCGCACTGTCCGTCTTGCCGAACGGCGCGCTCACTGCCTGCCCCGCGTTGTTCACAAGCACTTGCACCGGGCCGAAGCGCTGCGTCGCCCGCGCAAACGCCGCGGCGACCGCCGCAGCGTCCGAGATGTCCGCACTCACCCAAGCCACCTCGCCATGCGCGGCCAATGTCTGTGCGCCGCTCGCGAGCGCGGCTTCGCTGCGTCCGAGCAGCGTCACCCGTGCGCCCTGCGCCAGCAGCGACCGGGCCACGGCCTCGCCAATGCCGCGCGCACCGCCCGTCACGAGCGCGTGCACGCCCCGCAACGATGCCGGGGACGCACCTGCCGAGTTTGTCGTCGACGTCATGAACTGTCCTTATTTACCGATCTGTTGAGCGTAGGCGGCAGCACGCTCCAGATTGGTCTCGTACTGCCGTTTGCCCGCATAGTACTGCGCCGGCCACGGCAGATCCTTGTAGCCGATCTTGGCAGCTTCATGCAGCGTCCAGAACGGATCGGCCAGATGCGGTCGCGCCAGCGCGCACAGATCGGCACGGCCCGACGCGATAATGCTGTTCACGTGATCCGCCTCGAAGATCGCGCCGACGGCAATCGTCGGAATGCCCGCGTCGTTGCGCACCCGGTCGGCAAACGGCGTCTGGAACATACGGCCGTACACCGGCTTTTCCGCCTTGCTGACCTGACCCGACGAGCAGTCGATGAGATCCGCCCCGGCGTCCTTGAACGCGCGGGCAATGACGACCGCATCGTCCGGCGTGATTCCCCCCTCGACCCAATCGTGCGCCGAAATACGCACCGACATCGGCTTGGCCGCCGGCCAAACGTCGCGCACCGCGCGGAAGACCTCCAGCGGATAGCGCAAGCGGTTCTCCAGCGTGCCGCCGTACCCGTCGCTGCGCTGGTTCGTGAGCGGCGAGATGAAGCTCGATAGCAGATAGCCGTGGGCGCAGTGCAGTTCGAGCCAGTCGAACCCCGCCTCGGCAGCACGGCGCGCGGCTTGCACGAAGTCGTCCCTGACGCGATCCATATCGTCGCGATCCATCTCGCGCGGCGTCTGCGACACGCCCGCCATGTAAGGCAGCGGCGAGGCGGAGATCAGCGGCCAGTTGCCATCTTCGAGCGGCTGATCGATGCCCTCCCACGCCCGCCGCGTCGACCCCTTGCGACCGGCATGGCCGATCTGCATGGCGATCTTGGCATCGCTGCCCGCATGCACGAAGTCGACGATACGCTTCCACGCGTCGCGCTGCGTGTCGTTCCACAGGCCCGGGCAGCCCGGCGTGATGCGTGCGTCGGGCGACACACAGGTCATCTCCGCGACGATCATGCCTGCGCCGCCCAGCGCCCGGCTGCCGAGATGCACCAGATGGAAGTCGCCGGGTACGCCGTCGAGCGCCGAGTACATGGCCATCGGCGACATCACGATACGGTTCTTGAGCGTGAGTTCGCGAGCGCGGAACGGCGTAAACATCGGCGGAATCGCCTGCTGAGCGTCGGCGCGCGTAACGCCGGCACGCGCCGCCAGCCAGTCCTCGAAACCTTCGACGTAAGCCGCATCGCGCACCCGAAGATTCTCGTGCGAGATACGTTGCGAGCGCGTCAGCAACGAGTAGGCGAATTGCTCCGGGGCGAAGCGCGCGTAACGCTCGACCGTTTCAAACCACTCGGTCGAGTTACGCGCGGCGTTCTGAATCTTGAGCACTTCGACGCTGCGTGCGGCTTCGTAATCGGCCAGCACACCCGGCAGCACGTCGACACCCTGGGTGCCGAGGCCGTCGGCGAGTGCGATCGCATCTTCCAGCGCGAGCTTGGTGCCGGAGCCGATCGAGAAGTGCGCGGTGTGCGCGGCGTCGCCCATGAGTACGACCGGCACGCGCTTACCGTCGATCTCGCTCCAGTGAACCCAGTGCTCGCAGATCACGCGCGGGAAGCGGATCCAGATGGCCGAACCGCGCAGATGCTTGGCGTTGCTCATGAGTTCGTGGCCGCCGAGATACTTGGCGAAGAGCTTCTCGCAGAATTTCACGCCCTCCTCCTGGCTCATCTGGTCGATGCCATGCGCACGCCAGACCTCCTCGGGGGTCTCGACGATGAACGTCGACGTGTCGGCATCGAACTGATACGCGTGCGCCTGAAACCAGCCGTGCTCCGTTTTCTCGAAGGCGAACGTGAAGGCATCGAAGCGCTGGTGCGTGCCGAGCCAGACGAAACGATTCTGCCGCGTGTCGATGTCCGGGCGGTATGTGTCGGCGTAACGGGTGCGGATACGGCTGTTGAGCCCATCCGAGGCGATCACCAGGTCGGCCTGATAGCGGCGGGCGATCTCCTGATCGTCAGTCACGTCGGCCTCGAAGACCAATTCGACGCCGAGCGCCTCGCAGCGCGCCTGCAGAATATTGAGCAGCTTCTTGCGGCCGATGCCAATGAAGCCGTGACCGCCAGAGGTGATCGTGCGGCCTTCGAAGTGGATGTCGATATCGTCCCAGCGATTGAAGGCTTCGTTGATCTGCGCAGCGCTCTCGGGATCGGCTTCCTGCAGGTTGTCCATCGTGGCGTCGGAGAACACCACCCCCCACCCGAACGTGTCGTAGGGCCTGTTGCGCTCCACCACCACCACGCGGTGCGACGGTTCGCGCAGCTTCATCAACAACCCGAAATACAGGCCCGCAGGACCGCCACCAATACAGACGATATTCATCTCCAGCCTCCGGATTCACAGATCGCGCTGCGTTTGCCGATCTTTGTTAAATCGTAAATAGTTTATACCTAAAATACTAGCGAAAAAAATTCCCTGCGGCAAGTTCGGCGACCCCGTGGCGCTCGAAGGGTCGGGTAAGCCCCTAGGGTGGATACCGTCCGAGATACCGTCCGAGGCATCGTCCGAGGTATCGTCCGAGACCCCGATCGGAAGATTCCGAATTTCGGCCGATGCGTCCAAAACCTGAATAAGTTGGCGTTCCTGTCTGACAGAATTCTCGCCGTCGTGTCACCTACGGTTCCATCCAACCTCTGGCCTGACGCCAGGGTGTAAGCCCCCCCTGCTGTTGCATGTCCACCGTGCTCACTGTTGCGCCCTTTTCCGCACACGCGTCTGCGTGCGCGCCGGTCACCGCTTTCGCGGCGTGCGGCGCGTGCGCAATCGCGCGATGCACCGTTTCGACTACAAAAAAGGGCAACGCAATTCGTGGCACATCAAGACCGTCCCATCCGCGTCGCATTCATTACGCGTCGCATCGCCGGATTTGCACCTCACGCGCCTCACGCGCCTCATGCGCCTCATGCGCCTCATGCGTCTCATGCGTCTCATGCGTCTCATGCACCTCATGCGCCTCATGCACCTCGCGCACCTCACGCGCCGGCGGTCCTGCGCGCAAGCTTGCTGGCATGCGCACTCTCGCTCCAATGGTCGGTGGCCACCGCGCAACACGGCCCCTCGTCCGCGTACGGCGAAGCGGTACGGCAAGGCGTACAGGATGAACGACTCGAGCGGCAGCGCAGGGAAGCCGAGGAACGGGAGCAACGCGCCGACGCACCCGACGTTCGCCTGCCCGCCCTCGCCGGCAGTCCGCCGGGACAGACCGACATCGGGCAGCTCACGCCCGAGTCGCCTTGCGTATCGCTGCGCAGTATCACCGTCACGGGATTGGGCGACGCCCCGCTCCCGGCGCGATTTGCATTTGTCGAATCCGCACTCACCCCGTTTATCGGGCAGTGCGCCGGGACGAACGGCGTAGCCACCATCGCCGACGTGGCCACCGAGGCCATTTTGGCCGCAGGCTGGGTCACCACCCGCGTGATCGTTCCCGAGCAAGATTTGGCCGACGGTCGTCTGACGCTGCAACTCATTCCCGGCAACGTTTCGGCGATCCGATTCTCCGATCCGTCCCTGCGCGGCAGTTGGCGCTCGGCATTGCCGCTTCGCGCAGGCGACACCCTCTCGCTCAATGCGCTTGAACAGGGGCTCGAGCAACTCAAACGCATGCCGAGCCAGGATGCCGATATTCGCATCGAGCCCGGCAGCACGCCCGGTTCGAGTGAGGTGGTGATCGATGTGCAACGGCAGCGGCCGTGGCGTCTGCTCGCCTCCGTCGACAACGGCGGCACGCGCGACACCGGGCGCCTGCAAGGTCAATTGGCCATTGGCCTCGATAACCCGCTCGGATGGAACGATCTTCTGGATGTCGCCGTCCAGCACGATCTGTCGACGGGCGACGACCGCTTCGGCACCAAAGGCGCCAGCGTCAGCTACTCGGTGCCGTGGGGTTACAACACCGTCTCGATCTTCGGTAGCACGCGCGCCTACTTCCAACGGATCGCGGGCGCGAACGAGTCATTCGTATCGAGCGGCCGCAATCAGACCGCCGAGCTGCGGCTGGAGCGCGTCGTGCATCGGGACAGCCGTGGCAAGACGGCGCTCGAAGCGCGGCTTGGACGCCGCTTCGGCAAGAGCTTCATCGAAGACTTCGAGATCTCTCAGCAATACCGGAACAACACCTATGCCCAGGTCGGTGTCACGCACCGGCAGTACTTCGGCACGGCGCAAGCGGACCTTGCCCTGAACTACCGGCAGGGCATGCCGTGGTTCGGCGCACAGGACGACCTGCGCGACCCCGTCACACGTCAACCAACTCACCAAACGTATCGCTACCGGCTTTTCACGCTGGACATGCAGTGGTCCGTCCCGTTCCGGGTGGCGGCCCTGCCTGTCCGTTACGCCGGAACGTTCCACGGGCAGACCACGGCCAACGCGCTATGGGCCGTCGACCAGATGGCCATCGGCGGACGGTACAGCGTGCGTGGCTTTACCGGCGATCAGACCCTGAGCGCCGAGCGCGGCTTTTTCCTTCGCAACGAGTTGCATGTTCCGTTCGGAGCGAGCGCGCACGCGCTTTACGTGGGCGTGGACTACGGCCGCGTATTCGGACCGAGCGCCCGCCACCTCGGCGGCACCGAACTCGCCGGTGCAGTCGTCGGCCTGCGCGGACAAATCGGCACGTATGGCGGCCCCTGGGGCAACGCCAGCTACGACGTGTTTCTCGCAAAACCCCTTCTCCACCCCGCCCGGTTTCCGGTCAATGCCGCCGTTGCAGGCATTTCCGTCGCCCTTCGCTACTGAGTCCCGCCCATGAACACACGTTGCTTTCGTCTGATCTTCAGCCATGTCCGACGCCAATGGGTCGCGGTCGGAGAGAACGTTCGTCGCGGCAGGACGCCCGGATGCGGGCGCAGCGCACGTCGTCGCTCGACGCGTAGCGCACACGCGGCGGCGGCCCAACCCAATGGGCTGCGAGCGTTGCCCCGCATGGTGTTGCCTGCGCTGATCGCCCTCGCCTTCCCCCTCGCTTTCCCCCGTCCCGCCGCATCGCAAATCGTTGCGGCGCCCGGCCCCCATGCCCCCGGCGTGAGCGTGACGCCAAACGGCCTGCCGCTCGTGAACATCACGGCGCCGAGCGCTGCTGGAGTCTCTCAGAACCAGTACCAGCAGTTCGATGTTCCGACGCAGGGGGCGATACTCAACAACTCGCGCACCATCGTTCAAACGCAGCTCGGCGGACTCGTCCCCGGCAACCCCAACCTCGCCGGCGGCCCGGCGCGCATCATCGTCAATCAGGTAACAGGCACGTTGCCGTCGAGCCTGGCCGGCTATCTCGAAGTCGCCGGGCATCGGGCCGAAGTCATCGTCAGCAACCCCAATGGGCTCACGTGTGACGGCTGCGGCTTCATCAACACCGCGCGCGGCGTGCTCACGACCGGCTTGCCGATCTTCGGCGGCAGCGGCTCACTCGAAGCGTTTCGCGTCACCACCGGGCGCATTCAGATCACCGGCAGCGGCCTGAACGCCAGCAATCTCGCGCACGCCGCATTACTGGCGCGCGCCGTTGAGGTCAACGCCGCCGTCCACGCGCCGCAGTTGGATGTCGTCGCGGGTCTGAACGACATCGACGCCGCGACGTTCGGCATCAATCGCAGCGCCAACCGCGCCAGCGGAGCGCCTCCCTTTGCGCTCGACGTCTCGCGTCTGGGCGGCATGTATGCCGGAAAGATCCGGCTGATCGGCACCGAAGCCGGCGTGGGCGTGAATCTGGACGGGCACATCACGGCCAATCGAGGGGGCCTGACCCTGAACAGTGCCGGGCAACTTCTGATTGGCGGCAAGCTTCACGCGCAAGCGGACATCCGCGCGAAGGCCGCCGGCGACCTGTCGATACACGGCGAAGCGGTCGCCGACGGCATGCTGACGCTGGAAACCCAGCGGGATCTCATCAGTTCCGGAAGCCTGCGCAGCGCCCGTGACGTGACGCTCAATGCCGGTGGCGTGTGGCGTCATACCGGTACCGCCTCGGCGGGTCGGCACCTGGCGGTCAACGCGGCGGCAACGGTATCGTCCGGCGCAATGGCCGCAGGCGCCAACGCCGACGGGACACCCGGTGCGACGGGGAACATCTCGCTTTCAACGGCGGGCCTCACGCAAGCGAGCGGCACCCATTCCGCCACCGGCGACATCGACGTCATTGCCGATGCCATCGATTTCACAGGATCGACGTCGACCGTCCTGCGAGGACTTAACTTGCGGGCGCGCAACGGCGCAGTCACCCTGACGCGCGCGACGACCTCCGCCGGTGGCACGACGCACATCGAAGCCGCTCGCGACGTGATCCACGACGGGGCTACGCTCAGAACGTCGGGGCTCTTCGTGCAGGCCTTCGGGATGAGCAACCGGGGTGGGTCCATCTCACAGTGGGGTTCAACCCCGCTCCGGATCGCGCTGTCCGGTCTGTTAAGCAATCGCGAAGGTCAGATTCGTGTCAACGGCAGCGACCTTTCGCTGACTTCCGGACAACTCGACAATACCGCCGGCAAGATCGAGCACGCTGGCACGGGCCACTTCCGCATCGTCACCGGGACGCTCGAGAATGCCCAGGGCACGCTCGCCACCAACGGTGCCCTGCGCGTCGACGCAAGCGACTGGTCGAACGATCATGGCACCGCCTCTGCCAAGCTTTCCTTGATTGCAGGACTGCGCGGTCAGTTGACGAACGCCGCAGGGCTCATGCAATCGGGCGGACTGTTTTCGCTACGGGCAGACGGCATCAAGAACCTCGGTGGACGGCTGCTGGCGCTCGGCGACGCGGAATTGCGCGTGCATGCCGAGACAAGCTTGGAAAACGGACGCCTTGGACAGACCCAGGGCGAGATTGCCGGGCGCGGCGACGTTGCGCTCTCGGGCGCATTGCTCTCCAACAGCGGGATATGGGCGGCACAGGGTTCGCTTCTCGCAAACGCCGCAAGCCAGCTTTTGAACGTGGGCGGGCGCATCGTCGCGCAGCATCACGTCACCCTCGCCACGCGTGGCCTGTTCGACAACACCGGCGGCATGTCGAGCGCAGGCCAAACGCTCACGGTACGCGCTGACACAATCGACAACACGCGTGGGCAAATGCAATCGGCGTCGTTCACCGTGAACGCCCGGCAACTTGGCAATCAGTTCGGGGCCATTCGCCAGACGGGCAGCCATGACGATGACATGGCAACACTGCGCATCGCGGCGCGACTGAACAATCGCGCGGGCGCGATCCATTTGGCCGCCCGCGACGCAGCCATCGACGCGCTCGCCTTCGACAACACCGAGGGCACCGTCGCGCATGCAGGGCAAGGCGCGCTCTCCATCACGGGACCATCACTCGACAATCGCGATGGACGCATCGGCACCAATGGCGACTTGTCATTGCGTCTCAAATCGCTGGTGAACGATCGCGGCCGCGTCACCGCATTGCGGACCGTGACGTCGAAAGTCGACGAGCGTCTAAGCAACGTTTCGGGGCTGATGGCGGGCCAGTCCGTCACGCTGTACGTCGGCGATGCAATGGACAATCGTTCCGGTTCCGTCGAAGCCAGCGAAGCGCTGCGGGTCGATGCGCGCGAACTCGACAACGCACGGGGGGCGCTGCTCAACAGCGGTCATGCAACCACGACCGTCGCCGTCAAAGACACCCTGGCGAACACCGATGGCGGACGAATTGCGGCCAATGGGGATGTCTCCGTCACGGCGGGGCATCTGGACAATACGGCCGGTCGGGTGCAGGCCGGGAAATCGCTTTCGCTCGTCGTCACGTCGGACATCCTCAACCGCGCGGGCTATCTCACGGCGGGCGGGCGACTAGACGCCGATATCGGTGGCAGCTTCTTCAACCGCGACGGTTATGCGCGCGCTCACGACGCCCTGCGCTTCGCCGTCGCCCACAATATCGACAACACGGCGGGGACGTTCGAGGTCAGTTCGGCCAGCGGGGACATGCGCCTGTACGGGCGGCAACTGAACAACACCTGGGGCCGCATTGCGAATGCCGGTACCGGCGCGATCGACATTGCCATGCGTGAACGGCTACTCAATCGGTCCACCGACGCGAGCACGCCGGGTCGAGGCGGCAGTATCGCCGGCAACGGCGCCGTCGACATCTCGGCGGAGGGCATCGACAACCTGGACGGCGCGTCGATCGAAGCCGGAACATCGCTCACGCTCACGTCGACCCAGGACATCAACAACCGCCGTGCACGCCTGCGCGCCGAGGGGCCATTGAGTGTCGACGCCGCGCGCGACTTCATCAATTCGGAGGGTGTCGTACACGCGGGCAAGGCGCTGCACGTCGCGACCGGCCGGAAGCTCGACAACACCCACGGAAGCATTGAAACCTCAGGCAGCCCGACAGCAGGCGGCCAGGACGCCCTCACCGTCTCCACCGTCGTGCTCGACAACACCGACGGTCGCATCGTCAACGGCACGCGCGGCGACCTGAGCATCACATCGACATCGATCACGAACGCGCTGACCCGCCGCTCGGCGTCGAATCTCCCCGTCGGACTGATCGGCGGCAACGGCCGCGTTTCCATCACGACCTTTGCATTGATGAACGGCCCGAATGCGCAGATCACGGCCGGCGCGAATCTCTCGCTGACGGTCCGAGACACGCTCGGCAACGCTGGAACGCTGTATGCGGGTGCCGACTTCGGCGTGAAGTGGCGTGACAACCGGCGAACGCTGGCGTTCGAGAACACCGGCAGCGTTCAGGCCCGGCGCGACGCGTTCGTGGCCGTTGACGAACTGAATCACCGCGCGGGCGAAATCGCCGTCAATCAAACGCTGGACGTGCGTGCCGGCCGGCTGCGCGGCAGCGCCCGGTTGCGGGCGGGTCACGATCTGAACGTCTCGCTGCCGGGCGATTTCACCTACGGCGTCGACCACGCTTGGCAAGCGAACGGCAATCTCCATCTCGATGTCGGCGGCTTGTTGCGCGTTCACGGCGCGCTTGGCGCCATCAAGCAGCTCACCGTGAATGCCGCCGGGGTCGTCAACACGGGACGGGGCCGTTTGCGAGGCGGTACGGTCGTGCTCGACGTGACGGGCGACATCACCAACGACGCGCGCATCGATGGCGACGAGATTCGGTTACGTGGCGCTCAGCTGCTCAACACCGGCGCCGTCATTGGCGGTCGCATTCGATTCGACGGCGCGAGCGTCAGGAATACCGGAGATCGCGCCGTGCTGGCGGCAACGCAGCAACTCGATGTCTTCGCTACCGGCGATGTGCTCAACGAGCGGGGCGCGACGCTCTACAGCCTGGGCAATCTTCGTGTTGCCGCAGGCGACGCGCGCGATGCGCAGGGCTATCTGACTCAGCAAACAGGTCGATTCGTCAACCGCTCGGCCATCCTGGAAGCGGGTGGCGACGTCGACATCGCAACGCGTGAATTCGTGAACGACCGCAGCTACGTCAATCTCGAACGAGGCGTCGATGTGGGCGAGACACAGACGGTGCGCGACATCTGGATCGCCGGCTACGTCAGCCTGCCGAACGAAGCGGACAGCCGGGCACGATGCGCGGCAGGCAAGGCATCGGCCTGCGAAGAATTGCCGACCGTACATACGAGCCATAGTCTGAGCGTCAACGGCGAACCGGCGCTGATCACGGAGTTCTATCGCGAGACCGACGGGAGTGGCGAGGACGTGCGGAAATCTCGCCTGGTTCCGAACCCGCGCAACCAGGGCTTTACGCAGTGGCGCTGGGGTCGCGAAGCGCGCGCCGCGCTTTCGGCGGAGAAGCTCCACGCGGTCAGCAGCCCGATCAGCGTTACGATTCCCAAGCACGGCCTGACGGCGCTCGACACGGGCAAGAAGACGTTCTCGCTGGAGCACCCCATTATCGAGTTGTACAAGTCGAGCGCCTTCTCGACAGATTTCGACAAGCGCAACATCACCCAGCGCGCCGTTCAGCATTTCGAATCGATCGCGGACGACGGGCAGGGGAATTGGGTCATTCAGTTCTGGCCGGACTACGACCCCGAGGTGAACATCAGGCCAACGGTGGTCGATCAAACCCGTCACACCGTTACCGGCGACATCGACGAAGGCGTGCGAATCTTTCGCCGTGGACATGGCATCGAGGACGGGCGGGACACCAACGAATACCGCCGCAGAATCACGGCTCGCAGCAGGACCGACGTGCTGGGCGACGTCGCCGCGCCTGGGGTCATCACATCGCAAGGCACGATCCGTCTGAACGTCGACAACGGCACGGCGTTGAATCACGCGTCGACGATCAGTGCAGGCGCAGACCTGAAGGTGCGTGGCAACGACGGTCAGATCACCAGCCGCAGCATCGGCCTCGAACGGGTCGAGACCATCGAGCAATCGTCCGACCTGTATTGGCACGAGAAGAGTGGCAATAGCAAGCGCTGGTTCACAACGGTCGATCTCCCGTTCGCTGAACGCCGCTCGATCGTCGGCGGTCTCCCGAGCCTGATTACCTCGAATCAGACGACCAGCCTTCGCGGTCGCGACATCACGATCGAGACCGCCACCGTCGACGGCACGGTCATCGGCGGCAGGCAAACGGATAGCGACGTCGGCGTGTCGCAGCGCGTGGCGGTCGGCACGAACCGCGCGACGGTCACGACCGGCGCGCAGGCGTCCATCGATGCGCCGAGCACGGGGGTGGCCACGTCTGACGTATCGGGCGTCATTCAGACACTGGATGCCGCCTCGGGTGGCATTCCCGGCATCAAACTCCCGCGCAGCGCGCTGTTCAAGGTCATCACCTCGCCCGACCAGCCGTACCTCGTCGAAACCGATTCCCGGTTCACCGATTACGGCGCGTTCGTCTCCAGCAACTATCTGCTCGAGTTGCTCGGTGTCGACCCGGCCGGCATCGAGCGACGTATCGGGGATGGCTTCTACGAGGCGAAGCTGGTGCGCGAGCAGATGCTTGAGCTGACGGGGCGGGCCGCCCTGGGCAACCGAGACGCCAACGTGGCGGCGGCCGGCGACGCGGCGTTTCGTTCGCTGCTGACGCAAGGCGCGCGCGCGGGCCGCGATCTTGAACTTCGCGTCGGCATTCGACTGACCCCCGACCAGATGCGGGCACTCACCGACGACATTGTCTGGCTGGTGCGCCAGACCGTCGCGCTGCCCGACGGGACGACCACAACGGTACTGGTGCCGACGGTCTACCTCGCCCATGGCAAACGTGTCGCAATGCAAGCGGGGGGCGCGCTCGTCGCGGGGCGGGACGTCATCGTTGACGCTGCGCGTCAAGTCAGCAACAGCGGTCAGATCGTGGGCGACGCGAGCACCCGCGTTCAGGCACGCGATGTCGACAACAGCGGGGTGATCGGCGGCATTGGCAGCACGGGCAGTGCTGGCACAGTGGACGTGGTCGCATCGCGCGACGTGCGGAACATCGGCGGCGAGATCGCGGGCAAGCGTGTTCACGTGGCAGCGGGACGCGACGTCGTCGTTGCCAGCCAGATCCATGGCGCCGACTGGGTCCGTGGGACACAGTCCGGCACGACCACGACGGTTGAATCCATCGGCCGCATTGGCGCACAGGACGCCGTGGTGATTACGGCCGGCCGAGATCTCTCCGTCACTGGCGCGGCCATCGACGCTGGCGGCAATGCCGAGCTTTCCGCGGGGCGCGATATCTCGCTGGGTGCAGCGGCCTTGAGCCGTGACTTTGGCGGTGGGCCGAGCGAGAACCGCAATCACACGCAGGTCACCGAGCACGTCACGTCCACCGTCAATACCGGCGGCAATGCAACCTTCGTTGCCGGGCGCGACGTCTCCACGTCGGGCACCGGCATCGAGGCGGGCAAGCGTGTCGTGGTTGCGGCGGCCCGAAATGTGGAGATTGGCGCGGTCACCGACCACATCACGGACTCGGGTCGCGTCGACAGCGACGGCTATGCCACGTCGGTGGAATCGTACGAGGAAACCGTACGAGGCAGCCGAATCCATGCCGACGGCGGGATCGGCATTGCCGCCGGACAGGCCGAAGCGGTTGCGCAAATACTGGGCGAGCGCGGTGTCAGCGCGTACGTGACGGACGGTGGCACGACGACCGGCGACGTGAAGATTCTGGGCGCGTATCTGAATGCCGGCGCTGCAGACGACGTACCGACCGACGCTTCGACGGCGTCGGCCGAGGCGGGCAAGGCCGACCTCAAGATCGTGGCCACTGGCGATGTGACCATCGGCGGCGTCTCGGCGCAGTACGACGACACACGCCAAACACGCACCACCCAGGGGGGGCTGCTCTCCTCCACCACCGAGACGCAGTACCGGGACGCGCACGGTACGCGCACGACGGGCAGCACGCTATCGGGTGACACCGTCACGGTCGCGTCGGGCCGCGACGTCACGATTTCCGGATCGCAGGTGGTGGCGGACGACGATATGACGATCGCAGCACGACGGAACGTAACAATCACGTCGGCCGAGGACCGCAGCAACTCACTGGATGTTTCGGAGAAGACGACGAGCGGCGTGTTCGGCAGCGGTTTGAGCTTCACGATCGGCAGCCGCTCCGAGAAAGAAAAGCAGCGGCGCGATCAAGTGGATCAGACGGGCAGCGTCGTCGGCTCGGTAACGGGCGATATCACCATTCAAGCAGGCAACGACTACCTACAGCAAGGCAGCACAGTCGTTGCGCGTGACGGTGACGTCGACATCGCGGGCAAGCGCGTGGCGATCGTGGAGAGTCAAGCGTCCGAGCACCGCGAGCATGAGCGGGAGGTCAAGCAGGCGGGATTGACGGTTGCGGTCTCCAACCCGGTGTTGGCGGCTGCCGAGACCGTCGGGCAGATGGGCAAGGCGGTCGGAAAGGTGAAAGATTCGCGCATGAAGGCGCTCGGGGTCGCAGCGGGTGGACTCGCGGTGAAGAATGCCGCCGATACCGTCAAGAATCTCAAGGACGCGGCCAACGTCAATATCTCGGTCACCGTCGGCGGATCGAAGCAGGAAACTCGTGAGACCAACGACAGTACGACGGCCAATGGCTCCAGCGTGCGCGCGGGCGGCAACGTCACCGTTGCGGCCACCGGCGATGGAGATCAATCGTCGCTCCTCATTCGCGGCAGCCAGATCGAAGCGGGGCAGGACGTCAAGCTCACCTCCGACGGCACGCTCGACATCCTCGCGGCGACCGATACCTCTGAGCATCACCGCAGTTCCAGTGGCGTGTCGGGTGGCATCGGACTGGGTATTTCCCTGGGCGTCAATGGCCCGCCGAAGATGGGGGTGACGGGCACTGCGAGCGTGTCGCGTGGCAAGGCGGACGGGAAGGACGCGACGCACCAGTCGAGCCATATCGTGGCAGGCCGCGTTGCGGAGATCACTTCCGGTGGCGACACGAATATCCGGGGCGGAACGGTCGTCGGCGAGCGCGTCATCGCCAACGTGGGCGGCGATTTGAACATCGAAAGCCTGCAGGATACGAGCGTCTACGCGTCCAAGGATCAATCGATCAACGGAAGCGCCACGGTAGGTGTCGGTGGGGCGTCCGGCAGCATCAACGTCAGCCATCAGCAGGTCAACAGCGACTTCGCGAGCGTCACCGAACAGTCGGGAATCAAGGCTGGCGATGGCGGTTTCGACGTCACCGTCAAGGGCAACACCGATCTGACGGGCGCCATCATCGCCTCGACCGATAAGGCCGTTGACGAGAATAGGAACCGTCTGAAAACCGGTTCGTTGACGACGCGCGACGTTGAAAACCACGCAGAGTACGACGCCTTTGGTGTCAGCTTGGGTGGTGGCATCAGCACGGGCTTCGGAGAGAACGCCAAAGTCGGCACGGATCAGAAGGGAGATGCGCAGACCGGCGCAAACGCGACACCGGGTAGCGAACTGCCGAAGACGGGAGCGGTGAGCGTGACCCCGCCGGTGGTGGTCGCGGCCGGGGATAGCGCATCGAGCATAACGCGAAGCGGTATCAGTGCGGGGGTTATTGAGATTACCAACGAGGCGAGCCAACTTGAACGAACCGGCAAGACGGCGAAGGAAACCGTAGCCGCCGTCAACCGCGACGTGTCCTCCGATAAAGACGGCAGCGGCGCACTCGCCAACAAGTTCGACAAGGAGCAGATCGAAACCAGCTTCGAGATCATGCAGA
>NZ_JAYRUC010000039.1:0-19867 GCF_041919235.1 Pandoraea sp.
GGGGGGCGCCCCCCCCCCCCCCGCGGGGGGGGGGGGGGGGGGGGGGGGGGTTGGGGTTGGCGTTACGGAGAGCGATACCCACACGTCCGCCGGATTTCCAGAGGGCGAGCACGTCTGGCGACGGATCGATGTGCAGTTGATGGCCGAAGGGTGGCACGGCGATCTGGAGCCATTGTCGTTGAAGCTGGGCCATGTCACCGTTGCGGAACAGTTCGGCGAGTGCGGCGTCGACGACGGATTTGAATGCTGGGTCGTCCTTGGGGAGGACGAGTGCGTAGTACTCGGGTTGATCCGAGAGTGGTGGGCCGACGATTTCGAAAGTGTTGGGCGACTTGCTGGTGGCGCGCAGGCCTTCGAGCAGGATGTCGTCGAGCGCGAGGGCTTGTGCGCGGCGTTCACGGAGCATGCGAAACGCGTCGTCGTAGTCGCGCGCCATCAGGAGTTGGAAGCCGGTTCGGGCGTGTTGGGCGCGCACGAGCCGCTCTGCGGTTGTGCCTTGCACGACGGCGAGCCGCAGTCCTCGCATATCGTCGATGGAATGGATTCCGGCGCCGTGCCGCACCATGAGGCGAACGTTGGCCGCGTAGTAAGGAAGACTGAAGGCGACCTGACGTTCGCGTTCGGCCGTCACCGTCGACGGTGCGCAATCGATGTCGATGGCATCGCCTTTGATCATGGGTCCGCGCATCTGCTCGATCACGCGCACTGGGGTACTGCGCAGCGTCTGCATCGCCATCTCGCGTTGCAAAGCGGGCAGGATGCGTTGACACAGCGCCCACGCCAGCCCCATCGGCTGATCCTTCGCGTCGACATACGAGAACGGGACCGCCGTTTGCCGATAGCCCAGCACAATGCGTCCGCGCTCGCGAATGCGCGCCATCGTGGGAGGCAGGTCGGCGGGCGCTTGCGCTGCCGCAGCGTCGCTGGCGGGCATGGCCGACGAATCTGGGAACGTCGCGGGCATGGCGATCGCACTCAACCGGGGCAGTCCGGGCACAGGCGGTTCGCCCGCGTGCGCCAGGACCGGGACCACTACCGCCAGCCCGGCGCACACCATCCGCGCGTATCGAGGGAAGTTGCGTACGAAGCCCGCGACACTGGCCGCAGGCGATGACAACGGACGAAGAGGCAGGAACATGATCGACGCGGGGACAGGGAGGAAAGTGTCCTCACATTAGCAACGCCCCTGCCCCGCTCGTCCGACGCCAACCCCTTTTCGGACAATTCCCTACGCAGATATTTCCGATATCAGCGCGTCTGCGCCAGCAGCGTCTGCAGCAGACGTTCGTCGTCGTCCGGCGTCGGTGCCGTGTTGTCGAAGCGCACGAGTCCGGGGAACGCTGCCGGAGGCGGCAGAAAACGGCGCATTCGATACTCGTCCCAATGCGCGAGCTTATACGCATCGTTTGGATTCCCCCGAGTCACGATGCGCTCCCTTGCATGCGTCTCATCCAGATCGACCCAAACGACGTGCACGCCCACATCGTCATCGACATCGAGCCACGCCCGATCGAACAGCAGCCCCTCGCGCAGCTCGCGCGAGAGCGGTGCGACCACCAGCACATTCACGCCGAGGCGCAGATTCTCGCGGGCCGTTTCCAGCAGTCCCGCGTACTCCGGCTCACGCAGCGTCTGCAAATACAGCGGGCTGTCCCGGTCGTTCGGATTGCCGCTCAGCGCCCCCATCACCGACGCGCTGTACGCTCCGTAGAGCGTGTCCTTGTCCAGCAGGCAGAACGCTTCGCCGCTGCGTCGGATCAGCGGGCCTATCAGACGCTTGGCCAGCGTCGTCTTGCCCGCCCCTGCGTGACCGCAGAAGAACACGAGGCGCGTCATGACTGTGCCCTGCGCTCGAACATGACGAAGTGCTTTCGCACCGGTTCGACGACTTCGAACACCCCTTCGAAGCCCGCCGGGATCACACAGGCGTCGCCCGGCCCAAACTCCGAGGTATTGCCGTCCAGATCGCTGATGCGAATGCGCCCCTCGATCACCGAGAAATATTCCTGGCGATGCGCACCGAATGCGATACGCCACGCGCCGGGTTCGCACGTCCATTCGCCGCAGTCGAACTCACCGAGCGCATCGGTGTAGAACGGCCGCGTCATGCGTTGCGGATTGCCGCTCACGCGACGGGCCTCTGCAGGGTGGTCGAAGACAGCCTCACCCGCCTGAGCGGGCGCGAACGTTATCAGAGAGGGAGCAGTCATCGGCGTGTGGAAAATGGGAGAAATAGGAGAAATGGGGAAAAAAGGTGCCCTCAATTGAGCGCCGCGCTCAACTTGCGTCGCCAGGCGGCCACGGTGGCGGGATCGGTCTCCGAGAGCGTGTCGAAGATAGCCAGCATCGATTTGCGTGCGGCGTCATCGCCAAACGTGCGGTCGCGCTGCACGATATCGAGCAGCGTCTGCAAAGCCGGCGCGTACGCACGATCCGCCAGATAGCGATTCGCCAGGTCGAGCCGCGCTTGCAGATTGCCGGGATCGGCTTGCACGCGCGCAAGCAGCGCCTGCGCGGGCGGTAGATGGCTTGCCTGCTCGGCAGCAGCAAGGCGCGTATTGAGCGCGGCCAGGCGAGCATCGCCACTGGCTGCGGTGCGCGGCGAGAGCAGCGCCAGTTCGGCGCGTGCCCCCTCGACATCACCCATGCCGAGCAGCACGTCGGCCAGATCGAGGCGCACATCGTCATGCGCAGGATCGAGCGCAAGCGCGGCCTGCAGCGCGTCGCGAGCGATCGCCGGCTGACCCTCGACCAGCGCCTCGCGCGCCACGCGGCGTGCCATCTCCGCCGGATTCGGAACGATCTCGTCAATAAACGCGCGTAGCTGCCCCTCGGGCAATGCGCCCACGAACTGGTCGACCGGCGCGCCATCGACGAAAGCCACCACCGTCGGCAGGCTTCGTACGCCGTACTCCGCGCAAAGCTGCGCGTTCTCGTCGGCATTGATCTTCACGAGCCGGATACGCCCCTGCGCTTGCGCTTCGAGCTTCTCGAGCAACGGCCCAAGCACATTGCACGGGCCGCACCAGGGCGCCCAGAAGTCGGCCAGTACCGGCACCTGATGCGAGACGGCCAGCACATCGGCATCGAAACTGGCGAAATGGGTATCGATCATAGGTCCTACCTAGCGTGGTAAATTGCGTGAACAGCGGCCGTCACTCATCGAATACAGCCGCCCGCTTGAAGCATGGTAATCGCAAAACTGGGCAAATCGGTACGGACGCACTTCAGCGCCCAGGGTTCCCGCCTCGGCCGCGCGCCGTCCCACGACACACAGGGAGGCACATGCACGCAGGCCACGGCACGGCAATCTTCTTCACGCAACTGCTCCTGTTGGTGCTTGTCGGCCGCCTGCTCGGCGAGCTGATGCAACGTCTGCGCCAGCCGGCCGTCATGGGGCAGTTGCTGGCCGGCGTGTTGCTCGGCCCCTCCGTTTTCGGCGCGCTGCTGCCCGCCTGGCAACACGCCATCTTCCCCGATACCGACGCGCAGAAAAAGATGCTCGACGCCGTCGCCGAGCTGGGCGTGCTGCTGTTGCTGCTCTCCACCGGGCTCGAAACCGATCTGGGTCTCGTTCGCCGCATGAAGCGAATGGCGATCTTCGCGTCGGCCGGCGGCATGGTGATTCCGTTCGCGTGCGGCTTCGCGCTCGGCTGGCACCTGCCCGACAATCTGCTGCCGCACCCCGAGGCCAGGCTGGTCACCGCCCTCTTCCTCGGGACCGCGCTGTCCATTTCGTCAGTCAAAGTCGTGGCGATGGTCATTCGCGAAGTCGACTATCTGCGCCGCAATATCGGCCAGGTCATCCTGGCGGCCGCCATTCTCGACGACACCACCGGCTGGATCATCATCGCCGCCATTGCCGGTCTGGGAGCGAGCGGCTCGATCGATCTCGGCCGGCTGACCTTCAGCCTTGGGGGCACGTTGCTGTTCATCGTGCTGTGCTTCACCGTGGGCAAACGTGCCGTGGCCGTGGCGATTCGGTGGACCAACGACCGCTTCACCGTCGAGATGCCCGTGCTCAGCACGATACTCGTCATCACGTTCGTGCTGGCGCTTGCGACCGACAGGCTCGGCGTGCATACCGCGCTGGGCGCGTTCATGGCGGGTGTCATGATAGGACAGTCGCCCATTCTTACCGAACAGATCGAGGCACAGCTACGCGGGTTGATCGTAGCCCTGTTCGCGCCCGTGTTTTTCGGCGTTGCAGGCCTGTCGGTCGATATGACGATTCTGTTCGACTGGCGCATGCTCGGACTCGTTGCCGGATTGATCCTGATCGCGAGCGTCGGCAAATTCACCGGCGGCTTCATCGGCGGGCGCCTCGGCGGCATGTCCTCGGCGGAAGCTCTGGCGCTCGCCACAGGCATGAACGCGCGCGGCTCCACCGAGATCATTGTGGCGAGCATCGGGCTGTCGCTCGGCGTGCTCAGCACCGATCTGTTCACGATGATCGTCATCATGGCGCTTGCCACCACGCTCGTCATGCCACCTGTGCTGCGTCGCGCGCTCGTGCGCATACCGCTCTCGGCGCAGGAGCGGGCCCGGCTCGAAAAGGAAGCGGCCGAAGCAAAGGACTTCCTGCCGAACGTCGAGCGCATTCTGGCCGCTGTGGACGGCAGCGCCAACGGGCGCTTCGCTGCATGGATCGCCGGGCTGACGGCCGGCGTGCGCGGCACGCTGACGACCGTACTTGCCCCCGCGCCGGCCAAGTCGGACGACGACAAGGCTGCGCGCCACGTCAGCGAACGGGCGCACACCCCCGTCAGGCCAGGCGGGAGCGACACGTCCGCGGCCGACACGGGGCGCGAAGGCGCCGGGCGCGACGCGTTTGAAATCGCACTCGCCGCCGCCAAGCTGGCGGTGCCGCGTGCGCCGGGCACACCGGGGGTCGAAGACGACACGGGGTCTGACAATGCAGGGGAAGCTGCGCGCCTCGTCCTTCGCGAGCGTACCGGCAAACCGCCGCAAAAAACACCGGAACTGCCGCACGGGCCGGTGAAAGCGGGCAAACCGGAGGAGGCGCCGTCAGATTCACCGGATGCGCCCGACGCCGAAGCCCCGCAGCGTGACCCCGTGGGGGAAGCCCACGACAGCAAGCGAGTGAGCGAGGCAACCGAGGAAGGGAATTTCATCGCGAGCGATCCGTCCGATGCTGCACGCAGTCAAGACGCGTCGCAAACCGACCGCAGTCACGAAGCCACCCGCATCTCCGACGAAATCGCCAAGGGCTACGGCTTCGTCATCGCTGGATTCGATGCCCCAGGCGAGGAGTCGGATTCCGACGTTCCCCCATTGCCGCTGCCCAAAGGCGTGCTGACGCTCACCAAAGCGTTCGACGGCGCCATCGCCATTGTGCTGGCTCACGGCGAACATGCCAGTCAGCCCGACGCACCGCTCGACATTCTCGTGCCGGTCTCGGGCACCCACTATTCACGGCACGCGGTCGAGTTTGCAATCACGCTTGCACGAGCGGCGAATGCACCGGTCACGGCGCTCCACGTCTCGGCCCGGGTCGGACCCGGCGTGCTGCATCGGCGTTGGCGCCCCCAGGTGCTGCGCCCGGACGCTGCCGAAGCCGCCATGATGGACAATCTGCAGGCGCTGGCCGAGCGTAACAAAGTCGAGCTTCGTACGCTCCTGCTTGCGCGCGGCAAGGTCGACGAAGCCGTGTTGCAGCAGATCGAACACGGCAAGCACAATCTGCTCGTGCTCGGCGTGCAACCGCGTTTCGGCGACCGTCTCAACTTCGGCGCACTCTCTCACCGCTTGCTCGAAGCCCGCCGCTGCTCGGTCATCGTACTGAGTGCCTGAATGCCTGAATGCCTGAGTGCCTGAGGGCGTCGTGCGTCGGCGCCCGAGCCCCGCGTGGCAAACCCGCTGCCGGGCGCTTCAGCAACGGGCGCCGAAGCGCTCGCGCGAGCCTCAATTCGCTGACGGCTTACGCTCAGGCAGCGCAATCCACTCCGTCTCCCCTGGCACTTTACCCATTTGCTGGGCCGTCCAGGCCGCCTTGGCCTGTTCGATGCGCTCGCGGCTCGACGACACGAAGTTCCAGAAGATGAAGCGCTCGCCATCGAGCGGCGCACCGCCAAGCAGCATCAGACGCGCCGGCTTGTTCCCGGCCACGATGCGCATGTCTGCGTCCGGTGCGAGCACACCCATGCGGTGTTCGGGCAACAGCTCGTCGTTCACCGTGACCTCGCCTTGCACCGTGTAGACCGCGCGCTGCGCATACTCGGGCGGCAACACAAACGCCGCGCATGCCTCCATCTCGACGGCCAGATAAAAAATCGGCGAGAACACCTTCACCGGCGCCTTTTCCCCAAAGGCCTCACCGAGAATCAGGCGCATGTGCACGCCGGGCAGGAAAATGTCCGGCAGCGACGACGCGGCGTGATGCGCAAACGTCGGCTCGGTCTCTTCGTCGGCCTGCGGCAGCGCGACCCACGTCTGGATGCCGTGCACGGCGCCGCCGCGCTCGCGCACGTCATCCGGCGTGCGCTCGGAGTGCACGATGCCGCGCCCCGCCGTCATCCAGTTCACCGCGCCCGGTGTGATGCGCTGGTCACTGCCCAGACTGTCGCGGTGCCAGATTTCCCCATCGAACAGATACGTGACAGTCGCAAGCCCGATGTGCGGATGCGGGCGAACGTCCATCCCCTGCCCCGGCGCAAGCGTAGCCGGCCCCATGTGGTCGAAAAAAATGAACGGCCCCACCGTCTTGATGGGCAGACTGGGCAGACTGCGCTGCACGGTGAAGGCACCGATATCGCTCAAATGCGGTTTGAGCACGGCAAGGAAGGGGCTTGTGGAATCGGTCATGTGCGGTTCTCCTGCGTTCAAATGGGGCGGATGTGAGCCGATTGTAGAGGACATTGCCGGCACGCTCCATGACACCTGAGCATGATCGCCGGACAGCGATGGGTGCCCGTGCACCTGATCGATACACATCGCTCCTATAATGCAGAGATCCTCAAACGCTCCCCGCACGCGCGCGTCGCGTGCATCGACCTATGAACAAGGCCTTCGTCAAGGAAGACAGCGGCGACGACGATGATGATCTCGACGCCGGTGCCCCGGAAATTCCCGCGGGCGCAAAGAACTACATCACACCTACCGGCTATCAGCGGCTGAAGGACGAATTGCTCGATCTCATCGACAATCAGCGCCCGGAAGTCGTGAAGGTCGTGTCGTGGGCGGCATCGAACGGCGACCGCTCCGAGAACGGCGACTACATCTACGGCAAGCGGCGTTTGCGCGAAATCGACAGACGTATCCGCTTTCTCACGCGACGCCTCGATAATGCCGAGGTCGTCGACACGCGTCGGCAGGAAAACGTCGATCAGGTGTTCTTCGGTGCGGAAGTGACGTATGCCGATGGCAAGGGCGAGTCGCATACGATCATGATCGTCGGCATCGACGAGGTCGATCTCGACCGGGGGCATGTCAGTTGGATTTCGCCTATCGCCCGTGCGATCACCAAAGCGAAGGTCGGCGACACGGTGCCGCTGCGCACGCCGGCCGGGCTCGAACAGATTGAGATTCTCGACGTGCACTACCCGCCGTCGGCATGACGATCGCGCCCGCTCGCGCTTATCCCGATAGGGGCGCGGGCGCGCCCCGCACAATGCTGGGGCGCTGTCCGGTGCGTCAGTAGTTGCCGCGCTCTCGCGCAATGCGCATGGCGTGATTGGCATGGAGCGCGTCTTGATGACGCTCGCGCGCTACGCGCATGACGTCCGGATTCACGCGGATACGGCGCATCACGTTGGCCAGATGCACACGATCGCTGACCTGGATCAGGAAGCGCAGGGTTGCCGATTCGTCCGGCACCACTTCATCCATGCCAATGTGCACGATGTTCGCGTCCGACGCGGTAATGTCGGCGGCCACCCGCGAGAACACGCCACGGTTGTGGCGCACGAGCACCTTGATGCCCACATCGAACAGGCGCCCCGGTTGCGTTGCCCATGCGACGTCGATCCAGCGGGTGGGATCCTTGCGGTGGATACGGCGCGCGACCGGGCAATCGGTCGTGTGGATCGCCATGCCCAGTCCAATGCCGATGTAGCCCATGATCGCATCGCCAGGAATCGGGCGGCAGCACGCCGAGAATTGCACCGACATCCCTTCCGTGCCGGTGATGAGCACCGGCGGCCCCACACTTTCTTCGCCGGTACGCGGGGAATCGGTGTCGTCCGGGCTGTCGGTATCGTTCTCGCTTTCCTTGCCCGACGAGAGCACTGCGAGACGCTTGGCCATGACGGCCGGCACGCGACGGCCCAACCCGATGTCGGCGAAGATATCCTGCCGATCCTTGTTGCCGGTCCACTGTGCGAGCTTGTCCCAGATCTCGGGTGCAATGTCGCCCATCGTCAGACCGTAGCCCTTGAGCGCTTGCTCCACCAGACGCTCGCCGAGTTGCACCGACTCGGCAAAGCGCATCGTCTTGAGGTAATGACGAATGGCCGAGCGCGCTTTGCCGGTCCGCACGAAGCCGAGCCAGACGGGATTCGGCTTGGAGTATGGCGCCGTGATGACTTCGACGATGTCGCCGTTCTTCAGCTCGGTGCGCAGTGGCAGCAGCTCGTTGTTGATTTTGACGGCGACACACTGATTGCCGAGATCGCTGTGGACCGAATAGGCGAAGTCGAGCGCGGTGGCACCGCGCGGCAGCGCCATGATGCGCGCCTTGGGCGTGAAAACGTAGACGGCGTCGGGGAACAGGTCGATCTTGACGTGTTCGAGAAACTCGGTCGAATCGCCGGTCTCGCTCTGAATGTCGAGCAGCGACTGCAGCCATTGATGCGCGTGCTTCTGCACATCGTTCATGTCGGCGCCACCGTTCTTGTAGAGCCAGTGCGCGGCCACGCCCGCTTCCGCAATCTCATGCATGCGGCGCGTGCGAATCTGGAATTCGATGGGGGTGCCGAACGGGCCAACGAGTGTCGTATGCAGCGACTGATACCCGTTGACCTTCGGGATGGCAATGTAGTCCTTGAACTTGCCCGGTACCGGCTTGTAGAGCGCGTGCAACACGCCGAGCGCCAGGTAGCACTGCGCGTTCGACTCGACGACGACACGGAAGCCGTAGACGTCGAGCACCTGCGAGAACGACAGTTGTTTCTCCTGCATCTTGTTGTAGATGCTGAAGAGCGTCTTTTCGCGGCCGAAGACATCGGCGCTCACGCCGCCCTCGGTCAGCGCCTTCTCGACGGCGTCGAGAATCTTGCCGACCACTTCACGACGGTTGCCGCGTGCAGCCCTCACCGCCTTGTCGAGCACGGCGTGGCGACGCGGATGGTAATTCGCGAAACTCAGGTCCTGGAGTTCGCGATAGGTATTGTTCAGTCCGAGACGGTGAGCGATGGGCGCGTAGATGTCGAGCGTCTCGCGTGCCACTCGGCGTTGTTTCTCCGTCGAGGTGACGCCCAGCGTGCGCATGTTGTGCAGGCGGTCGGCGAGCTTGACGAGAATGACGCGAACGTCGCGCGACATGGCGAGCAGCATCTTGCGAAAGCTCTCGGCCTGCGCCTCTTCCCGGCTGCGAAACTCCATCTTGTCGAGTTTCGACAGGCCGTCGACCAGTTCCGCGACCTTTGGGCCGAATCGCTCGGCGAGCTCGGCCTTGGTCACGCCCTGGTCTTCCATCACGTCGTGCAGCAGGGCGGCCATGATCGACTGCGCATCGAGCTTCCACTCGGCACAGATCTCGGCAACGGCGACGGGATGGGTAATGTAGGGCTGTCCGCTCTGGCGATACTGGCCCAGGTGGGCCTCGTCGCTGAACTGGAATGCTTCCTTGATTTGCGCGAGGTCGTTTTCCTTGAGGTACTCCCCAAGCATGCCCTTCAGACGGGCGATCGAGACGACCTCGGGCTTGCGCGGCTGCTCAGGCGTTGCCGTCGGACCGAAGAGGTGCCGATACGACTGCTCCAGCAGTGCGTCGATGTATTGCCGCGTGGCGCTTTCGCCCTTCTTCTTCTTGCGCTCGGGCTTGGGCTCCCCCGCTTTGGGTTCATCCGCAGCGATGGACGCGGCCGGTGATTTCGCATGACTCATACGTGTACCTGCATCGTCGAGCGGCCCGGAACGTCACATCGCATCAGTGCTGTCTCCCGATCAGAGCGGCACTTTCTTGAGCATCTCGATGCCGACCTGCCCCGCAGCGATTTCGCGCAGCGCGATGACAGTTGGCTTGTCCTTGTTGTTCTCGAGCTTCGGCGTGTGACCTTGCGCCAGTTGTCGAGCGCGGTAGGTCGCGGCGAGTGCCAGCTCGAAGCGATTCGGAATTCTTTTCAGGCAATCTTCAACGGTAATACGGGCCATAAGGGGGTTCCTTCTTGATATGAGGCATATTCTATCGCAGCCGGCGCACGCTCGCCCAAAACACGAGCGCGGCGCGCGAACGCGAGGGTGTCTACTGCTGATCGTTCGGTGCGTGAATATCGAGGTCGGTGAACAGCGTCTTGTGCCGGGCGTACTGCGAGGCGAAGCGCAGACGGACTGCGGTGAAGACCGATTGCAGTTGATCGAGCGCCCGCTGGAATTCGTCGTTGATGATGATGAAATCCGCTTCGGGTGCGTGTGCGATTTCTCCGCCGGCCGCCAGCAAGCGTCGCGCGATCACGTTGGGCTCGTCCGTGCCGCGCTTCTTCAGGCGCTCCTCCAGCGCGGCGATGGACGGCGGCAGAATGAAGATGCCGACCGCATTCGAAAAGCGCTTGCGAACCTGCTGCGCGCCCTGCCAATCGATCTCGAGCAGCACATCGCGACCTTCGCGCATCTGGTCCTCGATCCACACGCGCGACGTGCCGTAATAGTTACCGTGAACTTCCGCACTTTCCAGGAATTCGCCGCGCTTTCTTCGCGCCAGAAACTGATCCACGGAAATGAAGTGGTAATGCACGCCCTCTTCTTCGTTCTGACGCGGCGCGCGCGTGGTGCACGAGATCGACAGGCGAACGTCGTTATCCTGCGCGAGCAGTGCGTTGACGAGCGTGGATTTGCCCGCGCCCGAGGGGGCGACCACCATAAACAGGTTGCCGGGATACTCGGCATGAAGGGCGGTTGGCGGGACTTGCGATTGCGAGGACATGCGACTTACTCCAGATTCTGCACTTGCTCACGCATCTGCTCGATGTAGAGCTTGAGCGCCATCGAGGCATCGGCGAGTTCCTTCGAGGCGGCTTTCGAGCCGAGCGTGTTCGCTTCGCGATTGAGCTCCTGCATCATGAAGTCCAGCCGTTTGCCGACCAATCCCCCCTTGTCGAGGACATGGCGGGTTTCCTTCAGGTGGGCGTCGAGCCGTGTGAGTTCCTCGGCAACGTCGATACGCACCCCGTAAATCGTCACTTCCTGACGAATACGCTCGGCGATTTCGTCCTTGCCCGGCGCGACCGAACCCTCCGGCACCACGAGACCCAGCGCTTCCAGAAGCCGATCGACGATCTTCTGTTGATGGCGTGCGATCAGCTCCGGCACCAGCGGCTGTAGGCCCGAGAGGATCTTCTCCATGTTCTCGATGCGTTCGATGAGGCTTGCCTTGAGCTGCGCGCCCTCGCGCTTGCGTACGTCGACGAGATCGCCGATGGCGGCGCGTCCGGCATCGATCACGGCGTCACGCAGCGCGTCGGCCGTCACCGACTCCTCGCCGAGCACGCCCGGCCAGCGCAGGATTTCGCCGGTGCGCATGCGCTCGGCGTCAGGAAAGAGCGCGAGCACTTGTTGTTCGAGTTCGGCGAGTCGTTTGACCGCGTCGGGATTGAGCGCACCGCTCGCGCCGCTCTCCGGACGTTGTATGTTGATGCGAATGTCGACCTTGCCGCGCGAGAGCTTGCCGGTAAGCGCTTCGCGCAGCACCGGTTCGCAGGCACGGGCTTCTTCTGGCATGCGGAATGCCAGATCGAGGAAGCGCGAATTGACCGTACGCAACTCGACCGACACGCTCGCGCCTGCGGCCCCATCGGCATGCGCAATGTCGCGCGTGACGCTGGCGTAGCCGGTCATACTGTAGATATTGTTGTCTTTCATCGGGGTGACCGGTACCACAGCCTCGCGAGGGTGTTTCAGCGGGCGATGCAGCAGCCGGTATTGCATGCATGGATGAAACGCGATTATCGCATTTTCCGGCCCGAGGCTCCCGATTCGGCTTGGTGGCGCCGGGCCAGTGCCGCCAAGCCTGGGGCGTTTAGCGATACCATTCGGGTATTGCTGCATCCATTCACCTCGCAGGACACTCATCCATGACGCAAATCCCCCGCCCGGACGGCCGTGCGCACGACGCATTGCGGCCCGTGCGCATCACCCGCCAATACACCCGCTACGCTGAAGGTTCCGTGTTGATCGAATGCGGCGAGACCAAGGTCATCTGCACCGCCAGCGTTGAAGAAAAAGTACCTGGTTTCCTGCGCGATTCCGGCCAGGGCTGGCTCACGGCCGAATACGGCATGCTGCCGCGCGCCACGCACACGCGTGGTGATCGTGAAGCCGCGCGCGGCAAACAGAGTGGGCGCACGCAGGAGATACAGCGCTTGATCGGCCGTTCGCTGCGCGCCGTGTTCGATCTGGAGAAGTTCGGCCCGCGCACGATCCAAATCGACTGCGACGTCATTCAGGCGGACGGCGGCACGCGTTGCGCGTCTATCACGGGCGCATTCGTTGCGGCGCACGATGCGGTCTCGAAGCTCATTGCCGAGGGCAAACTCGAATCGTCGCCCATTCGTGCGCACGTCGCCGCTGTCTCGGTCGGGTTGTACCAAGGCCAGCCGGTGCTCGATCTGAACTATGTCGAAGATTCCGCGTGCGATACCGACATGAACGTCATCATGACGAGCGAAGGCGGCTTCGTCGAGATTCAGGGCACGGCGGAAGGCGAGCCGTTCACGCGTGCGCAGAGCAATGTGTTGCTCGATCTGGCCGATGCCGGCATTCGCGCGTTGATCGACGAACAGAAGCGCGCGCTGGGGGTGTAACGATGGTCATGCAGAAGATCGTGCTGGCGTCGAACAACCCGGGCAAGCTTCGCGAGTTCGCGTCGATGTTCGAGCCGCTCGGCATCGAGCTGGTGCCGCAGGGCATGCTTGGCGTGCATGAGGCGGAAGAGCCGCATGTGACCTTCATCGAGAATGCGCTGGCGAAGGCGCGTCACGCGTCGGCGGCGACGGGGCTGCCCGCGTTGGCGGACGACTCGGGCCTGTGCGTGCCGGTACTCGGCGGTGCGCCGGGTGTGTATTCCGCGCGCTACGCGGCACGCGCCGGGCGCGAGAAGTCCGATGCGGCGAACAACCGTCATCTGATCGAGCAACTCGCGCAGCACGCCGACACCGCTGGCTATCGCGACGCCTATTATTTCGCCGCGCTGGTGTTGGTGCGTCATGCCGAAGATCCGCAGCCGATCATTGCCGAAGGCCGTTGGGATGGCGAGATTGTCGACACGGCGCGCGGCGCGCACGGCTTTGGCTACGATCCGCACTTTCTGATTCGCTCGTTGAATCAAACGGCTGCCGAGCTCGATCCTGCGGTGAAGAACGTGCATAGCCACCGAGCGCGCGCCCTGCGCGTGCTGCTCGAGAAGCTGGGCCGGGAGGCGTGAGCGGAATGATTCGGTCAGCGCTCCCCGTGCAGAATTTCCTGCGGCCCGGCACGATCAGTTTGCCGGCGCTGCCGCCGATGTCGTTGTACGTGCACTTTCCGTGGTGCGTGCGCAAGTGTCCCTATTGCGACTTCAACTCGCACGAGTGGCGTGGCGACGGCGGCGCGCAGGCGTTCCCCGAGCAGGCCTATCTCGATGCGTTGCGTCAGGATCTGGAGCAGGCTTTGCCGTTGGTGTGGGGACGTCCGGTGCACACCGTCTTCATTGGCGGCGGCACGCCGAGTTTATTGTCGGCTGCCGGACTGGACCGACTGCTCTCGGATTTGCGCGCCCTGCTGCCGCTGGACGCCGACGCGGAAATCACGATGGAGGCGAACCCCGGCACGTTCGAGGCAGACAAGTTCCGGAGCTTTCGTGCGAGCGGCATCAACCGGCTGTCGATCGGCATTCAGAGCTTCAACAGCGAGCATCTGAAAGCACTTGGACGCATTCACGACGGTGACGAAGCGCGTCATGCGATCGAGATCGCGCAGGCCAACTTCGACAACTTCAACCTCGACCTGATGTTCGCGCTGCCGAACCAGACGTTGGCACAGTGTCGGCAGGACGTGGAGACTGCGCTGTCGTTCGCCCCGCCGCATTTGTCGCTGTATCACCTCACGCTCGAACCGAATACGCAGTTTCACAAGTATCCGCCGACCGTGCCTGACGACGACACGGCGGCCGACATGCAGGACTGGATTGCCGAGCGCACGGCATTGGCGGGCTATGAGCATTACGAGGTGTCGGCGTATGCAACGCCGCATCGACGCGCGAAGCACAACGTGAATTATTGGGAGTTTGGCGACTATCTCGGTATCGGTGCGGGCGCGCACAGCAAGATTTCGTTTCCGCACCGCGTGCTGCGACAAGTCCGGCACAAGCATCCGCAGCGGTTTATGGAGGCGGCAGCGGCGGGCAACGCGATCCAGGAGGAGCGAGAGGTCGAGCCGCGCGATTTACCGTTCGAGTTCATGCTCAATGCGTTGCGGCTGACCCATGGCGTGAAGAGCGAGCTTTTCGCGGATCGCGTTGGGTTGCCGATGGCGAAAATTGCCAAGGCACTTGCCACGGGTGTAGAGAAGGGACTGCTCGTGGACGATCCGCTGCGCATTGCGCCCACTGAGCTGGGACAGCGTTTCCTGAACGACCTTCAGGCGATGTTTCTCGAGCGCGACGCGAAGTGATTGACTGACATTGCCTTTGCGCCTTTGTACCTTTGCGCCCGAGCGGCAGTGGACAGAGGCAGGCGAGAGGCACGTCAGCGCGATGCGCCTGCCGCTGCGCCCTGCCCGGCTCGAACGGCCGGGGCGGGTGGGATCATCCCTGCATGGGGCCCATTTCCCGCAGCGCTTTGCGAACGATCTTGCCGGTGACGGTCATCGGCAGTTCCGGGAGAAAGACGACCTTGCGCGGATACTCATGCGCGGCGAGCCGGCGTTTCACGAAATCCTGAATTTCCTTGGCGAGGATATCGGACGGTTCGTACCCTTCGCGCAGCACCACGAACGCCTTCACGATTTCGGTACGCAATGCATCGGGCTCGCCGATGACGGCCGCGAACTGGACGGACGGGTGCCGGAGCAGACAGTCTTCGATGGGTCCGGGACCGATGCGGTAACCGGCGCTGGTAATGACGTCGTCCGAGCGGCCGGTGAAGGTGATGTACCCCTGCTCGTCCATGAATCCCGAGTCACCTGTGAGCAGGAAGTCACCGCGATACTTGTCCATTGTCGCGTCCGGGTTGTGCCAATAGCCGAGGAACATGACTGGATTGGGTTTTGCGATGGCGATATTGCCGACGGTGCCCATGGGCAGGGGCGTGCCGTCGTCGTCGACGATGGTCACGTCGTGACCGCGAACGGCGCGTCCGATGGCGCCGGGCAACGCGGGAAATTCTGCGGCGCATGACGAGACGACCATATTGCACTCGGTTTGCCCGTAGAACTCGTTGATATCGACGCCGAGGTGTTCGCGTCCCCATGCCAACAGTTCGGGGCCGAGCGACTCGCCGCCGCTGGCGACGGAGCGCAATTGCAGGGGCCAGTGTTCGCGTGGCGAGGCGACCGTGCGCAGCATCTTGAGGGCGGTGGGTGGCAGGAAGGTATTGCGCACGCCGTGGCGTGCCATCAGATCGAATGCGGCGACCGGATCGAACTTCTCGAAGCGTCGCGAGAGCACGGGCACGCCGTGATGCAGGGCGGGCAGCAGGACATCGAGCAAGCCGCCGATCCAGGCCCAGTCGGCGGGCGTCCAGATCAGATCGCCTGCTTGAGGAAAGCCGTTGTGCGACGTCTCGACGCCGGGGAGATGGCCGAGCAGGACGCGGTGCGCGTGCAGTGCGCCTTTGGGTTTGCCGGTGGTACCGGAGGTGTAGATGATCAGGGCGGGGGCGTCGGCGCGGGTCTGGACGGGTTCGAAGTGGGAATTGCGCGATGCGATGGCGGGCCAGAGTGCGAGCAGACCGTCTTCGGCGACGCCCCAGTCTTCGTCGTCGGTGACGTGATGGTGGGCTTCGGGCAGGTCGTCGTGGACGACATAGACGAGGCGCAGGTCGGGGAGTTCGGCGCGAATGTCGTCGATCTTGCCGATGCTCGCGAGGTCGGTGACGAGCACGGTGGCGCCGGAGTTTTGCAGGCGATAGGCGAGTGCTTCGGGGCCGAAGAGGGTGAAGAGGGGAACGGCGATGGCGCCGAGTTTATAGGCGGCGACGTGGGCGACGAGCGTGGCGGGCGATTGTGGCAGGAAGATGCCGATGCGGTCGCCGGCCTTGACGCCTTGGGCGCGCCATTCGTTGGCGAGTTGGTTCGAGAGTTGTTTGAGGAGGTCGAACGTGAGTCGCACGTGCGAGCCGTCGGCGCTTTCGTGGATGAGCGCGAGGCGGTTGGAGCCATTGGCCCATTTGTCGCAGACGTCGACACCGATGTTGTAGAGGGTGGGGATCTGCCAGGAGAATGTTTTGGCAGTCGGGGCGTCGTTGGTCGCGCGTTCGCCGCTGGCGTCATTCGACGTCTCCGGGGCGGCGTCGCGGGAGGTGTCGGCATCCATGAGGTGTCTCCGGGTCATGTCAGGCCTCGTACGGTAACGCGATGGGCGTTCACCGCACGTCTTCAGGCATGATGCATGCCGGACGGTGACAAGACAAGGGGTGGGTGGGTGAGTTGTGAGGATTTGTGCGGGATGTGAGGCGATTTGGGGGGAACGAGGGCTTCACAGGACGGGATGAGCGGGTATAATGCCGGCTGCCGTGCGGTACCGGTCTGCGCCGGGATTCCGACGCCGATTCCCCCGGACCGCACGCATCCCAAGCTGTCGAACGAGACGGCATCGCATGCCACGACACCCGGTCGTGCGCCACGCCCCGGAGGCGTGCCAGAGTGGTTTAATGGACTGGTCTTGAAAACCAGCGAAGGGGTAACCCTTCCGTGAGTTCGAATCTCACCGCCTCCGCCAGTTTTCTTAGGTTTTCCCGATAGTGGCTACTGACTTTTTGGGGCGGTGCTCCGCAAAAGCAGGAAATTGCGCCGTGTGACGCGTCGTTCGGACCAGGCGGTGACGAAGGCGCTTAGGTGCGATTAATGGCGGCTTTCGCCCCGCTGGGGCCGCTCGATGCGCTGCAATGGCAGCGGCGGTTGTGGAGTGTCATTTGACCATTCGCTCATGGGGATCTAGCGGTAAGTCATTGAGCAACGTCGCCATCTACGCATTCGTGAGAAACGATGTTTCGAGATGCTCTTCAGTGAATTCTGCAGGTCGGCGAATTGCAGTCAAATCGCAGTCGGATTGGCTTCGCGCTTTTCTACTACTAAATTGGCAAGATCCTCCAGTCCAGCAAGAAATTCCTCATGGTCATCGCCTCCATACTCGACGAATCTCAGGTTGTATGATTTCGTCGCAGCAGACTTTAGCGCCTCGTGCATTGAACCTTGGGGAACCACTGCATAATGCTGATGCGCGCTTGGAGCAGTGATATTGGTGTTTTCCAGTAATAGCTGAATGTCTGGATCACTAAGGCTGTACCCAATGAAAAGCAAAGTGTGAGTAATAAACAGAGCGTCGAGTATTTTGAAAAAGTTCGGCGATTCCTGTCGCGCCTTAAAGTACTGATGCTTCGTCAGCACCCCCTTAGATGGGTCGGTGACACACCCGTGTGCTTTGATAATAGACCGGACCGGCGAGCGAAGGTCGTTAATTAGATGAGTCTCATAATATCGGCAGACATTGTATCCAGCCGAAGCGTCACCCGTTGCACAATATTTTTCATAAATATCGTCGTAGTTTGTAGTAACCACGATCTTTGGGTCTAACTTAAGGATCGACTTATGCGCACTAGAAGCTTGGTATCTCGGTGTGATGAACTCTGCGCGCATTATTGCCGCAAAATCTGCTGCACTGACTCGGGAGCAGATAACTTCCGCAGCGTCGAGATATTCTTTGGCTTCAATTTTTTCCAACGCGAAATTCTTGTCGCTTCCTAGCGGCATGGCGGCATGCAAAAGATGCAACAGAGCGGCCCAGTCGGGCGGCGACTTGGTTCCATCGGCGCTTCGACAACCGGCGGACACTCCCGATCCCATAAACACAATACAGCGCCGAGCGGCCAGTTCATCCACAAACGATTTATCCCATTCCATAGGTTAGGCGACCAGAGGACTGTTAATGTTCGAAATGAGATTGTCTGCAAGACGAGTCAATATTGATACATATTCGTCTCGCTGCTGAAACTGGGAACCAACTAGTCCGTCCTGAGACCTCAGAGACATGATCGGCGCCGATACCGTTTGAGCCAACGGAATCAAACTGTAAAGATGAGGGATGTCACCGAGCTTTGCGCTCGAAAATTCGTTTCTTGAACCCCAAAAATTCCCGAGAGATTTTTCAACCTCGGCAGGAACGTTATTAATAATTTCTTCATACGCTTTGGTTGGACGACGAATCCCTTGCTTCGATTTCGTAATATATTGCTGAAGCGTGTACCCGGAAAATCCATGCTGTATCAGCAGCGAAGTCGAAATCGGATAGTTTTGAATGCGATTGGGTGCTGCTTTTTCACAAAGCTCCAGGGCGTTTTCGTACAGTTCGGCCCACGATTTGAGCCACTCGCCGATATTTCTAACGCCAAGAATACTAAATATGTCTGTTCCCATGGGTGTCACAAAACGGTCACAACCAATGAGAATGCTGCGGTTTAGCGCTCCGAGACTTGGCCCTAGGTCGAAGAAGACTAGGTCATATCGGTGCTGAATTACTCTACACAGTGCGGTGCTCCAATTGGTTTGCCTGATTCCGCCGAGATCGCCGCCTTTCAACGAATGCCAAGCTGCGCCTAAACGATCTTCGACGATTGACAGGGCAGGATGACCGGGAATTAAATCCACGTGGAATCTATTTTCGCTTGATTTTACAGGGACAATATTCCCGTTTATGTCAGAGTCACCATCCTCAATTTTTTGCAAGATCTCTTTGACGGTGGTTACTCCATTGGTATCGGCATGATCCCAATACAGCGAGGTTGCATAAGCTTCGCCCATAATTAGCTGGGTCGAATTGCACTGAGGGTCACAGTCGACGACCAGCACGCGTTTGTTATATTTTGTCGACAAGAGGGACGCGAGGTTACAAGTCAACGTTGTTTTGCCCACGCCTCCTTTGTTATTGAACATGGATAGCGAAACCATTTTAGATTGGGACTGCGGATTTTTGGCCGCCATAGATGCCTCTTCCTTGTTGTATGCGTATATTCTACTTTCGTTCGCGTGCGGTGGGGTCAGTTCGTTTGTCGGTCGAACCCTATTTTAGGCGTTGATTGAACAATGACGTGATCGTACTTCCGCTCAGAAGCTGCTGACTGAAATCAGGTGCGTTGCCTTAGCGCACTCGTCCACGATGCATCGATAAAGATAGCGTGCAGAGGTCCGGCACTGAAGAAGGAGGCGACATTCGAGTGTCGGATCTGGCGCCACGACCAATGGCTATAGACGGCCGTTAACCGCCGTCCCCGAAGGCAGAAGGACGTGTTGGTGGACGCATGAAAAAGCCCCGTCCGAACAGGGCTTTTAAAGGTTAGGGCTAGTGACCTGCCCGGGAAATTTCGTACCAAAGGGATCTGGAGATAATGGCTCCTCAGCTCAGACGAGGAGTTGGTATGAAGAAAAGCCGGTACAGTGACGAGCAGATCGTGCGAATTCTGCGCGAAGCGGATCGAGATACGATCCCCGAGGTGGCCAAGCG
>NZ_JAYRUC010000040.1:0-16803 GCF_041919235.1 Pandoraea sp.
ACTTTAAGTGAACATGGACCGCAGGAAGGCTATCACTCTCATCTCGGCCGCGTGTGCCGGACTCGTTGTCCGCAGCGGGGGCGCGGAAGCGTTGCCGGCGCAGGGGAAGATCTGGTACGTCACGCAAAGTGCAAAAAGCAGTGGGGATGGGAGAAGCTGGAGCACCGCCTTCCAATCGCCGCAGGAGGCTTTGGCTGTTGCTTCCTCGGGCGATGAAATCTGGGTGGCGCGCGGCACCTACCATCCTGATCTGAACGATGCAACCCGATCCTTCATCCTCAAGGAAGATGTCCATGTGTACGGCGGATTCGCCGGCACTGAAACCGTACGTGACCAGAGAAATTACGCCAAAAACGTCACGCTCTTGAGCGGCAACATCGGCAAGGGTGATAAGACCAAGAATACGCACACCGTCGTTTTGGGCGCGGATCGGGCCATCCTCGATGGATTCACGATCGCTGATGCTTACGGAACCGACAAGCCCAGACTGCATCTCTCGCCCGCCGACATCTTGAAGGGAGACATGGTGGTCGGCGGTGGGATGCGCAACTTCATGACCGGCCCCACCGTCCGGAACTGCGTCTTCAAGAACAATTTCTCTCCGAAAGGGGGCGCAGTCTACAACGTGCACAAACCGGGCACCGGACAGGCGACATTCATCAATGTCGATTTCATCGACAATACGGCGGGTCTTCGCGGTGGCGCGGTCAGTAATGATCTCGGCGCAATGCCTTGCTTCATCAATTGCCGCTTCGTCGGCAACAAGAGCGAGGACAAGGGCGGCGCAATCTACAATGATTTCGCCTCTACACCGTTGCTTTTCAATGCGCTGCTCACGCGCAATGAGGCGAAGACTGCGGGCGGTATGGGCAATGACGGCGGCTCCTCGCCCCTGCTCGTCAATGTGTCAATCGTTGACAACAAGGCGAGCAGCGGCCTTGGTGCGGGGCTTTATCAGGGAACCGGTGCCAACAACAACCCAATCATCGTCCATTGTGTCGTCGACAACATTTACAACTGGCACGAGGATATCGTGTCCGAGGTCGGTTCCAAAGTGCCGAACGGACAGACGATTCGATTGGCCGAATTTTTGCCCATCAGCAATCTCGAAGGCCAGATCCGGCTGTCTGATCTCTCATTACCGCCGACCGGCGGCGTTGGCTACCGCACGGATCTCGATGGCGCCCAACTCCTGAAAGACAGGCTCGTGGAGACGCTTGTTCAGTTCTACACGCGGAACGAGGGCGTCGTCGAATATCGCGGGGAATACACGCGACCGCCCGTGCGTCGTCAAGCGGTCTCCGCAAGTGTCATCCACGTCGTTCCGAGTTCTTCCGCCGCCACTCAGGATGGCCTTTCCTGGGCGACTGCGCTGTCCGATCTGCAGGCGGCAATCGAACTGGCGTCGGTTTCCAATGCGTCGGTCTGGGTGAAGGCTGGCAACTATCACCCGGTTGAGCGGGGCGATGGCATCGCCGCCTTCATCTTGTACGACGACGTCAAGGTTTATGGCGGATTTTCCGGAACCGAAACAGCGCTGACGCAGCGCCGCTCGGATGCACCGCGCACGGTGCTCAGCGCAAGGCTTGCCGAGGGCCGTGATCGTTACCCGCATGTCGTCTACGGCGCCAACAACGCAGTACTCGATGGGCTGACGATTTGCGAGGGAAACGCCCTCGGCTTTACGTATAACGGCAAAGGTGGCGGATTGCTGGCGTATCACGCAGGCAAGACTTATTTGCCAAATGGGCTCAAGGCTTACCGCGCCGGGCGGACGCTTGAGCCATACAGCGATCCGGTCGGATTTACGATGACAATTCAGAATTGCCGATTCGAGCGGAACGTCGCTTTGGAGGGCGGGGCGATCTATGCCTTCGGCAAGGCAAATCTGACAATTGTCGATACGACGTTCAGTGGTAACCATGCGGTCTACGGAGGAGCGGTACTCGACCGGGAGGGCGTGACGTCGACACACCGGAATTCTTCCTTCATCGACAATGAGGCAACGTGCGATGGCGCAGCTGCTTATGAAGATTACGGTTCCCTCGTCACTTTCGATCAGACTGTGTTTCTGAGAAATCGGGCGCGCGAGCATGGGGGGGGCATCTACCTGATCAGCCGCGCATCGCAAGTTGGAGCGACGAGCGTGACTGTAAAAAAGAGCAAATTCCTGGGTAATAAGGCGCTGGCGGGCGACAGCGTTTACAACCTTGACGGTTGCACGCTATCCATCGAAGACACAGCGTATCCGTCCAACTCGATCCATAGTCCGAAAGGATGAAAGGATGAAAGGATGAAAGACGAGTGGCCCGGCCCGCGCCGAGGAGAGACGTGGTGGATGACGTGATAAGCCACGATGGATTGACGACGCGAGCCGGCCTCACGCTGTTCTCAACGCGCTGACACCAGCCGAATTCGCCGGGCAATTGGTGGTTTTGCCCGGAGCAACTTGCCCTCGTAACGCCGAAAATCTCGCCCCGAATTCGTTCTGGAGAACCCCGGCGGATCAGGGGCTGCGAACCGCTTGACGCTCGTGGTACCAAGAGTTCACTCAGGTCACGTTCATCGTGCGCATAGGCATATTCCTATCTTGGTTGCGGCGCAGCAATTTATGCTTGACGCTGCAAATTGGCCTCAGTTACCATCCGCCCTGTCTTCAATTTCAGGGGTTTGTCCGTGAATTCCGATGCCAGTAGTAGTCGATCTTCGATCGACTGATTGCCTGAGGATCCACAGCCCCACTCTGTGCCGCGTCCTCATGCAGGATGCGGTGTCTAGCGCCCACGAACGCTCTCGCTGAGCAAAACTTCTTCGGCGCGATTCCCGCAAAAATTTCCATTGTCGTGCCCGTGCTGGGCGTTGACGTCTTGCGCATGCTTCCTGGCATCGCGACGTTGCGCGCGCACGAGCCGGTCGTCCCTGCCGCGTGCGGTTCGGACGATTCGCAGCCATGCGAGGAAGTCATGCGCGCTTTTCAAACATTTCAGGCTTTTCAGAGCCAACCGACGCACACTCGCCCGGTGTCGCGTCTGACCATTGTCTGCCTGGCCGATGCCCTCGGGGCATTGCGCAAGCAGATGTTCATCGACCTCACCGCCCTCGGCCTTCGCGCCACACAGGTCAGCATTACGCGCTCGAGCGATCGTGACGAAGCCTCGGCGACCGTCACGCTCGACTGTCCGCTCGCCTCGCGTGCGTCGCTCACATCACTGGTCATGCGCCTTTCAGGCGAACGCAGCGTGCGGCGTGTGGTCTGGTCTGACGACGCGGCCCGCCGCCCAATCGGCGCCGCCATGCCCATGCACGGGTAGTGCAGGAGCGCTGATCGACCGACGGAGGACGTGCAGGGCACGAACTTGCGTGCGTCGGTGTAACGAAAAGCGAAATTTAAGGAGTCCGATATGGAAGACGGAAGTGGCCGAATGAGGCCCGTCGGACCCGCGCGCGTGGCGCATGGGCTTCCGGCGGGCGATCCCCAATATTTCACATTCACCGACCGCGCGCCGCGCGGCGCGGCAGGGTGCGTTCGCGCGTTATTCCGGAGACCTGACCTCCGGTGACGCCTGACGAGACCCGCCGGCCGCCATGCCAGCGTAAGCCGCGCCAGGACATCGTCATGATCAAAAACCTTCGCTCGCGCCGTAAGCAGCGCGGCTTCGTCGAACACTCGACAACCTCCGACCTGCCGCTCGCGGGCCCCGACGCCGTGGCCCGTCTGGCGACAGAGCCGCTGCGGGACGTCCTCCACACCCTGGGCACCGACCTGGACGGCCTCACGCTGGCCGATGTCGGCCAGCGTCAGACCCGTTACGGTCCCAACGAAATCGCGCACGACAAGCCGCCCCACTGGGCGATGCAATTGTTCAGCGCGTTCAAGAACCCATTCGTGATGGTATTGCTGGTGCTCGCCACCGTCAGCTACTTTACCGACGTCTATTTCGCCGATCCGGGCGAGCAGGACTACATGGGCCTCTCCATCCTGCTGACCATGGTGACGATCAGCGGATTGTTGCGCTTTTTCTCCGAGTTTCGCTCACTGCGTGCGGCCGAGAAGCTCAAGGCGATGGTGCGCACCACGGCGAGCGTTCGCCGCAGGATGATGGCCTCCGGCGAGTCGGAGCGTCACGAGGTCGCCATGCGCGAGTTGGTCGTGGGCGACATCGTGACGCTCCAGGCGGGCGACATGATCCCGGCCGACCTGCGACTGATCGAATCGCGCGACCTGTTCATCAGTCAGGCCGTGCTCACCGGCGAGGCGCTTCCGGTCGAGAAATACGACACTCTCGGCGCCGTCGCACAAAAGTCGGCCGGCATTGACGCAGGGCAGGGCAATGCGAGCCTGCTCGACCTGTCCAACGTCTGCTTCATGGGCACGAACGTGGTGAGCGGCACGGCCACCGGCGTAGTCGTTGCCACGGCGGGTGACACGTATTTCGGCGCCCTGGCGAAGAACGTCGTGAGCCACAAGCGGGTGGAGACGAGCTTCGACCGTGGCGTGAACAGCGTGAGCTGGCTGCTCATTCGGTTCATGCTGGTGATGGTGCCGGTCGTCTTCATGATCAACGGGCTGACCAAGGGCGACTGGGTGAGCGCGCTGACGTTCGCGCTGGCCGTGGCCGTCGGACTGACGCCGGAAATGCTGCCGATGATCGTGAGCGCCAACCTGGCGCGCGGCGCACTGGCGATGTCGCGCCGCAAGGTGGTGGTCAAGCGCTTGAACTCGGTGCAGAACTTCGGCGCGATGGATGTGCTGTGCACCGACAAGACCGGCACGCTCACGCAGGATCGCATCATTCTCGAGCAGCATCTCGACGTGGCGGGCGACGAGCGCGAGGATGTGCTGCGCTTGGGCTGGCTCAACAGCTATCACCAGAGCGGGCAGCGCAACCTGATCGACGTTGCGATCATCCGGCGTGCCAACGAGATCGGCGAGTCGGTGCAACCGCGCGAGTTCACCAAGATCGATGAACTGCCGTTCGACTTCGTGCGTCGTCGTCTGTCGGTCGTGGTAGCCAACGAGCGCGGCGAGCACTTGATGATCACCAAGGGGGCCGTTGAAGAAATGCTCTCGGTCTCCACACATGTGGAGACCCCGCAAGGGGTGCGCGTGCTTGACGCCTCGGCGCGCGCCATTCTGCTTGCCCGCGCCGAGGCATACAACGCCGACGGCTTCCGCGTACTGGTGGTCGCGAGGCGAGACATTCCGGCAGGAGAGGCGAAGGCTCAGTACAAGACGTCCGACGAAGCCGGCCTCACGGTATGCGGCTTCCTGACCTTCCTCGATCCGCCTAAAGATTCGGCGGCCCCGGCCCTTGCCGCACTGCGCGAGCATGGCGTGACAGTGAAAGTGCTCACCGGCGACAACCCGATCGTCACGATCAACGTGTGCCGTCAGGTGGGACTCGAGCCAGGCACGCCGCTGCTGGGCACGGACATCGAGGCGATGGACGACGCCGCGTTGCGCGAAGCGGTTGGCCGCACGACCGTGTTCGCCAAGCTTGCACCGTTGCACAAGGCACGCGTGGTCAAGGCACTGCAGGCCAACGGGCACACCGTGGGCTTCCTGGGCGACGGCATCAACGACGCACCTGCGCTGCGCGATGCCGACGTCGGCATCTCGGTGGACACCGGCGCAGATATCGCCAAGGAGACCGCCGACATCATCCTGCTCGAAAAGAGCCTGATGGTGCTCGAAGAGGGCGTGATCAAGGGGCGCGAGACGTTCGGCAACATCCTCAAGTACCTGAACATGACGGCCAGCTCGAACTTCGGCAACGTGTTCTCAGTGCTGGTGGCGAGCGCGTTCCTGCCGTGGCAGCCGATGCTCGCGATGCAATTGCTCGTGCAGAACCTCGTCTACGACATCTCGCAGATGTTCCTGCCTTGGGATCGCATGGATCCGGAGTTCCTCAAGAAGCCGCGCAAGTGGGATGCGGGCAATATCCGGCGCTTCATGCTGTGGCTCGGGCCGACCTCGTCGGTGTTCGATATCACGACCTATGCGTTGATGTGGACGGTCTTCGGTGCGGGCGCGCTTTACCACGCCCATGGTGGAGATGCGGGGCAGGTCATCATGAACTCGGGCTGGTTCGTCGAAGGCCTGGTGTCGCAGACGCTGGTGGTCCACTTGCTGCGCACGCAGAAGATCCCGTTCCTGCAGAGCACGCCCGCGCTGCCGATCATGCTCTCGACGTCGGTGGCGATTGCGCTGGCGTGCTGGCTGCCGTATTCGCCGTTTGCCGAGGCGCTGGGCTTCGTTGCACTGCCGGGTTCGTACTTCTACTGGCTGGTGGCGACCATGCTCGGTTACATCGCGCTCGCCCAGGTCGTGAAGACGATCTACATCCGCCGCTTCGGCCGCTGGTTCTGATCGGGCGTTGATCGAGGCCTCAACGCGTATTTTTTGTGATGCGATGCTTCCGCCCTGCGGGGTGGAAGCGCGCAACTCACGCAAACGCCCCGACGCCTCGCGCGCGGGGCGTCACATGTAAGAAAGAGAACGACTCATGAAGAAGCAACTGATGTATCTGGCGCTGTGCTGTCCGCTGAGCGCCTTCGCCGCACACCCGCTGGTCACCGACGATACGGGCACGCAGGGGGACGGCAACTGGCAATTCGAGACGAATGGCGAAGTCACGTCGAAGCAGCCGGAGATCGGCCGCCAGACGCTTTGGAACAGCACGCTCACGCGCGGTGTGGGCGAGGCCCTCGACTTCTACGTCGACGTGCCTTACACGCACCTGCAGAACCGCGCCGACGGTGCGGGCAACGGAATCGGCGATGTGGAGACCGGCGCCAAGTGGCGCATGTACGACAACGGAGCATTGAGCATCGGCGTGAAGCCGTACCTGACCTTTCCCACGGGCAACGACCAACGCGGGCTCGGCACCGGCCGGGTGAACGCCGGTGCGACGCTGCTCACGCAGTACGAGATCGACAAATGGACGTTTCTGTTCAACGCGGGCGCGCTCTATCAGCCGAATCGGCAGGGGCAACGCCAGTCGCAGTGGAAGGTCTCGGGCGCGGTGCTTTATCGCGTCTTGCCGACGACGCAACTCATCCTGGACGTGGGCACGTCGCAGAACCCCGACTTCGCCGAAAAGACCCACCCGGCGTTCATGATTCTCGGGGCGATCTACAGCCCGAAGCCCTGGCTGGACCTCGACGTCGGCTACCGGCGCGGCCTCAACCCCCAGACGTACGACTATTCGTGGATGGGCGGGATGACCGTTCGCTGGTAAGTCTGCCAAGTCTTTCCAGTCGATCAAGTCGATCAAGTCTTTCAATCGGGGCGGCAGCGGAACGCGGCAGCAGGGCGGTAGGGCAATAAGATGCCTTTCGAAGCCATGTTAAACTGCCTCTCAGAAGCTTCGCGCGGCACGCCGTGCCGCGCGGTACGTTCCTGCTGTGCTCCCCGCCGAATGCGACTCACCGACCATACCGATTACAGTTTGCGCACGCTGATCTACGTCGCGGTTCATCCCGACGAACTGGTGCATGTGCAGGCCGTGGCGGATGCGTTCGACATTCCCAAGAATCACCTCGTGAAGATTGTGCAGAAGCTCGGTCAACTGGGTTTTTTGCACACGGTGCGCGGTCGCTCGGGTGGGATTCGCCTGGGACGCGCGCCGGAGCGCATTGGCCTTGGTGAAGTGGTGCGAGCGATGGAGCCTGATTTCGCGATGGTCGAATGCTTCCATCCGGGCGACAACGCTTGCGTCATCACGTCGGCGTGCGACCTGCGCAGCGTCCTCGGCGAGGCATTGCGCGCCTACTTCGCGGTGCTCGACCGCTACACGCTGGCCGATCTGGTCGGCAAACCCGCCGTGTTGCGTCGCCTGCTCGGGGACGCGGTAGCCGCGGTCATTCCGGTGGCTGATATCAAGGTCAAACGACGCGTCACCGAGAAGTAATCCCGAATCGTCTTTCGAATCGAGCGGGTAGCGACGCTGCCGAACCAGCGCGTTTGCCGCAGTTCAGTCCCGACGTTGAACCAATCGCAAGCCGCTCGCAAGACACCCTGCGGTGGAGAACGCTGCACCCCACGCCAGTGCCCACGTCGGACCACGTGCGCCCGCGACACCGAGTGCCAGGGCGACGAGCGCGGCTCCCGTCGCCTGGCCCAACAGCCGCGATGTGCCCACCATGCCGCTCGCACCGCCACTGCGCTCGGGCGGTGCGCTGTGCATGAAGGCTTTCAGGTTCGGCGACTGGAAGAAGCCGAAGCCCAGGCCGCACAACGCCATCCGCCAGCCGATGTCCCACAGTTGTGCGTGCTCGGGCATGATCGCGAGCAACCCCATGCCCGCGCTCAACATCCCCAGACCGATCGCGCCGAGCGCGCCAGGCGGATAGCGGTCCGACAGCCGCCCTGCCAATGGCGCAATCGCTGCCACGAAGAACGGCCACGGTGTCATCAAAAAGCCCGTCTCGATGGGGCTGCGATGCAACACGTTTTCGAAATAGAACGGCAGCGACACGAGCCCAAGTCCTTGCGTCGCAAACGCACAGATGGCCGTGATCGTCGAGAGCGCAAACGCGGGCAGACGCAGCAAATCGACCGGCAGCATCGGCGCGCGATGGCCGCGCTCGCGGCGAATCAACGCCCAGCCGAACACCAGTGCCCCGACAAAGCAGGCCAGCGTCAGACGCCAATCGGCGCGCTGTGCGCTCTGACTCAGCGCAAAGATCAACAGCGCAAACGTTGCCACATTGAGCAACGCGGCAACCATGTCCGGCTTATGCTCGCTGCGTGGCGTGTCCGGCAGGTTGCGACGCGAGAATGCCAACGCCAGCAACGCCGTCGGCACGTTGATCAGGAACAGCCACGGCCAACTTCCAAACGCGAGCACGAGCGACGCAACCGTCGGCCCGATGGCGAACGAAATACCCACGATCAGGGCGTTCAAGCCAACGCCGCGCCCAAGCTGATGCGCCGGGTACAGGAAGCGAATGAGCGCGATGTTGACGCTCATCACTGCGGCGGCGCCCACCCCTTGCAACACACGCGCACTGGCGAGAAACCCAAGTGTCGGCGACAGCGCACACAGCAGCGACGCCACAAGAAACACCGCCACGCCCGACATGAACACGCGCTTGTGGCCAATGCGCTCGCCCAGCGATGCGAACGGGAGCAGCGTCGCCACCATCGCCAATTGGTAGGCGTTCACGATCCAGACCGATGCCGAGGGCGTCGTGTTCAGATCGAGCGCCATCTGCGGCAGGGCCGTGTTGGCGATCGCGGTGTCGAGACTCGCGAGCGAGACGGCGAGCAGGATCGCCGTCATGGCGAGGCCGCGGCCCGTGACGGGGGGCTCGTGAGATTGCGCCGCAACAGCGGCGCTGGCCGCCGGGGTTTCGGCGGTGGGTGGCAGCGACGACATGATGGGTCAGCCCTCGGCCAGAATTTGACGGATGGCCTGTTCGAAGACTTCCGGCGGTTGGCCACCGCTCACGAGATGCCGGTTGTTGAAGATGATCGCCGGCACCGAGCGGATGCCGAGATTCTGATAGTGACGCTCCAGCGCGCGGACCTGCTCGACGTATTCGTCCGAGGCGAGGATCGCGCGCGCCCGCGCCGTGTCGAGGCCGGCTTGCTGCGCGGCGTCGACGAGCACTTCCGGATCGCTCGTGCGCTTGCCGTCGACGAAATAGGCGCGCAACAGCGCATCCTTGAGGGCAAGCTGCTTGTCGTTGCCAACGGTCTGTGCCCAGTACAGCAGACGATGTGCGTCGAACGTGTTGTACGCGTGCGTGCGCAGATCCATGCGCATGGGGAATCCCTCGGCCGCCGCCCGTGTGCTGATGTTCGCCTGATTCTGCGCCAACTGCTCTGGCGACAGCCCATACTTGTGCGCCATGTAATCGGCAAGCGGCACGCCTTGCGCCGGCATGTCGGGATTCAGTTCGAAGGGGCTGAAATGCAGGTCGGCATCGACCTCGTCGCCCAGGCGGCCGAGTGCGGTCTTCAGCGAAGCAAGGCCGATCGCGCACCAGGGGCAGGCAACATCGGAGACAAAATCAATCTTGAGTGTGGCGGGCATGGTCTGACGGCGCCGCAGTGGCGCGTGCAATGAGAAACGCGTCGCCTGGTGCGACGCAACGGGGCAATCGTCGCACAATTCGGCAATTCTCGCCGAACCCGGCCAAGACGGCGTGGCAAGCGTTTATTCATGCCGCTTTCGCAGCGTATGCGAGAGAAGGCGGCTGAAGAAAGTCGTTTTGCTCAATAAAATAATCGTTTTGTCTGGTGACTCGATGTAGTCCGGCGGCGAGAAGCGCGAAGTGGGGCGTCGCAGCGGTGTGGCAATGCGAAATTGCGCGTGGCGTTGATGGCGCTTGTGCTGATCGATCGCCGGGAGTGCGCTAGCATCATCGGAAATCCTCCCACCCTTGGTTTTGCTGCCTCATGTCCAACGACGTTCATTTCTATGACCCGGCCAAAGGTCACGGCCTGCCGCACGATCCGTTCAAGGCCATTGTCGCGCCGCGCGTGATCGGCTGGATTTCCAGCCGCGACGCGCAGGGCCTGATCAATCTTGCCCCCTACAGCTTCTTCGGCGCCTTCGCGACGTTCCCGCCCATCATCGGGTTCTGTAGCGAGGGCTTCAAAGACTCCATCGCAAACATTGAAGCCACGCGCGAGTTCGTTTGGAACTTCACGAGCGAGTCGCTCGTCACGCAGATGAACCGAACATCGGCGCCCGTGCCGCATGGCGTCGACGAGTTCGAATTGGCGGGGCTGACGAAGGCGCCGGGGGTCAATGTGGATGTGCCGCATGTGGCCGAGTCGCCAGCGTCGCTCGAATGCAAGTTGCTGCAGATCGTGCGCCTGCACGACCTCGACGCAAAGCCGATGGACAACTGGCTCGCGCTCGGGCAAGTCGTCGGGGTGCACATCCGCCGCGAGTACCTACGTGAGGACGGTCGCTTCGATACGGCGAAGGCCCACCCGGTGATGCGGGCAGGATATCTCGGCGATTATGCGGAGATTGGTCCGATGTTCGACCTGCGTCGCCCGAAGGCCTGATCGCAACCGATTTCCTCGCGAGATCACACCGATACTCGGCCGGTGTGTTCTCGTCCCCCCTCTTGCGCGCTTCGCGCTTCGCGTGTCGCGTGTCGCGTGTCGCGACGCCCGCAATGTCTTCATATTCGGCAATGCCCTATTGCCGAATTCGGCATGTATCTCGATTGACTTCGCCGCGTGCGGATCGACCGGCGCTGCCGCATATGGCTGCGCGGGCACGACAGCGCCGACGCAATCGCAGGCGGTTCGCCCGGATGATCCAGTCGCAATCGTTTGTAAAATTTGCTGCAATGCAAAAGTTTTTCGAGACGCGTATGCTTGCCACCTTCGTTGACGCCGCCACGCCTGGCGTTTCTCCCCGCAGGCATTGATCTGCTTTGATTTTCATGCGTCGCAGCCCGCGATGCGTGAGGGACAGGCTCGTGCGTCGCTGTGTCGATAAAGCGCGTTGGCGCTGAATTTTTGTTGCAGCACATCAGGACCGCTCATGCTCCCTCTCCTGTCCCTTCTCATCTGGCTTCCTATCGTCGCTGGCGCGCTCGTCATGCTGCTCGGCCAGGATCGTCATCCCAATGCGGTGCGTTGCACCTCACTCGTTGCTGCCGTGATCTCGGCGGTACCGATCGTACCGCTGTTGCACGGTTTTCAAACCCGCGTTGCCAGTCTTCAGTTCGTGGAGCGCTTTCGCGGGATCGACGCGTTCGATGCGTCGTGGCATGTGGGCGTCGACGGCATTTCGCTGTGGCTCGTGGCGCTGACGGGTGTGACAACGATCATTGTCGTGCTGGCATCGTGGCGCGCCGTGACGACGCATATGAGCGCGTACTTCGGCAGCTTCCTGGTGCTATCGGGTTTGATGCAGGGCGTGTTTACTGCGCAGGATGGCATGTTGTTCTTCGTGTTCTTCGAAGCGACGCTGCTGCCCTTGTATCTTCTGATTGGCGTTTATGGACGCGCCAATCGCACCCGCGCCGCCGTGAAGTTCTTTTTCTTCTCACTGACCGGCTCACTGATGATGCTGCTCTCGATGCTCTATCTGTACACGCAGACGCAGAGCTTCGAGATCGCGCGTTGGCAGGCGCTGCATCTGCCGCTGGCCGTGCAGGTGATGTTGTTCATCGGCTTTCTGGGCGCGTTCTCGGTCAAGGTGCCGATGTGGCCTGTGCATACGTGGCTGCCAGAGGTGCATCTCGACGGACCGACCGGCGCTGCCGTCATGCTCGGTATGCTCAAACTCGGTGGCTACGGGCTGCTTCGTTTCAATCTGCCGTTATTGCCGGATGCGAGTCATTTCCTTGCGCCGCTCATGGTCTTGCTGTCGTTGATTGCCGTGATTTACGCGAGTCTGGTAGCCCTGGTGCAAACCGATCTGCGCAAGCTGCTGGCCTATTCGGCCGTCGCGCACATGGGGTTGGTGACGCTCGGGCTGTTTCTCTTCTCGGAGATGGGCACCGACGGTGCGGTCATGCAGATGATTTCGTACGGCATTGTCTCGGGTGCGATGCTGCTGTGCACGGGGATGTTGTACGACCGTACCGCGAGCGCGTCGATCGACGCATACGGTGGCGTGGCGGTCACCATGCCGCGCTTTGCTGCGTTCGCGATGCTGTTCTCGATGGCGAATGTCGGCATGCCGGGAACGTCGGGCTTCGTTGGCGAGTTTCTTGTGTTGATGGGGGCGATCAAGGTCGATTTCTGGATGGGCGCGTTGGCGTCGCTGACGCTCGTGCTGAGTGCGGCCTATACGCTGTGGATGTATAAGCGGGTGATTTTCGGTCGTGTGGGCAATGCGCGTGTGGCGTCGCTCATGGATGTGAGCCGTCGTGAGTTCGCGCTGCTCGGCGCGATGGCGGTCATGGTGCTGGGCATCGGGGTCGATCCGAAGCTGTTGACCGACGGCATCGATGCAACGGCGATCCAGGCGGTGCAGAACATAGAGCATCATCGTATGCGCGAACGCGATCCGGGCGATAGCGAGATGGCAGGTCACCGGCATGGCAATGCTGCCGGACAAGCGGCGCAGACGACGAAGGGTGAACCGCCCGCCGCGTGATCGATGTCGGTGCGATTCATCGAAACGGGCGCCATGCGCCCGTTTGTCATTGGGGAGGGGCGTGGAGCGCTGGCGGCCGCGCCCACCGGGCACCCGGAACCTGAAGCGACGCGCCGATGCGGGCGCGGCCGTAGCGAAGGCGCGTCTTAGGGGAATTACCGATCCTGCAATTCGCCACATTGCATACAATGTTTACGTAATTCGCCGTGTAGAGCGGTCCATTCCCAGATATTTGAAAACATTGCATACAATGGCGTCCACCCCGCCTACCCCGTTCACGCTGTCTTCTACCGACGTCTATCTGGCCATCAAGACTTCGCTGGCGGAACACGAGTACGCGGCCGGTCAGTATTTGCGCGAGACGCAGTTGGCGGAGCGCCTCGGCGTGAGTCGCACGCCGGTGCGTGAGGCGTTGCGCCGGCTCGATGCGGAGGGCTGGGTCGAAGCCGTGCCCAACTATGGAGTGCGCGTGCGGGCATGGACCGAGCAGGATGCGCGCGAGATTTTCGAGGCCCGGTTGTTGATCGAGCCCTATCTGGCGGGACGTGCGGCGCAGCGGGCGACCCACGAGGATGTCGTACGGTTGCGTGAACTCGCGGTGACGATGTTCGACATTGCGCGCGAGCCGCCGACGGCTGAGCTGACCGAACGATGGTTTGCGCTCAACGATGCGTTCCACGCCATCATCAGCAGCGGCGCTGGCAACGGCCGGCTCGACCGCTCACTCAAATCGATGAAAGAGACGCCACTGGTCAAGTGGACGTTCGATACCTACAACCCCGAAGACCGCGAGCGCAGTGCACGCCAGCACCTCGAGATCGTCGATGCGTTCGAGCAGCGCAACGGCGTCTGGGCTGAGGCGATCGTACGCTGCCATATTGCGGCGGCGCAGAGCGTGGTGCTCGGCCGTGCGCAGCGGGCCCAGGCTGGCGACGCGATTGCGTTCGCGTTGGCAGTGGAATAGCCGGTTCCATCAGCAGTACCCCGAAAACATCACGTCGAGAACGACGGAGGAGACAGCGCATGTTGAGTTCGGTAAACGCGGGGCCCCGGCTGGACCGGCTACCCATTTCTGGCTTCCATCGCCGGATCCTTTGGTTGATCGGGGGCGGCATGTTCCTCGATTCGTTCGATATCTACCTGGCCGGTGGCGTGCTGGGCGCATTGGCCAAGAGTGGCTGGTCGACGATGCAACTCAACGCCACGTTTCTCTCGGCGACCTTTGTCGGCATGTTGATCGGCGCGCTCACGGCCGGCGTGCTGGGCGATCGCAAGGGGCGCAAGTTTACCTATCAGTTTAACCTTGCGATCTTTGGTTTGGCGTCGCTGGCCGGTGCGTTTGCGCCCAATATGACGTGGCTGATCGTATGCCGCTTCTTCATGGGCCTCGGTCTTGGTGCGGAGATCGTGGTCGGTTATGGCTCGCTTGGTGAATTCGTTCCGCCGGCGGTGCGTGGCAAGTGGTCGGCGTATCTATCGCTGATTACGAATTCGGCGTTGTTCTTCTCGACCTTCCTCGGCTATCTCATCATTCCGTCGATCGGCTGGCGTGCGATGTTCGGGATCGTGGGGGTTGGCGCGTTGATCATGTGGTTCGTGCGCACCAAGATGCCGGAATCGCCGCGCTGGCTGGAATCGAAAGGGCGTTTCGACGAGGCCGAAGCCATCCTGCGTGCGGCCGAAGCGGAATCGGCGCGCGGTGGCGTATTGCCACCGGTTCGTCAGACCCCGCCGGTCGTCGCGCGGAAAACCACGCTGCTGGACTTGTTTTCGCGCGCGCAGATTCGTCGCACGCTGGTGGCGATCTGTGTGCAGGTCGGTATCAACGTGGTGATCTACGGCTTCATCGTCTGGGTGCCGACGTTCCTGATGAAGCAGGGCGTCGGCATGGCATCGTCGCTTGGCTATACGACATTGATGTCGCTCGGCGGACCGGCTGGCGCATTGGTGGGAGTGCTGGTGGCCGATCGCATTGGCCGCAAGAACGGCATGATCCTGGTGTCGGCGCTCGCTGCGTTGGTGGGGTGGGCCTATGGGCACTCAACCAGTGTGGAGATGGCTACAGTGCTGGGTTTCTTGCTGTTCACGCTGACGTATTTGATGGTGGCGCTCGGTATCGCGACTTATTGCCCTGAACTGTTCGCGACGGAGAACCGCATGCGCGGCAACGGCGTGGCGGGCTGTGCCGGCCGGGTCGCCGGGATTCTCGCGCCGCAGATGGTCGTCGCACTTTATGCGTCTGGCGGCATTCAGCACGTGCTCACGACGATTGCCTGTGTGCTGGCCGCCATGGCGATCGTACTTGCGCTGTTCGGCATCGAGACCAACCGGCGCTCGCTCGAGGACATCGCACCGAATGCAGGCACACCTGGCGCGGCCGGTCTCGCCGATGCGGGGTTGTCGGGGAAATCGCGTCACTGATACCCGGTGCGATACGGCGTCCGGCTTTGCAACGACGCGCGGCGCACGGGTGCTGCGCGTCGGCAATTTTGCTTCACTGACTTATTGGAATCGTTATGAACGCCCAAGAAAAACGCAGTCGACTCAAGGCGCGACTGGCGCAGCAAGACATCGTGGTTGCGCCGGGAATCTACGACATGATCTCGGTCACCCTGGCCGACGCGATGGAGTTTGACTGTCTCTATATGACGGGTTTCGGCACGGTAGCGTCATACCTTGGCGTGCCCGATGCCGGCCTTGCGACCTATACCGACATGGTCAATCGCGTGACGGCGTTCTGCGGCAACAGCCGCACGCCGCTGATCTGCGATGGTGACACCGGTTACGGCGGGTTGCTCAATGTCATGCACACGGTGCGCGGCTATGAGCGTGCGGGGGCGGCGGGCATTCAGCTCGAAGACCAGGAGTTCCCGAAGAAGTGCGGCCACACGCCGGGCCGTCGCGTGATTGTTGCCGACGAGATGGTCAAGAAGATCCAGGTTGCTGCGCAGACGCGTGATGACGCGAACTTTCAGATCGTTGCGCGCACCGATGCCCGGACATCGCTCGGATTGGACGAAGCGTTGCGTCGAGGCGAGGCTTATGTGAAGGCGGGCGCGGACATCTTGTTCATCGAGTCTCCGGAGAGCGTGGAGGAACTGGAGACGATTGGCAAGTCCTTCGACGTGCCGCTGCTGTGCAATATCGTCGAAGGGGGACGCACGCCGCAATTGTCGCCGGCGCAATTGCAGTCGCTCGGGTTTTCCATCGCAATCTATCCGGCGACGGGCTTTTTGGCCGCCGCACGCGCCCTTGAACGCGCGTACGCGCAGATCAAGGCCGGCAAGGGCACGATGGGAATCGACAACGACTTGTACCCGTTCCCGCAAATGTGCGAATTGATGGGCTTCCCCGAAGTGTGGGCATTCGATCGGGCCCATGCGGACTGAGTGATGAGTTCGCGCTGGGGGGGCGGGCGTGGAGTAAGCGCCTCGTTTCGTCTGCGCGATGACGCGGCGTCGTTGCTGCGTCATCGCGGCGTTCGCCCGGGCGCGAGTACGGCGCCGTGCTCCTTAGGTGTAGAAGTCGCGACCCGATCTGACAGTTACCCGTTTTGAAGGTGCCTGACTGTCAGATCAAATTCAGGTGGCCGATTTTTTCGTTCCACGCCTCCTTTCCTGCGATGAGGGTTTGCAGAGGCGTCCGACCGCAGCACATCTTACCTTGGTGGGTTCGCTCGCTGTTGTAATAGAGCAGCCATGCATCGAGATCCGTCTGAAGC
>NZ_JAYRUC010000041.1:0-15855 GCF_041919235.1 Pandoraea sp.
GTTGGTCGCCGACCAAGCATTGGACATTCAGATCTTGAAGGAGATCGGCGCAAAAAAATGGTGAGCGCGCAGGTTCGCTGCGAGCAAGTCCGGTTTGCAGTCGAACGGGGCTTGAGCCAACGGCGAGCGTGTGCGCTGATGCAGGTAAGCCGTTCGAGCTTGGGCTATACACCCCAGATGCCCGGCAAGAACGCGCCCGTGATCGAAGCTATGCAAGCGTTGTCAGGGCAGTTTCCGCGCTTCGGTTCGCGCCGCATCCGGGTATTGCTCGGGCGCGAAGGCATCGTCTCGGCCGTGGTCGATGTGCCTCGCTCTGGGCGCAGGCGGGGCTGCAAATACCGAAGAAGCGACGCAGGCGCCGCGTGGCCGGCAGTCGTCCACGGCCCCATGCGCCGGCAACCCGCAACTCGGTGTGGTGCTATGACTTCGTGTTCGATGCTTGCGCGAACGGCCAGCAAGTCAAATGTCTGACCGTGGTTGACGAATACACGCGGGAATGCCTGGCGATCGATGTGGCGGGATCGATTCGCTCACGCCGAGTCATTGAAGTGCTAAGTCGGTTGATCAGCGTGCACGGAGCGCCCCGTTATCTTCGGTCAGACAATGGACCGGAATTTGTTAGCACGACGCTGTTGAAATGGGCGGTCCAGGAGCAGATCGAGACAGTGTTGATTGATCCGGGAAAGCCTTGGCAGAACGGCACCAACGAGAGCTTCAACGGAAAATTCCGTGATGAGTGTTTGGCGATGGAGTGGTTTCGGAACCGGATCGAAGCGAGGATCGTGATCGAAGATTGGCGGACTCACTACAACGAGGTGCGTCCGCATTCGAGTTTGCAGTACCTGACCCCGGCAGAATTTCGCCGGGCTAGCGAAGTTGTTACAACCACCGGGGCCATAAATCTCTAGACACCAGTGGTACGAAAAAAGCAGTCAGGTCAGGTCAGCTAACAGAGGGTCACGCTGGGGTTCGCGGGAAAGCGAGGGTTCGGTTTCCTCGATCCACCGTTCGGCGGCAGCTCGGGTTTCGAATGTCTTGGAGAGTGCGGGGATGCCCTTGCGGCGAATTTTCGCCTGATACGTGGGCTTTCTGAGGTTGTCAGTACGTTTCTGGATTGTGCCCATTGCCGTGCCGTGTAGCACGAAGGCACCGAAAGTACTGGTGGGTGGTACAGGGATTGAACCTGTGACCCCTGCCGTGTGAAGGCAGTGCTCTACCGCTGAGCTAACCACCCAAATCATTAATTAAATCAATGAATTAGTGTTGATTGCTGAAGTTTTGCTTCGCAATCAGGAGCAGAACTTTAACTGTTTTCGCAGAAGCCTGCAACTGTTCCTGTGTTCTTTTTTTGCTGCCGCCGTGACGATATCTCTCGATCACTTCACGCCGTTTCTCGCGATGACTCGCAAGCAGCAAAGACAGCGATTATAGGGATCTTTTCTTCGCTTGGGAAGCCCTTTGCGCGAATTTTCGCGACGGCTTCTTGCCCATTCACGCAGCCTGCGACGCTTCGCTTTCGGGCGGCGCCGGCTGCGTGCGCCATACGCACGTTCCCTTCATGGCCTTGTCGATGTCGTTGAGCACGCCATCGTGTTGTGTCACTTCGTCGCTCGCAGCCGCGATGATCGGCAGGTCGAACTGACGCAGCGAAATCTTTTCTCGAGGCACGCCGGTCTCGCTTTCGTCGCCGTCCCCGGTATCGATGACAAGGCTCTCCTGACCCCGTGTCATGGCCAGATAGACGTCGGCGAGCAGTTCCGCGTCGAGCAATGCCCCGTGCAGCGTGCGGTGTGCATTGTTCACGCCGAGACGCTCGCAAAGCGCATCGAGCGAATTGCGCCGACCGGGGAACATTTCCCGGGCGCGCAGCAACGTGTCGATCAATCCCGAACAGTGCTGCATGAACGGCGGCCAGCCCAGGCGGCCGAACTCCATGTCCAGAAAACCCAGGTCGAACGCCGCGTTGTGGATGATGATCTCCGCGTCGCGGCAATACTCGCGCAACTCTTCGGCAATTTCGGCAAATTTAGGCTTGTCAGCGAGGAACTCGGTCGTGAGTCCGTGCACTGCCAGCGCACCCGGATCGCTGTCGCGTTCGGGATTGATGTAGAAGTGGAGGTTGTTGCCGGTCAGGCGGCGATTGACCAGTTCGACGCAACCGATTTCCAGCAGACGGTCGCCCGTCTTGGCATTCAGGCCGGTGGTTTCGGTATCGAGGATCAGTTGGCGCATGATGTTCGATGAATCTCGTAGCTTTCGGATTGATCGCGCTGCGGGCCATGAAGCCTCACGCAATGCGCGGATGATGTGGGTGCCGGCCCGTCGTTTGACGTCGCGGCGGTCGCCACCGTCGCCGTCGCCACCGTCGCGCTAGGCGCGGCGCAGACTCTGCACGCCTCGATTGGCCAACTCGTCGGCGGCCTCGTTGCCGTCATGTCCGGCATGGCCCTTGACCCAGCGCCAGTCGATCTCGTGCTTCTGCGCGACGACGTCGAGCGTCTGCCAAAGGTCGGCATTCTTCACCGGCTCCTTGGCGGCGGTCTTCCAGCCGCGGGCCTTCCAGCCATGTATCCACTCGCTGATGCCTTTCTGCACATACTGCGAGTCGGTGTGGAGCACGACACGACAGGGTTTGTTCAGGGCTTCCAGCGCGCGAATGACGGCAAGAAGCTCCATGCGGTTGTTGGTCGTGTTGGCTTCGCCACCGAACATTTCCTTGCGGTGTTTGCCCGCGACGAGCAGGGCGCCCCAGCCGCCGGGGCCAGGATTGCCTTTGCAGGCACCGTCGGTATAGATCTCAACTTGCGGCAAGGTCATCTCTCAAACAATCAATCGGGCGCGTCGGCCGCTCGCGCTATCCGGCGATGCGTGGTGTTGGGGGTGGCCACCGGCGCCGCCGCCGGCTGGAGGCCGAGTATACGCTTGCGGACTTTGCCGACCAAGCGCATACCTCGCACGCGCTTGACTGCGCGCACCGCGTAGAGCGCACCGAAGATCGGCCACCAACGATCGCCTGCAGGTTCCATGAACTCGAAGCGCTGTAGCCAGTGCTCGCCGCGCAAAGGCGGCCGATAACAGCCGAAGCGGCCCCGGTCGATGTCGAAGGACAACAGCTTGAGCCAGTCCTTCAGGCGAGTGAACGCAATCAGATCGGCGCCCGGCGGCAAGAACGGCGAGCCTGCCAGTCTGCCCAGTTCCTCGCGCGCGCCCCACAGGCTAAGATTGTTGAAACCGGTGATGATGACCTGCCCCTCGGGCACAAGAATGCGCTCGACTTCGCGCAGGATGTCGTGAGGGTTCTCCGCGAACTCGAGCACGTGCGGCAGGACGACGAGGTCGGTGCTCGCCGTGGCGATGGGCAACTCGTCGAAGCGGCTCACGAGAATGTCGCGCGCGACCATGTCGGCGGCGCCGGCATCGTACGACGGTGTGCCGCAGGTCGTGTCGCTGGCCGCCTTGGTCATAAGCGGTGAGGCATCGACGCCGCGCGCGGCGGTGAGCACGAGGCCTCGGTAAGGCATTCGGTTTTCGCGCAGCGTATCGAGCTCGGGGCGCCCGAGTTGCAGCGCGTGATAGCCGAACAGATCCCCGACCCACTGGTCGAAAAGGGCCTGTTCCCATGCGAGCGCGTAGCGGCCTGGCGGTGTGACCAGCCAAATGGGCCAGTCTATAATCGGACGTTCTGACATGGTGGCGAGTATATATGGATGCGCATGCAGTTGCGGTGAGTGAGCCGTCGGCCGAGACAATGACCGTCTTCCCCGTCCCCGCGTTCCAGGACAATTATCTCTGGGTCGTCGACAACGGCAAAGATGCCGTGGTGGTCGATCCGGGCGACGCCATGCCGGTGCTCGCCTATCTCCGGTCGCGCGGCCTCACGCTGCGTGCCATTCTCATCACGCACAAGCACGCCGATCACATTGGCGGCGTCGCGACCTTGCTCGAACACTTCGATGTGCCCGTGCACGGTCCGGCGCACGAAGCGATCGCGTGCGTCGATCATCCGCATAGCGGCGGCGAGACGGTGCGCATCGAAGCACCGGCCATGACGCTGACGGTGATCGACGTGCCCGGCCATACGGCAGGACACATCGCCTATTTCCTCAGTGCCGATGCAACGGGCACGCCGCATCTGTTCTGCGGCGACACGTTGTTCTCGTGCGGTTGCGGCCGCCTGTTCGAAGGCACGCCCGCGCAGATGCTCGCATCGCTGGACGCCCTGGCCGCGCTCCCGCCAGCCACGCTCGTGCATTGCGCGCATGAATACACCCTGTCGAATATCCGTTTCGCATTGACGGTCGACCCCGATAACGCCGCGCTTGCGGCGTGGCACGACGAGGCAACGGCGCGTCGCGCCGCCGGTCGCCCGACGCTGCCCACCACACTCGCCCAGGAACGCCTGACCAACCCCTTCCTGCGCAGCGACGCGCCGGCAATCGTCGCCTTTGCCGAGCGTCACGCCGAGCGCACACAACTGTCCCGCGAAGCGGTATTCGCTGCGGTGCGCGGCGCGAAAGATACGTTCCGATAATCCTGAGTCCGTCGCGCTGTCAACAGCAAGACGTGGCATGGCGATTGTCACAAAGTGGGCGTTGACACGGTTGCTCTCACCTGCTCAGCCTTGCCGGATGCCTACCATGCGATGTTTCGAGGTCCTGTCGATGGCATCGCGTACGCGATATGAGTGTGTCGCTTCGGCCACATTGGTCCCAATCAAAATCAGGGATAACCCTCAAAATTAGGGTGTTTTCGCGTAATTTTTGCGAAAAAATTAGGCAGAAAGGTTGACGCATCTGAAGGGTTTCCTTACCATCCATGCCAATTTCATGAAGATGCCACCCAATTCGAGCCCGATCAATGCGACTTATCGTTAGCTTGCTACTGGCGCTGCTGCTGGCAGCGTGTGCCAGCACAGCGCCGACCACAGGTGCGTCGAATTCCACGCCGAATGCGCAGGGTCAATCGCCTCTCGCCTCGACCGCCAAGAGCAAGCAGCGAGTCTCGAGCGACCAGACCATCGACCTTGACAAGGACTCGATCAACGATCTCGCCTACGGCAGCGACGATGCCGATCTCTGGTCACGCATTCGTCACGGATTCGCCATCCCCGATCTTGATACCGACCTCGCGCAGGACCGCACGCAGTGGTACGCGCAGCGACCCGAGTATGTCGAGCGCATGATCGCGCGTTCGAGCAAATACCTGTTTCATATCGTAGAAGAACTCGAGCGGCGTCACATGCCCACGGAGCTCGCGCTGCTGCCGTTCGTGGAAAGCGCGTACAACCCGCAGGCGCTCTCGACGGCCAAGGCCGCCGGTATGTGGCAGTTCATCCCCAGCACGGGCAAGACGTACAACCTCAAGCAGAACATGTTCCAGGACGAGCGCCGCGACGTGCTCGCCTCGACGACCGCAGCACTCGACTACCTCTCGAAGCTCTATGCGATGTTCGGCGACTGGCATCTCGCGCTCGCGGCCTACAACTGGGGCGAAGGTAACGTGCAGCGCGCAATCGACCGCAATCAGGCGCAAGGGCTGCCGACCGATTATCTGAGCCTGCGCATGCCGACCGAGACGCGTTACTACGTGCCGAAGCTGCAGGCGATCAAGAACATCATTGCGCATCCGGAAATGTACAGCGTGAAGCTGCCCGACATTCCGAATCACCCGTATTTCGTCAGCGTGACCACCAAGCGCGACATCGATGTCGCACTGGCCGCGAAGCTGGCCGACCTGCCGCTCGACGAATTCCGTGCACTCAATCCGTCGTTCCGCAAGCCCGTGATTCTTGGTGCTGCGCAGCCGAAGATTCTCCTGCCGTTCGATAGCGCCGAAGTGTTCCAACGCCGTCTGAAGAGCTACGACAAGCCGCTGTCGAGTTGGACGACGTACACGTCGGCGTCGCGTGAGCGTCCCGAGGACGTTGCGCGCAAGCTGGGCGTCGATGCGGCCATCATCCGGTCGGTCAACAACATTGCGCCGCGCATGCGCCTCAAGGCCGGCTCGACGCTGCTGGTGCCGCGCTCGGACGACATCGACCAGGACATCAGCGCATCGGTCGCGAGAAATGCCGTGTTGGCGCTGGAGCCGGATATTCCCGATACACGCAAGGTGATGGTGCGCGCTCGCAAGTACGACACGCTCGCTCGCGTGGCGTCGCGCAGTGGTGTGAGCGTCGCGCAAATCAAGAGCTGGAACCGTCTGCGTCGCGACACGCTCACCGCGGGCCAACTGCTGGTGCTGCACGTGCCGGTCAAGGAAGCCTCGCGCATTGCCGCTGCTTCCGCCGCTTCCGCTGCGCCCGCTGCCAGCGAGAGTAGCGCCGCGCCGCGCACGCGTCTGGTGCGTGGCAAGAATGGCAAGCTGATCCGCGTAGTCGACCATCGACCAGCCGCCAGCCCGACCAAGACCGCACGAACGACCAAGGCTGCCCCATCCGGTGGCAAGACGGCCAAGGCCAAGGTCGCGGCCAAAGCCCCGGCAAAGACGGTGGCCCGGACAGCGGCGAAGCCCGCTGCCAAGAAGGCGCCGGCCAAGGTCACCCGGACGGCACAACGCTAAGCGACAGTGTCAGGTCCGTCCGGCGATCGCCACGTCGTCGGAGCATGACAGAACGCCCGTGAGGATTCCCCTCACGGGCGTTTTGCTTTGTCGGCTGCCCCATGTCTCGCAAGTCTCTGCACCTGCTTGACGTCGACCTTCGGAAAATTCCCAAGAATGAACTGGCGCGCGTTCCCTATCATGGATCGACGGACGATTTCGTTCGCAATCATTCGAAAATGCGCCCGATAGGGAGAAGGCACGGACACGCGGGAAAGCCGCATCCGAACCCGCTGGTTTTCCGTCATCGGGTACCGGATGCGCGCACGATGGCGTGCCCTGCCTGATAGCCGCGCAGCCCGGTGCAGCGTTGTCATACCTGCCATGCACGCATGCACGCTGTGTTTGCCGCGGTGAGCGGTGCGTGCGGTGCATGCGACGCGGTGGGCGCAAGACGCAAGTCAAACGGAGCCTGTCATGAAACTTGCCCGCCTGAGACCGGGACCGGCCGAGCGGCACGTGCCGCTGCCCGGCGCGGTCGTGCTACACGGACTGGATGGCCAGCCCACCGCCCGCATTCGCCCGGAGGCAGGCGGGGAGCGCCGGCATACGAGCGGGGAGAGCGAATTGCTCGCGTGGTATGTAAGCGGGCACGTGTTCCGCAAGGACGATGGACGTGAAGTACCGCCGGGCATCGAACTGGCCCGCATGGCGCTCGAATCGCCGGAGCGTTTTGTCGAGCAGTATTGGGGGCATTATCGGCTCATCGTGCATGACCGCTGGTGTGGCGCGACACTCGTGTTGTGCGATCCGTGTGGTCATTGCCCGACGTACTACCGCTTCTGCCATGACGGTGCGGTGCACGTTGCGTCCGACCCGGCCTCGATCGCCGACGCCAGCCCGACGTTCGATCGCGCGGCGCTCAAGTCCTTCCTCGTTCACGGCGATCTTGGTGGCGGGCAGTGCGCGCTCCACGACGTGGAGCGTTTGCCGCTGGGGCACGCGCTGTGGATTCCGGCGCGTGGCGCGCCGAAGACCCTCGTCGTGTGGTGGCCGTCGTGGCGACCGGGCGGCAGCGCGAGCGAGATCCGGGAGGTGGCATCGGGCACGGGGCTGCTGGGATTGCTGCGGCGCTCGGCCGAGCGCTGTCTCGGCGACCAGCCTGCCATGCTCGAACTGCCGGGTGGGGTCGAGTCGACCACCCTCGCTTTGGCGCTTGCCGAATCGGGCCACCCGGGCCGCGCGGGCTGCTTCACGGCCGTCAACCATCGCGATCCGGCGTCGACATCGCTTGACGAGTCGCGCAACGCGGACATGGTGGCGCGGTATGTGCGCATGGCGCTCGAACGTATCGACGTCGAATGTGCCGAGTTCTCGCCGCCCGCCACGATCCCGCGTCTGGCGCGTCCCGCGATGCACCTGTGCCAGCTCGGGCGGCTCGAGGCCGTGCGCGAGCGCCTGGTGTCGTATCGCGGGCATCGACTCGTCAACAGCCATGGCGGTGAGGCACTATTCCTTGCTCCGCCGCCCAACGGTGCGTTTCTCGACGCCTTCGCCGACGGTCAATGGCAGCGAGCGCTTGGCGCGTGGCGCGATCTGGCGGTCATGCAGCGCTCGCCGCTGTGGTGGGTGGCGCAGGACGCGTTCGCGCAGTTGCGTCAGCGCCACGCGAATGGCGTCGCCGCGCCCGCCGACGGCCTGCTCACAGCGGCGGCGCGTGCCGGCGCGACCCAGTTCACGGAGCCGCTTGCGCAGGCGTGGCTCGCGCGTTGGTCGCTTTGCATCCGTCCGGGCAAGCGGGCGCAGCTTCTCGGCACGCTCGGCAATCTTCGCGACATCGAGGTGCATCCGTCGCTCGCTGGGGGCGGTACGGTATTCCCGTTCCTCACGCAGCCCGTCGTCGAGGCCGGTTTCACGATGCCGACCTACCGGCTCTTCAATGCGATCCACAATCGGTTGCCCTTGCGCCGTGCTGCATATTTGGCCAGTGGCCTGCCGAATCTCTGGCGTCGTGACAAGGGCGCGACGAAGCGTGTCCTGGGGGCTGGCCTCGCCGCTCATCTGCCGCATGTGGAAGAGGTGTGCCTGGAGGGCTACTGTGCAGCGTCGGGATGGATCGATCGCGATGTGTGCCGGCGGGCCATCGGCAGGATGGCGCATCACCCGCTCGAATCGATGACGACGATCCGACGGCTATATGCCGTCGAGATGTTCGTACGTGGCTGGCGGCAAAGTGCGGGGCGCGAGGCTGCGGTGTGACCTTGCGCAAGGGGCGGGGCGGCGCGCGAGCCTCCTCGTCTGCGTCAGGCGTCCCCTCGCCTCAGCGTAATCCCCTAGCGTTTCGGGAATTCGGCGAGGCCGTCCGGTAAGCCTTCCGTAAGCGTCAACGCGCACACTGAGCGCGAGACACGTCACCCGTGTCCGACGATTTCATTGCACCAAAACGCATTGACGGTCGGTGGCGACACGCCACTCGACCCTGCCGGCCCGATCCGGCGCCGCGCAAGCTCGTCCGTCCGTCTCCGGCATCGCCGGGATTGGCTGCCGGGCGCGCGAGCCTATCCCTATATGCAAGGAGACATCATGACTTCGTATGCGTCGTTTCACGCACGCTCAATTGCCCCCGATTCGCGCGCGGCCTTCTGGGAGGAGCAAGCGCGGTTGATCGATTGGGAGACGCCCTTCACCCAGGTGCTTGACTACGACCATCCGCCGTTCGCGCGCTGGTTCGTCGGTGGGCGAACGAATCTGTGTCATAACGCCGTCGACCGCCATCTGCCGTCGCGCGGCGCGCAAAATGCGCTGATCTGGGTGTCGACCGAGACTGAGCAGGAGCGTGTCTATACGTACGACGAACTGGCGGCGGAAGTCAATCGCATGGCTGCATCGCTGCAATCGCTGGGTGTCGGGCGCGGCGAGCGCGTGCTGATCTATATGCCGATGGTGCCCGAAGCGTTGTTCGCAATGCTCGCGTGCACGCGACTGGGTGCGATTCATTCGGTGGTGTTTGGCGGATTTGCGTCGGTCAATCTGGCGGCACGCATTGACGATGCAAGGCCGAGCGTCATCGTCTCGGCAGACGCCGGTTCGCGCAATGGCAAGGTCGTGCCCTATAAGCCACTTCTCGATGAAGGCATCACGCTTGCGCAGCACAAGCCATCGAGCGTGTTGCTGATCGACCGGGGTCTGGCGCCGATGACGCGCGTGGATGGCCGCGACGTCGACTACGCGCCGTTGCGCGAGCAGCACCTCGACGCCTTCGTTCCGTGCGAATGGCTCGAGTCGAGCGAGCCGTCGTATGTGCTCTACACGTCTGGCACGACCGGCAAGCCCAAGGGTGTGCAGCGCGATACGGGCGGATATGCGGTCGCGCTGGCGTCGTCGATGCAGCACATTTTCTGTGCGAAGCCGGGTGACACGATGTTCTGCGCGTCGGACATCGGTTGGGTGGTCGGGCATAGTTACATCGTGTATGCGCCGTTGCTCGCGGGGATTGCCACGGTGATGTACGAGGGCACGCCGATCCGCCCCGATGGCGGGATCTGGTGGCGCATCGTCGAGAAATACAAAGTGACGCAGCTTTTCACTGCGCCCACGGCGATACGCGTGCTCAAGAAGCAGGACCCGGCGTATCTCACGCAGTACGACCTGTCGTCGCTGCGGCTGATCTTCCTCGCGGGCGAGCCGCTCGACGAGCCGACGGCGAAGTGGCTCACCGAGGGGGTGGGCAAACCGGTGGTCGACAACTATTGGCAGACGGAGACGGGCTGGCCGATTCTTGGCATGGCGCGCGGTATCGAGGCCATGCCGGGCAAACTCGGGTCGCCGGGCAAGCCGGTGTATGGCTACGACGTCAAGCTCGTCGACGAGGCCACGGGCGAAGACTGCGGGCCGAATCAAAAGGGCGTACTCGCTATTGAAGGGCCGTTGCCGCCGGGATGCATGAGCACGGTCTGGGGGGACGATGCTCGCTTCGTCAAAACCTATTGGCAGACGGTGCCGGGCCGCATGCTGTACTCGAGCTTCGATTGGGGCGTGCGCGACGAGGACGGGTACTACTTCATTCTCGGACGCACGGACGACGTGATCAACGTGGCGGGCCATCGGCTCGGCTCACGCGAGATCGAGGAGAGCATTGCGAGCCATCCGGCGGTCGCGGAGGTGGCAGTCATCGGTGCGCAGGACGCGCTCAAGGGGCAGGTGGCGATGGCGTTCGCGGTGCTGCGTCGGCCGGAGTTGGCGGACACGCCCGAGGCGCGTCTGGCGCTGGAGGGCGATGTCATGAAGACGGTGGACAGGCAGTTGGGGGCGGTGGCGCGCCCGGCGCGCGTGTTCTTCGTCACGATGCTGCCCAAGACGCGTTCCGGCAAGTTGTTGCGTCGCGCGATTCAGGCGATTTGCGAGGGCCGCGAGACGGGCGATCTCATTACGCTCGAAGATCCGGCGGCGCTTGAGCAGGTGCGCGATGCCGTGAAGGGCTGACGGAGGACGTCGCCGGTAAGTGTTGGTCGGACGGCGGCCGGATCGGCTGCCGTTTGCCATTTGCCATTTCGTCGACGCCAGTACGCGTGTGCCGACGACGTATCGGCACAGGCACAGGTATTCCTTATCGGGCCCGGCTTGTCAGACAAAGGGCTTGTCGAGAATCTCAGGGGCGCGAATGGCGTCGATCAGCAGGCCGAGAAAGGCTTCGACGGGGGCGGGCAGGGTGCGGCCGGCCATCGTCTGCACTTGTAGCGAGCGCTGGTGCAGCGATGGATTCCGAATCGGGATCGCGACGAGCCGTTCGGGCGCGAGACGGCTGCGCACCGTCAGCAGTCCGGTGAGCGTGACCGCGTTGCCCGAGCGCACGAAGCTGTGCAGCGATGCGTGATAGTTGCTGACGAATACCGGTTCGAACAGCAGGCCTTCGAGCGTGCAGCACAGGTCGAACATTTGTCGGATGGTCACCCCGGCGTTCGATAGCGCCAACGGGTAGGGCAGCAGGTCGGCCAGGGCGATGTCGCGGTGTTTGGCGAGCGGGTGCTTCTTGGCCATCAGCGCGTAGATTGGCGCGGGCTGCGTGTGAACGACCTGGACCCCTTTTTCCGGCGCAACGCTGAAACACACTGCGATATCGGCTTCGCCATCGCGCACGCGCTCGGTGGCGACGAACGGCGACACGACGTCGAGCAGGAAATGTGCGCCGGGATACGTTTCGCGAAAACGCGCGAAGACCTGCGGCAGGAAATCCCGTGCAACCCCCTCGGCACTCGCGACACGAATCGTCGCGCGACCCACTTCCGTGAGTCCCCGGATTTCCGACGTCACGCGCTCTGCGTCGAGCAGTACGCGGCGTGCATGGTCGGCGAGCAATTCGCCGGCTTCGCTCAACACCATGCCGCGCGGCCGACGTTCGAACAACGGCGTGCCGAGATCTTCTTCGAGCTTCGCGATCTGACGGCTCAATGCGGAGACGGCCACGTGCAGGCGCTCCGAGGCGCGACTGAGCGAGCCGGTGCGGGCAACTTCGAGAAAGTAACGCAGCGCGTGAGTTTGCATGGAATACCTGGCGGTGAATGAGAGGTGACGCTGGCCGAAAGGTGGAATCCGTGGCGAATTTTGCTTTGCCGAAATGGCAACGAAACCTTCGAAATATTATCATTGTTGTCAAAAATACCCCCTCCTAGAATGGCCTGAACGGTTGTGCCGTAGCGTGCGGTCGACACGCGTCGCCGAGACGTGCGAGACACGCAACCGTGCTTTGACTAGCCATCTGGAGACGAGCAGTGACCCGTAGCGCAGCGATTGCCCAAGCCACCGCCCAGTACGATTCGGGCGCGTTCCTCGATACCCTCAACCGCCGTGTCGCCTACAGGACCGAGAGTCAGGAGGCAGACAGTGGCGACGTACTTCACGCCTATCTTTCCGACGAAATGATGCCCGCGCTTGCGGCGCTGGGCTTTACGTCGCGCATCGAACCGAATCCGGTGCCGGGTGGTGGGCCGTTCCTTATCGCGCACCGCCATGAGCGCGACGACGCACCCACGGTGCTGACCTACGGGCACGGCGACGTGGTGCGCGGCTACGACGCGCAGTGGCGCGCGGGGCTCAAGCCGTGGGAGGTCGTCGTCGAAGGCGATCGCTGGTACGGGCGCGGCACGGCGGACAACAAGGGCCAGCACACGATCAACCTGTCGGCGCTGGCGGAGGTGTTGGCATCACGCGGCGGCACGCTTGGATACAACGTGAAGATGATTGTGGAGATGGGCGAGGAAATGGGCTCGCCGGGCCTGCATGCGATTTGCGAGCGGTTGCGTGACGAGCTGCATGCCGATGTGCTGATTGCCTCGGACGGGCCGCGACTGGCGGCGCAGCGTCCTACGGTGTTCCTTGGGTCGCGCGGTCTCGTCAATTTCAAGCTCAGTTTGAATTTGCGCGACGGGGGGCATCACTCGGGGAACTGGGGCGGGCTGTTGCGCAATCCGGGGGTTGTGCTGGCGAATGCGATTGCGTCGATGGTCGACGGCAACGGCAAGATTCTTGTGGAGGGGCTGCGTCCGCCTGAGTTGCCTGCGTCGGTGCGTCGCGCGCTTGCCGGGCTGGAGGTGGGCGGCGGGCCGAACGATCCCGAGGTCGATATCGATTATGGCGAGCCGGGGCTGACGCCGACGGAGCGCGTGATCGGCTGGAACAACATTGAGGTGCTGGCGTTCAAGACGGGCAATCCTGAGAAGCCGGTGAACGCGATTCCGCCGTATGCCTATGCGCATATGCAGATGCGCTTCGTTGTCGGCACCGATTGGGAGCAGACGGGCGAGATCTTGCGTGCGCATCTCGACGCGCATGGCTTTGCGATGGTCGATGTGGAGGTTGAGCGCGGCGTGATGGCGACGCGTCTCGATCCGGAAGATCCGTGGGTGCTGTGGGCGTTGACGTCGATGCGCGAGACGACGGGCAAGCCGCCGGTGCTGCTGCCGAATCTGGGGGGCACGTTGCCGAACGACGTGTTCGCGGACGTTCTGGGGCTGCCGACGCTGTGGGTGCCGCACTCGTACCCGGCGTGTTCGCAGCACGCGCCGGACGAGCATCTGCTGGGATCGGTGGCGCGCGAGGCGTTGCAGATCATGGCGGGTTTGTTTTGGGATTTGGGGGATGTGAACCTGAAGAGGGGAAGCCGCGATGAACAGCTCTGCTACCGCCGCTGGGGCGGATCACGTGACGGGTGTGACCGGGGTAACGGGGGTAACGGGGGGCGGCGCAGAGGGGGCGCGTACGGAGGTACCCGTCTACAAGTTGATCGTTGCGACGTCGATCGGCAATGCACTTGAATGGTATGACTTGATCGTCTACGGATATTTCGCGGTGACGATTTCGAAGTTGTTTTTCCCAGCGCACGACGAGACGGTGTCGTTGATGATGGCGCTGGGGACGTTTGCGCTGTCGTATCTTGCGCGTCCGTTGGGGGCATTTGTGTTGGGCGCGTATGCGGATCGTCGTGGCCGTCGTGCGTCGCTGATGTTATCGATTGCGATGATGACGTTGGGCACGGGGCTGATTGCGTTCATGCCGACGTATGCGGCGATTGGTGTTTGGGCGCCGATTGGCATTTTCGTGTCGCGTTTGGTGCAGGGGTTTTCGGCGGGCGGCGAGTTTGGCAGCTCGACGGCGTTTCTGGTGGAGCATGTGCCGAACCGGCCGGGCTTCATGTCGAGTTGGCAGTTTGCGAGTCAGGGGGCGAGTACGTTGTTGGCGTCGGCCTTTGGGGCGGTGCTGACGGGCATGCTGACGCAGCCGCAACTGGAGTCGTGGGGATGGCGCATTCCATTCGTGTTTGGGATGCTGGTGGGACCGATCGGGCTCTACATCCGGAAGTATGTGGACGAGACTCCGGCCTTTGAGCATGACATTGCTCGCAAGCGAGGGGCGGCGGGAGATGGCGAGGAGCGTTCGCCGGTGTGGGAGGTGTTGGCGAAGCAGAAGTCGCGGCTGTTGGTGTCGATTGGGGCACTGATTTTGACGACGACGGCGAACTACATGATTCTGTACATGCCGACGTATGCGACGAAGCAGTTGGGTTTGCCGCCGTCGCAGGGCTACATTGCGACGCTGGTGACGGGTTTCGTGATCATGACGCTTACGCCGTTCGTTGGGCACTGGTCGGACAAGGTGGGGCGAATTCGCATCATGTTGGTGGCGGGCGTGTTGTTCCTGTGCACGGTGTATCCGGCGTTTGCGTTCATGAACGCGCATGCGTCGCTGGCAGCGATGATGGTTGTGATGTTATGGGTGGGCACGTTGAAGGCGGTGTACTTTGCGCCGATTCCGGCGCTGATGTCGTCGCTGTTCCCGACGCGGACGCGGGTGACGGGCATGGCGGTGGGATACAACCTGGGCACGACGATCTTTGGCGGCTTTACCCCGCTGGCGGTGGCGTGGATGATTGCGGCGACGGGCGACAAGTTGGCGCCGGGGTTGTACCTGATGGTGGCGGCGGCGATTAGCCTGGTGACACTACTGATTGCTCGGGTGCGGATGGGGGCGCGCTGAGGGGGGCGCTCGAATGAGGCGGTGCCCGGCGGTGTCGCGTGTGAGGTGTGCACGCGGGGCTGCCGAGCGGAGGCGCAACGCTAACGCGGCGCGGGTCGATTCTCATGCGGCTTTGCCAGTTGGCCGGGGGGTGTCAGAATTTCCGTGTTCAAGGCGGGTTGAGAATTACACGGACGGTCGAACGAATCGATCCGCGTAAAGGATAGCGAATTGGTTCATTGCTGTCTTCCAGTCCTTGGCCGCTCGCCCCCAATCGGCCGTAATGTTGCGCAGCGCCAGCCAGATGAGTTTGGTTGCGGCATCATCGCTCGGGAAGTGCCCGCAGGTCTTGATGATCTTGCGTAGTTGCGAGTTGATGTTCTCAATGGCGTTGGTCGTATAGATCACTTTGCGCACTTCCGGTGGAAACGCAAAGAACGGAATCACACGATCCCAGGCATTACGCCAGGCCGCACTGACCGGCGGGAATTTCTCGCCCCATGGCCCATCGGCAAAGCGATCTAGTTCGGCCTGTGCGGCTTCGGCGATCGGTGCGGTGTAGATCGGCCGGATCGCGGCAGCGAGCGATTTGCGGTCCTTCCAGCTCGCGTAATCGAGGCTGTTGCGGATCAGGTGGACGATGCAGGTTTGCAGCGTCGTCGCCGGAAACACGGCAGCGAGCGCTTCGGGCATGCCCTTGAGGTGTAGAAGTTCAGACTTGATCTGACAGTAAGGCCTTGCCAAGAGGCGGGGTTACCCGTTTTGATAGAGGTGCGAATCTTCATCAAAACAGCGCGCAAGCGCCAA
>NZ_JAYRUC010000042.1:0-15045 GCF_041919235.1 Pandoraea sp.
GCCCCTCCCCTGCATGGCGGGACGAGGGCGATCGCGGCACCCGCGCGGCTTACTCCCCTTTCGGCGTTTCCTTGACGCGGCTCACGAGCTGCGTAGGACTCACGAATTGCAGCGCGATGAGTACCCACAACAGCGTGATGGCCATATAGATCATCGCCATTGCGTCGATGGACTGCGGGGCGCGCACGCCGGTCGAGAACACCGCGTAGTAAAGCGCAACGACAAGCGTCTGCGTATCGGGCCCGGCCGTAAAGAACGTCAACTCGAACATACCGATGGTCCGCACGAGCACCAGCAACCCGGCCGCGAGAATGCCCGGCACCAGCAACGGCAGCAACACGTAACGGAAATACTTCAACGTATTGGCGCCGAAGATACGGGCGGCAGCTTCCAGATTCGGATCGATCTGTTCGATGAACGGTGTCATCACCAGAATCACGAACGGAAGCGACGGCACGAGGTTCGCGAGAATCACCCCCGTGAGCGTGCCGCCCAGCCCAACCTTGTAGAGCACCGTCGCCATCGGTATGCCATACGTGACTGGCGGCACCATCAGCGGCAGTAGAAACACCAGCATCGCGAGCTTCTTGCCGGGGAATTGGGCGCGCGCCAGCGCATACGCCGCAGGCACGCCCAGCACGATCGACAACAGCACGACCGCGCCGACAACCTCGACCGTCACCCACAGCACATCGGCAAGCTGGAAGTCACGCCATGCCTGCGCGTACCAATGCAGCGTGAAGCCTTCGGGCAGGGGCGTGCCGAACCAGCGTGTGGCCAGCGAATTCATCGCGACCGTGGCGATCATCAGCCCCACGTTCACGAGGAAGAAAATCATCGCTCCCCACACCAGCACGCGCCACAGCCGTGCACCGGGCCCTTCGCGGCGCGTCTTGCGTCGTGTTGCGGGTGCCGCCACCGGCGAGCTCGCGGACGAAGGCGTCGTCATGAAATCTCCATTCTGCACGACCAGGGCTCCGGCCAGATGCTTGTCCGTGGCGCTCATCCCTTGCCTCCCGTGGTCGGACCACTATAAAACGCCCGGCGCGCGCCGAGCATGCCCACCACGATCAGCAACTGGACGAAGCCCATGACGATCGCCACGCACGATGCGAGCGAATAGTCATAGCTCTCGAACGCCGCCTCATACGCTGCAATCGACACCACCCGTGTCGCCCCGGCCGGCACACCGAGCAGCACCGCCGACGGGAACACCGAGAACGCCTGCACGAACGACAGACAGGCCGCCATCGTCAGCCCCGGCACGAGCAACGGCAGATAGATCAGACGGAACTGTTGCCACGGCCCGGCGCCAAGCGTGCCGGCCGCACGCGCGAGCGTCGGATCGATGCCCGTCACGTAAGACAGGACCAACAGGAACGCGAACGGGAAGCCGGAAATCACCAGCGAGATCAGCACGCCCCAGTAGTTGTGCGTCAGACGAACTTCGTCGCTATACAGGTGCAGCGCGTGCAATGCCTGCGGAAACCAGCCATTCGGTCCGTAATACGTCAACATGCCGTCGGCGATCAACACCGTGCCGAGCGTGACGGGCACGACCAACAGCATCGTGACGATCTTCGAGGCACGCGAGCGTCTGCGCAGCGCGAAGGCCGCCGGAATCGACGCGCCCACGTTGATCAGCGTCGCCGGCACCGCGAGCTTGAGTGTGATGAACACCGTGGGCCACAACGTCGGATCGGTGAAGAACTTCAGATAGTTCGCGAATACGCCGCCCCCGTCCATCGGCTGGAACGACAGGAACAGACCGTAGGCGAACGGGTACACGAACATCGCGAGCAGGCACACGAGCGCCGGGGCAACCAGCCAGCCGCGACCGTCGAAGCGCACCGCTGGCGTGAGCGATGGAGAAGACGTGGCGGCACTCATGCATGCTCCCCGGCGTAGACGAGCGTGCGCTCGACCGGCACGCAAAGCGGCACACGCTCACCGACGGCATAGTCGCCGGGCAGACGCGCATAAAGCGGGCCGAACGGCGATGCCACGCGCAGCAGCGAATCTCGGCCACCGTATTCGACCGTCTCCACAACCGTTTCGAAGGCATTGTCGTTGGCCGCCTGCGCCCGCTCGAAATCGTCGGGACGAATCGCCACGCTGACCTTGCCGTCGCTGCCGGGCGAATCCATGAGCACGCCGTCGAACGAGGCGCCCCCGCACGACACGCGCGCGTGATCGCCCTGCGCCGACGTGATCGACACGTCGAGCACATTGCGATAGCCCATGAAGCGCGCCACATGCAGGTTGCGCGGACGGCCGTACACGTCGCGCGGCGCACCGATCTGCTGCACGACGCCTTCCTTCATCACCACGATACGATCGGCCATCGACAGCGCTTCGTCCTGATCGTGCGTCACGTAGATGGTTGCGCGGTCGAGCTCGCCGTGAATGCGACGAATCTCGGCGCGCATTTCGATGCGCAGCTTCGCGTCGAGGTTCGAGAGCGGCTCGTCCATCAGCACGACGGGCGGCTCGATCACGATGGCGCGAGCGATCGCCACGCGTTGCTGCTGACCGCCCGAGAGTTGCCCCGGCAGCTTGCGCTCGTGCCCCACGAGTTGCACGAGTTGCAAGGCTTCGCGCGCCCGCTTCTCGATTTCGCTACGCGCCACGCCGCGCATGCGCAGACCGAAGCCCACGTTCTCGAGCACACTCATGTGCGGAAACAGGGCGTAGTTCTGGAAAACCATGCCGAAGCCGCGCTTCTCGCTCGGCAGCACGTCGATGCGCTCGTCGTCGAGCCAGATGGCGCCGCCGGTCAGCGGCGTCAACCCGGCAATACAGTTGAGCGCCGTGGATTTGCCGCACCCCGAAGGCCCCAGCAGCGCGATGAATTCACCCCGCTCGATGGTCAGATCCAGGCCGTTCAAGGCGGCGACCGACTGCCCTTCCGCGTTGGTGAAACAGCGCGCAACGTTATCGAGGCGCAGGTGTTGAAAGTTGTGCTTCATGGACGACTCCGATCGCTCCGGTCACTTCGATTTCAGCGAGCCGATCTCGGCATCCCACTTCTGGAACGCGGCGACCATCGCAGTGGCATCGAGCGGCACGGCGTTCGGGAAGTCTGCGATGAGCTTCGCATATTCCGGACGGCCGTACTTCGCGATCACTTCCTGACTCTTTGCCGGTGCGGCGGACAGCGGCACGTCCTTCACGGCGGGCCCCGGGTAGAAGTAACCGTCGTCGTACGCGAGCGCTTGCTGTGCGGGCTCGAGCATGAAGTTGATCAGCTTGAGAATGACGTCCATCTTCGCTGCGGGCACGCCCTTCGGCACGACGATGTAATGCGCGTCGTTGACCCAGGTGAACTTGTCGAACGCCTGCACCTTGAAGCTCGCCGGCACGATGCCCAGCGCACGCGGATTGATATCCCAACCCGTCATGGTCACCGTCATGTCGCGGCTGCCCTCACCCAGTTCCTTCATGACCGCCGACGTGCCGCCCGGGTAGTAGGGAATGCATGAATCGAGTTCCTTCAGGAACGCCCAGGTCTTGTCCCAGCCCTTGATCGGATCGTGCGGATCCTTGTCGCCCAGCAGATACGGCAACCCCATGAGGAATGCGCGGCCCGGACCCGAGTTGGCCGGACGCGCATAGATCAGCTTGCCCGGATTCGCCTTGCACCAGGCGAGCAGTTCGGCGGGCGTCTTCGGCGGATGGCTCACCTTGGCCGGGTTGTACTCCACGAGCGGACCGGCCGGGCTGTAAGTCAACGTCAGACCGTAGCCCTTCGAGAGGTCCTGCATGGCACGCACGTTCGGCGAGTATTTGTCGAGCACGCCGGGCAGCTTTGCGCTGTAGTCCGGCAGCAGTCGCTGCCAGAGGTTTTGCTGGATACCCGCCGCAAGGGCGTCGGTGCCGGTGAGCACGATGTCGATGTCGGAGCGCCCTGCGGCTTGCATGGCCTTGATCTTGCCCGGCAGTTGCGGCGCAGGTGCGTTGGTGAACGTGATCTTGGAGACGAGATCCGGGTACTTGTCACGGAATGCCTCGAAACCCTTCTGCGTGAGCGCGAGGTTGCCCGCCACGTCGACGACGTTCAGCGTGACCGGCGCGGCGCTCGCCGTGCTCGCAGTACTTCCCAATGCGGCGGCACATGCGAGTGCGCCCAGGGTGCGTTGCCAAAATCCCTTACGACTGAAGGCCATGCTGTCTCCTCTTTGCGTTGAATTTCTCGTAAGTCATCATATGACTTGATTTGGGAATTTGCAATCGGAAGTCGCGCCGAAACGCCTCAGAGATTTCCCTAACGGAATGACACATCGTTGTTTATTCAGTTGTTTTAAGGCGATTTAACGAGTTTTCCATCCCCACTATCAGGGATTTCACCGATAGAGAAACGGGCCTTGCGTCACCTAAATTACGGCCAGTCATACGATGACGTAAAAGCTGTTTTAACCAACGCAACTAGCGCACCTGTTATTGCCATGCGCCCGTCGCAGACGAAGGATGAGTCGCTGTGAAAATTCACCGCATCACGATCACCCCGATTGCTTTTCGCGACCCGCCGTTGCTTAACGCGGCCGGGATTCACGAGCCGTATGCACTGCGCTCGATCATTGAGATCGAGACCGATAACGGTCACGTCGGGCTTGGCGAGACGTACGGCGACGCGCCGGTACTGGCGTTGCTCGAAAGCACCCGCCCGCATCTGATTGGAATGGACCCATTCGACACCAACGGCCTGCGTGAGCGCGTTGCGGCGGTGGTCCGTCAGGGCGTTCGCGGCGAGCGCGTCGAATACGAGCTCGCGCCGGGCACCGATCCCCGCAAGGACGCCGAGAAGCTCTACTCCGCGTTCGAAGTTCCGTTTCTGGATTTGCAGGCGCGGCATCTGGGTATTCCGCTCGTCGAACTGCTCGGTGGCGCGGTGCGTCACGAGGTGCAGTACAGCGCGTACCTGTTCTTCAAATACGCACAGCACATCGACATGCCCGCGACAGCGGGGACCGCTGCCACTGGCTACCCGTCCGACCCGTGGGGCGAAACGCTGAACGCCGAACAACTCGTCGCGCAGGCCCGCACGATGATCGATACCTACGGGTTCGGCAGCATCAAGCTCAAGGCCGGGGTGCTCGAACCGGCCGAAGAAGTGAAGTGCATCAAGGCGCTCAAGCGCGCATTTCCCAACACGCCGCTGCGCATCGATCCGAACGGCAATTGGTCGCTCGCCACGGCGATTGCGATGGGCCGAGAACTTGCCGGCGATCTCGAGTATTACGAAGATCCCACGCCCACGCTCGAAGGCATGGCGGAACTGCATCGCGCGACGGGCCTGCCGCTCGCCACGAACATGGTGGTTACCGACCTGCGGCAATTCCGCGAGAACGTGCGCGTCAACGGCGCGCAGATCATCCTCTCCGATCACCACTACTGGGGCGGATTGCGCGACACGCAATTGCTCGCGCGCATGTGCGAGACGTTCGATCTGGGCCTGTCGATGCACTCCAACTCGCACCTCGGTATCAGCCTGATGGCCATGACGCACCTGGCCGCAAGCGTGCCGCGTCTGTCATACGCCTGCGACACGCATTACCCGTGGCAGGCCGCCGACGAGGAAGTCGTGCGCGGCGGCAAGATCGCCATTCGCAACGGCGCCGTCGCCGTCACGAAGGCACCGGGACTCGGTCTCGACATCGACCACGACCAATTGGCCAAGCTGCACGAGCAGTACCTGGGTTGCGGACTGCGCACGCGAAACGACGCCGTACAGATGCGCAAATACCAACCCGGCTGGAGCGGCAAGGCTCCCCGTTTTTAGCACCAGCGAGCATGTAGCAACGTTTCAAGCGAAGTTCAAGAAAACACATCAAAAGAGGAGAAGTCGTGAGACATTCGAAACTGTTTGCCGGGCTCGTATTGGCCGGTCTCGCCGCCAACGCCATTCCGGCGTTCGCGCAGTCGAACGTGACGCTGTACGGGATCGTCGACGATGCACTGAGCTACAGCAGCAACCAGAACGGCAAGTCGAACACCTATCTGCGCAGCGGCAACCTCGCGGGCAGCCGCTGGGGCCTGCGCGGCACCGAAGATCTCGGCGGCGGCACCAAGGCGCTGTTCCAACTGGAGAACGGCTTCGACCTCAACAACGGCACGCTCGGCGCATCGGGCTCGATGTTCAACCGTCAGGCATTCGTCGGGCTGAAGAACGACCGGCTCGGTACGGTCACCATCGGGCGTCAGTACACGCCGTACTACCTGATGGTCGGCACCATCGGTCCGACCACCTATGTGACCGGCGCGACCGGCGCCCATCCGGGCGATATCGACGGCCTCGATACGACCATCCGCATCAACAACTCGGTCACGTACACGTCGCCGGTCATGTGGGGCGTCACCGCCAGTCTGCAATACGGCTTCGGCGGTCAGGCCGGCGCGTTCAGCAAGGGCAACACATATTCCGGTGCGCTGCGCTACGACGGCGGTCCGCTGTCGCTGGCTGCCGGTTATCTGCGCCTGAACAACGTAGGCGGCGGCGGTGCGACGTGGAACGGTGCGTCGACGGGCACGCCGGGTACGTCCGCCATCAATCAGGGCTACGTCACCGCCGATGTGCTGCAGCATATCGCCGTGGCCGGCATCTATACGATCGGCAGCGTGACGCTGGGCGCAACCTACAGCAACGTGCAATACAAGCCGGGGGCAGCATCGCTCTTCCACGACACGGCCATCTTCAACACGGCGGGCGTGCATGCGTCGTGGATCGTGTCCCCGCAGTGGCGTCTGGCGGCGGCTTACAGCTATACGGCGGCGTCGAAGGCCAACGGCATCACCGATGCCGCGACGTACCATCAGATCTCGCTCGCACAGGTGTATTCGCTCTCGAAGCGGACGTCGCTGTATGCCCTCGAAGGGTGGCAGCATGCCAACGGCAAGTCGCTCTCGGCGAACGCCGCGAGCATCATCAACGCAGGCCCGGCGGTCGGCGATTCGCAGAACGGCACGCCGTCGGCGACGAGTTCGCAGTTCGTCGGCATGCTGGGGATTCGCGTCGATTTCTGACGCAGGCCCGCCTGTCGCAACGCTGTCCGGACCGGCGCCGAGCATCTTGCCGGTCCAGGCAGTCATGAGTGGTCGCGAGAAGTTGCACCAGGGTGTGCTTTCGGCCGCCAATGCCCCATGGAAATTGGGTTGGGGCATTGGCGGTCGATTCTTATCGGTTGTCGTATGTATGCGACGGGCGATAAGGTAAACTGGGGGTGTTATTTCGTCACCCACCATCTCAACCGACGCCATGTCCATGACCAGCCCGTTGCCCGCACGTCCTCGCCGCAAGTCTCGCAGCCTCACGGAAGAGGTCGTGAGCGCCTTGTCCGAGCAGATTCGCAGCGGCACGTTCCGGCCGGGCGACAAACTGCCGACCGAGTCGGCCATCATGGAAAGCCTGGGCGTGAGCCGCACGGTGGTGCGCGAAGCGATCTCGCGGCTGCAAGCCGGCCAACTGGTGGAGACGCGTCACGGCATCGGCACCTTTGTGCTGGAAGCACCGCGCGAGAATGCGTTGCAGGTCGACACCAACAGCATTCTGACCATGCTCGACGTGATGGCGATCCTGGAGTTGCGCATATCGCTGGAGACCGAAGCGGCGGGACTGGCGGCGAATCGTCGCACCGACACGCAGCTCAAGCTGATGCGTCAGGCGCTGGACGATTTCGAGATGCACGTTCGCCAACGTACCGGCAATGCCGTGACCGCCGACGTCGCCTTCCATCTGCAAGTGGCGAACGCAACCGGCAATCGTTATTTCCACGACATCCTCGAGCAGCTTGGCAACACCATCATTCCGCGCACGCGCGTGAATTCCGCCGCGCTCGCCGACGACGATCAGGTGTCGTATCTCAATCGCGTGAATCGCGAGCATGAAGACATCTACAATGCGATTGCCCGCCACGATCCGGAAGCGGCACGGGCAGCAATGCGCACCCACCTGACCAACAGTCGCGAGCGTCTGCGCCGCGTGCAGGAATCGGCGGGCACGCAAGGGTAATGTAACGCTCGCAGGTCACGGCGCGATGGGGGACGGCGACGGACGGTTGGATTTCCCGCCGGCGCGCTATCCCGTTACTGGCCGGTAGCGCCGCCGATCGCACGTCGCGCAGCGGACATCGCGCATTGGTAGTCTCGTTTGCCGGTGCCAGTCCTCTCAGATCGTCGCCTCCTCGGAACAGGTCCGTGCCAACAGACTCGCGAACGAAGATACTTCGACAGATCCCCCGCAGCGTGTGGATACTCGGCTTCGTGAGTCTGTTCATGGATATTTCGTCCGAAATCATCCACAGCCTCTTGCCGATGTTTCTGATGGCAAGTCTCGGCGCCAGCGCAACAACGATAGGCCTTATCGAGGGGATCGCCGAAGCGACGGCGCCGATCGTCAAGGTGTTCTCTGGAACGCTCAGCGATTATTTGGGCAACCGCAAGTGGCTTGCGGTCGCGGGATACGGTCTTGGTGCGATAAGCAAGCCGTTGTTTGCCATCGCCCCCACCATCGGCATCGTGGTGACCGCGCGCGTGCTCGATCGCGTTGGCAAGGGCGTGCGCGGTGCACCGCGGGACGCGCTTGTGGCCGACGTGACGCCTCCGCATCTACGTGGCGCGGCGTTCGGTTTACGGCAGTCGCTGGACACGGTGGGTGCGTTCCTGGGACCGTTACTGGCGGTTGCGATCATGCTCTGCGCATCGGACAACTATCGGCTCGCATTCTGGCTCGCGGTGATCCCCAGCGTGATCGCGGTGGCGCTGCTGACGGCGGGTGTCGAGGAGCCCGCTCGCGCCCCAAGTGCCAAGCGGGTCAATCCGCTGCGGTGGGACAACGCCATATTGCTCGGACGCGAATACTGGTGGGTCGTCGGCGTGGGGGGCGTATTTGCGCTGGCGCGGTTCAGCGAGGCGTTCCTTGTATTGCGGGCCATGCGTAGCGGCGTTCCTGTCGCGCTGGTCCCGCTCGTGATGGTGGCAATGAACGCCGTCTATGCGCTATCGGCTTATCCGTTCGGCAAGCTCGCCGACAAAATGAGTCACACCCGATTACTCATCGCGGGCCTGATGGTATTGCTTGCGTCCGACGTGGTGCTTGCACACGGCGATCATTGGACCGTCATACTCATCGGCGTTGCCCTGTGGGGGTTGCATATGGGCATGACGCAGGGACTGCTGGCCACGATGGTCGCCCATGCGGCGCCCGCCCAACTGCGCGGTACGGCGTTTGGAATTTTCAACTTGGTCAGTGGCGTCGTCACGCTCGGATCGAGCGTCATCGCGGGCATGCTGTGGGACCGGGTTGGCGCAATGGCGACCTTTTACGCCGGAGCGGCCTTTTGCGTGCTGACGGTGCTCTTGCTGCTGTCCCGACGGGGCGCGACGTAAGCGAAGCCCGCTGCTGCCAACTTGGCTTCCGAACGCCGCGCCTGTTCGGGCGACTTCAGGCCGACGCCACTGTCGATGGCTTGCGGCCCGTGTTGCGTCTATATAGGCCGAGCGTCGCGCATAGACCGCAGAGCGCGGCGAAGCTTAGCCAGTAACCGGGGGCCGCCTTGTCGTGCGTGATCTGAATCAGATACGTCGATATGGCGGGTGTGAAGCCTCCGAAAAGCGCTGTCGCAAGACTGAACGCCAGAGAGAAGCCTGCCACACGCACCTCGACGGGCATCACCTCGGTAAGGGCGGCAACCATCGCGCCGTTGTACATACCGAAGAAGAACGAGAACCACAGCAGTACGATCAGCATGCGCGAGAAGCTCGGTGCCTCGGCAAGCCACGAGAGCGCCGGATAGGCCGTGAGGATCGCGAGCGCGGGTATGGCGAGCAGAATCGGCTTGCGGCCGATGCGGTCGGAGATCGCGCCACCGATCGGCAACCACGCGAAATTCGACACGGCCACGAGCAGCGTTACCATCAGGGTGTCCGCCGTAGTCAGGTGCAGCACCGACTTGCCGAAGGTCGGCGTGTAGACGGTGATGAGATAGAACGTGGTGGTCGTCATCGCGGTCAGTAGCGTGCCGCCGATGACGATGCGCCAGTTGGCGAGCAGCATTGCGAAGATCTCGCGCGCCTGCGGATGATGCCGTCGTGCGTCAAACTCGGCGGTTTCCTGCAGCGAACGGCGCAGTATGAAGAGAAACGGCACGATCGCGCAGCCGACGAGAAATGGCACGCGCCAGCCCCATGCGCCGATCTGATCTGCGGAAAGCCACTGGTTCAACCCGTAGCCGATCGCGGCCGCCATCATGATCGCGACCTGTTGACTTGCCGACTGCCAACTCGTGTAGAAGCCCTTCCTGCCGGGCGTCGCCATTTCCGCGAGATAAACGGATACGCCACCGAGTTCTGCGCCCGCAGAAAACCCTTGCAACAAACGCCCGAGCAGTACGAGTGCGGGTGCGAGCAGCCCGATGGTTGCATATTCCGGCACGCACGCGATCAGAAGGGTGCCGATCGCCATGATCGCCAACGTCACGATCAGCCCTTTACGCCGTCCGACCTTGTCGACGTACGCGCCGAGAAAGATGGCGCCCAGCGGGCGCATCAGAAAGCCTGCCCCGAACACGGCGAAGGTCAGCATCAGCGAGGCGAATTCGCTGGATGACGGGAAGAAGATCCTCGATATCGACGTCGCGTAGAAGCCGAACAGGAAGAAGTCGAACTGTTCGAGAAAGTTGCCGCTCGTTACGCGAAGCACGGCAGCGGCCCTGGCTTTGCGTGAGCCGCCGGATGTGGCGGTGATCGGTGCTGTGGGGTTCATTGCGTCTCCTGCTTTTTATGTTTGTCGAAAGGCGCCGGCGGCGCCCGATGAAAGCTAATCCGAGCCGAGGCTCAATGCATTGCGTTGTCGCGTCTCTATCGACGATTTGAGCAACGCCGCCGAGCGAAAGATGCCGTGCGCGAACTTGCCGTAAGGCAGCGTCGCGAACAGCGCCATGACGATGCCCAGATGGATCGCAAGCAGCGACGGCATCGCGGACGTCGCGCGCAACGCAAGCAGCGCTAGACCCGATGCGCTCGTCAGCAGCAAGAGCACGATGAAGCCGCGGTCCATCGGCCGCTGGCGGGCGTCACCACGTTCGGCATTGCGCTTCAGATTGAGCGACAACAACCCTGCCGGCCCAACGAGCAGTCCGATGCCGCCCGCCGTGCCAAGCAGGACCGGCGCGCTCAACAACGGATATGGCGCGTCCCATCCGAGCACGTAGTGATAGAGCGTTGCGACGGCGGTCGCCGCGAAACACAACAGAAAGCCGTAGAACGTCAGGTGATGGAAGCGACGTCGCGCGAGCGTGAAGGCGTCGTTCTGCTCATTGCAGCCGTCGCCGTGTCCGCCGTCGAGGTATTTGAGCGTCAGCGCGTTTTTCGCCGCTTCCGCAGCGGCAGATGCGCTCACGCTCGCCGTTCCCGACGAGACATCGCGCCAGAAACGCTTCACGCCCACACCGAGCGCCAGAATCGCAAACAGGAAGACCGCGCCGAACATCGCCGCGAGGAGGTTGTGCGGGAAGATGGCGTAGAAGTTGGCTGGAGCGACATCGCCTGAAACACCGCCATGCAGCGCCATACCGAGCAACAGGAATAGCGCGAGCCCTACCGCAAGCGCCACGGACAGCGTCAGCCCGTTACGCTTGTAAAGTGCACCGAGCGACGCAGGAAACGCGTATTCGGTGTACGTGTCGAGCCGCACTTGCGCCATTGCCTTCGGCACGTTTACGGCGAACTCGTGCGGCGGCGCATACTGACATGCGTGATAACACGCGCCGCAGTTGTGACAGAGATTCGCCAGATAGTTGACGTCTGCCTTGCCGAATTCCAGGCGGCGTGTCATGGCGGGGAACACGGCGCAGAACCCTTCGCAGTAGCGACAGGCGTTACAGATCTGCATCTGCCGCGCCACTTCGCTTTCGCGCTCGCTCAACGTCACGATGGGAATCACTCGCGCCGTGCTGCCGCTTGCGCGACCAGTCGTCGGCGTCGTTGGCGTCGTTGGCGTCGTTGGCGTCGTTTCGAACGATGTCATCGGGCGCGTGGGTTCGGGGGCAAGAAAATCAGACTTCGGCACTTTGCGCCTCCTTAGTTGCGAGCGCGGCGCGTGCGGCTTGCGTGCCGGCAATGCGCCCGAACGCAGTGCCGATCGACATGCCGACGCCCGCGGTATAGCCTTTGCCGAGTACGTTGCCGGCCATCATTTCGCCTGCGACGAACAGGTTATCGCTCGCCTTGCCGCCGAAGTGAACCTGCGCGTGGTCGTTGGTTTTCAGGCCGAGGTAGGTGAACGTGATGCCTGGGCGCAATGCGTAACCATAGAACGGCGGGGTATCGATCCGGCGCGCCCAGTGTGTCTTGGGCGGCGCGAGGCCTTCGGTATGGCAATCGTCGAGCGCGGTGTGGTCGAAGGTGCCGATCTGGCAAGCGTCGTTATAGCGCGTGAGCGTTTCCATGAAGCGCGCTTCCGGCAGATTCAGCTTGCGCGCGAGTTCCGGCAGCGTATCGGCCTTCTCGCCCGGAAACACCGGCGGCATGAATCGGCCGATCGCTTTCGCATCGATGATCGAGTAGCCGATCTGCCCCGGCTGATGTGCCACGAGTCGTCCCCAGATGGCGTAGCGCTTTGGCCAGAAATCCTCGCCTTCGTCGTAGAAGCGCTCGGCGTCGCGATTCACTACCACCCCAAGCGACACGCAGTCGATGCGCGTACAGATGCCACCGTCATAACGCGGCGCACGCGCATCGATAGCGACGCAGTGCGACTGAGACGGATCGCCGATCATGTCCGCGCCGGCCTCGGTCATGTGCTTGATGAGTACCCCCGTGTTGAAGCGCGTGCCGCGAATCAGGAAGTTATCGGCCGGCCATTCGCCACGTTCGTTCTGCCCCCACGCCTCGCGTAGCCATTCGCGATTCGATTCGAAACCGCCCGCGGCCAACACGCAGGCGCGCGCCTCGAAGCGCTGTCCGCCGCTACGCGCCGCAATGAAGCGCCCTTCGTCGAGTTCGAGAGCATCGACGGGGGTCTCGTAGTGGATCTGCACGCCGAGCGCTTCGGCGCTGCGGTAATAGGCGTTGACGAGCGCCTTGCCGCCGCCCATGAAGAATGCGTTGGTGCGCGCGACGTGCAGCGCACCGGACAGCGGCGGCTGGAAGCGTACGCCGTGTTTTTGCATCCACGGCCGGCACGACGACGACGCGCGGATCGTCAGTCGCGCGAGATGCTCGTTGGTGATGCCACCGGTGACCTTAAGCAGGTCTTGCCAGAATTCCTCTTCGGGGTAGGCATCGACGAGGACGTCTTGCGGAGCATCGTGCATGCAGCGCAGATTGCGCGTGTGTTGTGAGTTGCCGCCGCGCCACTCGCGCGGTGCCGATTCGAGCAGCAGGACCGACGCGCCGGCCTCGCGCGCCATCAATGCGGCACATAGCGCCGCATTGCCCCCTCCGATGACGAGTACATCGACCATTAGACTTGTCTCCTTTGAGACGCATCCTAAGGATCTCGTGCCCGTCCCGCCACTAGCGAGTCGTCAAGGGGTGTTCACATTCCGTGAAGCATTCGGCTGACGCAGCCGCGCGCCGGGCCAACGGTCCTCGCGCACCAGTTGGCGGGCGACATCGGCGAGGACCACGCGTGCGGCAAGGCCTGCGGGAGAGAGTTCGTCGTCGGACACGCAGACGATCATGTTCGGGCGCGTGGCGTATCGCTCGGCGACGGGAACGCTCGACAATATTGCGTTCTCGGGCCTCGCGAGCGCCGCGCCCGGCTGTATCGTCGCGCCCATGCCCTTGCGCACGGCATCCATCAGCAGCGCCAGGCCGTCCACTTCGGCGACGATGTTCGGCGCGTATTCAGCCCGCCTGAACGCCGACGACAGAAGCGAGCGCAGTCCGTGCGTGCCGCTGGGGAGGATCAGCGGAAGCGTACCGAGGTGCTTCAGCCGTACGGAAGCGCCCGCCGGCATGCCATCGAGATCGCCCGCGCCGATCAGGAACAGCCGTTCGTCGAGCAGCGATATCACACTCCACCGTTGCGCGGGTTCCTCGCGAAACAACACTGCGAGATCGATCTGACGCGCGCTCAACATGGACGCGAGGTAGCCGGAGAGGCTTTCGACCATGTGCAGCCGCACGTCGGGATAACGCTCGCGCATGGCTTGCATGAACGCGACGCCGAGGACGCTCGCCGTGCTGGGCGCCATGCCAACGCTCACATGGCCTGACAGGCGCGCGGAGCGTGCGGCGAGCGCGGCGTTGTCGACATGACGCAGTGCGAGTTGCGCCTGGCGCCAGAAGGCCAGGCCCGCGTCCGTCGGGACGACGCCGCTGGACGTGCGCTGCAGCAGACGGGTCGACAGTTCGCCTTCGAGGCGGCTAATCTGCTGACTCAATGCCGAGGTGACCACACCGAGCTCCAACGCGGCCTTGCCCATGCTTCCGTGTTCCACAACGCTGAGGAAATAGCGGAGTTGTCTGAGTTCCATTTTGAGATCGGCCGGGGAGATTCGGCGTACATTTTCGCAGATCGTCGTTTGGCTCGACTCGCGATTAACCCGCACGCCGCCCATCGACGCCGATGCGAAGCCAGCGCTGAACCGAATCTCGCCGAGCCGGGTTGCCCAATGGCTGACGCATTGCCATCGATTCAAGACCGGCTCGAACGAGCGAGGTGACTTGGTAATGCCCCCGTTTTCCACAGTCGGCAGAAGTAGAAACTAAGCGGCCATGGCCAGCCGCTGCTTCGGGGTAAAGCCGCCCAATGCCATATTTGGGTGCTCGTGATTGTAAGTCCACATCCAGTCGGCCGCTGCCTGCCGAACCTGCTCCAGGTCTTCCCACAGATATTGCGAGAGCCATTCGTATCGAGCGGTCCGATTGAACCGTTCGATGTACGCGTTCTGTTGCGGCTTGCCCGGCTCAATGTATTCCAGCCGTATACCTAGCTTCTGCGGGGGTGTCAGAATTTCCGTGTTCAAGGCGGGTTGAGAATTACACGGACGGTCGAACGAATCGATCCGCGTAAAGGATAGCGAATTGGTTCATTGCTGTCTTCCA
>NZ_JAYRUC010000043.1:0-7990 GCF_041919235.1 Pandoraea sp.
ACAAACGGAAGGCTGGACAAACCACGCGGGCCGGCGCGAAAGCCGCCGTATGATACGAAGCCCGGGTGGGTCAGATTTACTTCGGCGATATGCCGGAAGGTGGGTCAGATTTGAACCGGCGTTGACAGAAATAGCCAAAATAGTGCTTGAACTGAGGCAGGAATTCCCCTTGACCGATCTTCTCCAGGCGGCGAGGTTGCCACGTAGTACGTACTACTATCGGGTCAAAACGTTGGCCACCCCAGACCGGCATGGTGGGCTCAAGGCGAAGATTCAGGCTGTCTATGCTGCACATCGCGGCTTGTATGGCTATCGTCGCATCACCTTGACTATCCGCAGTGATGGCGAGCTAGTCAATCACAAGAAGGTGCAGCGCCTCATGAACGAATTGGGAATCAGGTCGAGGGTGCGCCGGAAGAAATTCCGATCGTACCAGGGCGAGGTCGGCGAGGCCGCGCCGAACCTGCTCAATCGTGAATTCACCGCGTCGGGCCCAAACGAGAAGTGGGTCACCGATGTGACCGAGTTCCGGGTCGCGGGGAAAAAGCTGTACCTTTCTCCGATCATGGACCTCTACAATGGGGAAATTATTGCCTACGAGTCGAGCCATCGCCCCGACTTCCCGATGGTCATGGGCATGCTCAGGAAAGCTGTCAAGAAACGCGGGAATGCGGCTACACCGATGCTTCATTCAGACCAAGGTTGGCACTATCGCATGCAACCGTACCGAGCGGCACTGGCGCGCTATGGAATGAAGCAAAGTATGTCGAGAAAAGGGAATTGCTTCGATAACGCGGCCATGGAAAGCTTCTTTGGCACTCTGAAGGCCGAGTACTTCCATCTCACGGACTTCGAAGACGTCGATGCATTACGGGTAGGCCTGAAGGGCTACATCGACTACTACAACCGACACCGCATCAAATCGAAACTTGGTGGACTGAGTCCCGTGGAATATCGAATGCGAGCGGGAAAAAACTAACGCTTCAACGTCCAACTCTCGGGGGTCAATTCAAATCCGGGGCGATTCACCCCCCCCTCCTCAGGCGATCCCAAGTCCTGGCCTTCAACACCGCCACCCCTGAAAACAACCGGCAAACTGGCCGAAAAAAAGGCTCTCTGCCTTTTGCCAGCTTATACGCAGGGGCATGACGGCCTAAGCTACCTAAAACCAAAGGGCCCCGATGAATATCTGAAAGAGACGATTGCCGTCACCAGCCAGAGGACATACAACTGCCCGCCAAACCGCATGGAACCTGACTTTGTCGACCGCACTATATCGTGTCGCACGGTATCGGCAGACGGTATGGCGCTTAGCCTAGTTTGGACCTAGGCTGAGAGCGCCATTTATGCCGTTGCCAATACCGTCGAGTTCAGCGTCTCGCAATAATCGACCACGAGAGGATCAAGAAAATAGTTACCTTTTTAAATCAATAGCTTAGAGGCATGTCAACGGTCAAATTTCATCAACCTTTACATGCAAATTATTATGCAAACCATTGATTTACAAGAGATTTTTTAACCCATCACTCCCACTCGATTGTCGCAGGCGGCTTACCGGAGACGTCGTACACGACCCGGTTCAAGCCACGTACTTCGTTGATGATGCGGTTCGAGACCTTGCCGAGCAGGTCATGCGGCAGGTGTGCCCAATGCGCCGTCATGAAGTCTTGCGTCTGCACGGCGCGCAGCGCCACGACCCATTCATACGTCCGCCCGTCTCCCATCACACCCACGCTCTTCACCGGCAGGAATACCGCGAACGCCTGGCTCGTGAGCTCATACCACGTCTTGCCGCTGTTCGGCTCCACCGTGTTACGCAGCTCTTCAATGAAGATCGCATCGGCACGACGCAGCAGATCGGCATAATCGCGCTTCACTTCACCCAGAATCCGCACGCCCAACCCTGGGCCCGGGAACGGGTGACGATAAACCATGTCATGCGGCAGACCCAGCGCCACGCCCAACTCGCGCACTTCGTCCTTGAACAGATCGCGCAGCGGCTCAAGCAACTTCAGCCCCAGCGTCTCCGGCAGGCCACCCACGTTGTGGTGGCTCTTGATCGTCACCGCTTTCTTCGTCTTTGCACCGCCCGACTCGATCACGTCCGGATAAATCGTGCCTTGCGCCAACCACTTCGCGTTCTTCAGCTTCTTCGCTTCCGCCTGGAACACTTCGACGAACTCACGCCCGATGATCTTGCGCTTCTGCTCCGGATCGGTCACGCCCTTCAAATGGCCCATGAACTGGTCAGCAGCATCCACATGCACGACCTTCGCATGCAGACGGCCCGCGAACATCTCCATCACCATCTGACCTTCATTCAACCGCAACAGACCGTGATCGACAAACACGCACGTCAATTGATCCCCGATCGCGCGATGAATCAGCGCCGCAGCAACACTCGAATCGACGCCGCCCGACAAACCCAAAATCACTTCCTCATCGCCCACCTGCTCGCGGATCGCCTCGACAGCCTCCCCGATGTGGTCACGCATGATCCAGTCCGGCTTCGCCTCGGCAATCTCCAGCACAAACCGCTCAAGCAACTCGCGGCCCTTCGTCGTGTGCGTAACTTCCGGATGGAACTGCACCGCATAGTAGTGACGCTTCACATCGGCCATGCCGGCAATCGGGCAGCTCGGCGTCGACGCCATCAGCGCAAACCCCGGCGGCAATTGCGTGACCTTGTCGCCATGACTCATCCACACTTTGAGCATGCCGTGGCCCTCGGCCGTCCGGAAATCCTCAAGGCCCTCGAGCAGCGGCGTATGACCATGCGCGCGCACTTCCGCGTAACCAAACTCGCGGTGGTTGCTCGCCTCGACCTGACCGCCCAACTGCACCGTCATCGCAAACATGCCGTAGCAAATGCCGAGCACCGGCACCCCCAGATCCCAGACCGCCTGCGGCGCACGCAGATCCTGATCCTCATAGGTGCTCGCGTGGCTACCCGACAGAATGATCGCCTTCGGATTGAATTCGCGGATGAACGCGTCCGAAACGTCGTTCGGGTGGATCTCGCAGTAGACGTGCGCTTCGCGAACGCGGCGCCCAATGAGCTGAGTGACTTGCGAGCCGAAGTCAAGAATGAGGATTTTGTCGTGCATCGTGAGGTACGGATGAAGTGGATTCGTTGGACGTCGGCGCCGTGGCGGAAGGCACGGGCGTGACAATGCCAGTAGTGCCCGCAGGCGCAACCGGCGTAGGAGTAACGGGGGCGGAGCCGCCACGAGGCGTCTCCATTCGCGGCTCAGCGCGCGTGCTACGGGCCTCGTCGACGGCCCGGACGTCAGCGTCGTCGTACGGCACGTCGCGCCGGGTGTCGCTCACGACACCCCCACGCACTCGCCCGCCCGCGTGCTGCGCCGCCTGCACACGCTCTTTCGTGCGCACACTGGACGCCAGCTTGACAAGAATGGCGCCCACCACCAGCAGGACAGCACCGAGCGCCGGCATCAACAACTTGCCGCCCCCCGTCACCGCCAACTGGCCGGAGATCAGCCAGCCCAGCACGAACGCACCGGTCACCCAGTTGATATGCCCCGTCACCTTCGCGACAGTCGCCGTCAACTGGCCGTTCACGGTGGCGTGCCATTGCAGCCAGGCCACGCCGATGAAGGCCACACCAAGCGCCTGCGCATACAGCACGGGCGATGGCGCGGGCACTTCAATGGCCGCATACAGCGATGACCAGAACGACCCGATCAGCAGCACACCGAGTGCCAGATTCAGCGCCGCATCGAGGAACAGTACCGTACGCAACATGGCCTTCATGGGCAATTACTCCACGTGGTAGTTGGGGGCTTCCTTCATGATCTGGACATCGTGCACGTGCGATTCGCGCATACCCGCCGCCGTGATTTGGACAAACTCCGCCTTCTCATGCAAGTCCTGGATCGACGGGCAACCCAAATACCCCATCGACGAACGAATACCGCCCGTCAACTGATGGAGAATGGCCATCACGCTGCCCTTGTACGCCACACGCCCCTCAATGCCCTCAGGCACGAGCTTGTCGGCGTTGTTGGCCGGATCCTGGAAGTAACGGTCGGCCGCGCCATCTTTCATTGCGCCCACCGACCCCATGCCCCGGTAGCTCTTGTACGAGCGCCCTTGATACAGGAACACTTCGCCCGGCGCCTCTTCCGTGCCCGAGAACATGCTTCCCATCATCACCGTGTGCGCACCCGCGGCCAGCGCCTTCGAAATGTCGCCCGAATAACGAATACCGCCGTCAGCAATCAGCGGGACACCCGTGTCCTTGAGGGCTTCGGCCACGTTGGCGATTGCCGTGATTTGCGGCACACCGACCCCCGCGACGATACGCGTCGTGCAAATCGAGCCGGGGCCGATCCCAACCTTCACGGCGTCCGCCCCATGCTCGACCAGCGCCACTGCAGCGCTCGCCGTCGCGATGTTGCCACCCACCACTTCGATCTGCGGGAAATGCTTCTTGACCCACTGCACGCGGTCGAGCACGCCCTGGCTATGGCCGTGCGCCGTATCGACCACGATCACGTCGACCCCCGCCGCCACCAGCAACTCGACGCGCTCTTCATTGTCCGCACCCACGCCAACGGCAGCGCCGACGCGCAGCTTACCGTGCTCGTCCTTGCTCGCGAGCGGATGCTCGGTCGCCTTCATGATGTCCTTGACCGTCATCAGCCCGCGCAGCTCGAACGCGTCGTTGACGACCAACACACGCTCCAGCCGGTGGCTGTGCATCAATCGCTCGGCATCGGCCGGCGATGCGCCTTCGCGCACGGTAATGAGCTTGTCCTTCGGCGTCATGATCGCACGCACCGGCTCGTCCAGGCGGCTCTCGAACCGAAGGTCGCGATTGGTCACGATCCCGATGAGCTGTGCGCCCTCGACGACCGGGAATCCGGAAATGCCATGCTGGCGCGACAGCGCAATCACGTCGCGCACCTTCATGTGCGGCGGAATCGTGATCGGGTCACGCAGAACGCCCGACTCAAATCGCTTGACTTTCGAGACTTCCCGCGCCTGCTCCGCCGGCTTCAGATTCTTATGAATGATGCCGATACCGCCCTGTTGCGCCATAGCAATGGCCAGACGCGCTTCGGTCACCGTATCCATGGCGGCCGACAGCAAAGGCATGTTCAGGGTGATGTTGCGCGTAAGCTTGGTTTTCAGGCTGGTGTCGCGCGGGAGAACGGCGGAGTACGCCGGGACGAGGAGCACATCATCGAAAGTGAGTGCTTTTTGGATCAGACGCATGGCAAATCCTATAGGCGCAAAATCGAATTATACAGAAATCGCAGAAGGCATGGCGCGTCTGCCTCACATGTCAAGGGGCTTTTTCCCCGACGGATCGGCCGTGCGCCCGCCCGGCTCGAAGCGATCGACGTCGCTGCCTCGCGGAGTGCCGGATTTCACAAGAGCAGCGCCCCAGGCCCATGCTATTCTTCCGCCCTTTCTGCACCTCTGCACCTCTCTGCGTGCGGCGCTACCGCGCACCGGAGGCTGCGGATCACCGACAGCGCAATCGCACGAACCACGGATACGAATTTCATGGGGCAAGGCATTTCTTACGGACTGGCGGCGGGCGCATTGTGGGGGCTGGTCTTTCTCGCCCCTCGCCTGCTGCCCGGCTTCTCGCCGCTGGAACTGTCGGCCGCCCGCTACGTCCTGTACGGACTGGTGTCGGCGCTGCTGCTCGTCCCACTTTGGGCGCGCCTGCGACACAGCGTCACCGGCAACGATTGGCGGGCGCTGTTTCGGCTGAGCCTTGTCGGCAACCTCATTTACTACCTGTTTCTCGCCGGCGCAGTGCAGATGGCAGGAATCGCCCCCGCCTCGCTGATCGTCGGCGTGCTGCCCGTCACGGTCACGTGGGTGGGAAGCCGTGACCATGGCGCCATCCCCCTGTCACGGCTGGCGGGTCCGCTGGCGCTGGTCGCGGCGGGTATCGTCTGCATCAATGTCGATGTGTTTGCGCATGCGTCGGCAACCGGCGCCGACTGGCGCCTCACCCTGGCCGGCATCGCCTGCGCCGTTGGCGCACTCGTGAGCTGGACGTGGTACGCCGTGGCCAACGCCCGCTATCTGGCGAGATTCGGTCATTTCACGAGCCAGGAATGGTCGCTGCTCACGGGGGTTGCGACAGGCGCGCTCGCACTCGCCTTGGCCGTGCCTGCCGTGCTTCTGCCGCACCCGGTCGCGCCCGACGTGCCGCGTGACTGGCAGATGTTTCTGGGCGTGAATATTGCCGTGGCCGTTGGCGCGTCGACCATCGGCAATGCCTTCTGGAATGCGGCGAGCCGGCGCCTGCCGCTTACCCTGTCGGGTCAGATGATCGTGTTTGAAACGCTGTTCGCGCTGGTCTACGGCTTTATCTACGAACAGCGTCTGCCTCGCGTGCTGGAACTCGCCGCCATCGTGCTGCTGCTCGCAGGCGTGAGCGCATCGGTACGGCTGCATTCGCGAGGCTCGGCGCATTGACCGGCCCCGCGGCCGGTCAATGTAGCGTCGGGCTTAGCTGCCGCGACGGCTGCCCAGCCACTTCTGCCCTTCGCGGCTGCCTTCGTTGCGCACCTTTTCGACGCGTCGCTGACGCGCCAGCTTGGGATCGGCTTTGAGCGCTCGATAGATTTCGATGCGATCGCCCGCCTCCACGGCCGCGTCGAGCGCGCGCACCTTGCCGAAGACGCCGGCTTTCATATGCGCGAGATCCAGTTCCGGATAGCGTTGCAGCAATCCGCTGCGCTCGATCGCCTCACGCATCGTGGCGCCTGGCGGCAACGTCACCGAGACGATGGTCTGGTCGCTCGGCAGCGCATAACAGACTTCGACGCTCAGCTCACTTGGCATACACCGTCTCCGCGCGTTTGACAAAGGCGTCGACAAACGTATTGGCGATGTGACTGAACACCGGACCGATAACCTTCTCGAGCAGAAAATTCGCAAATTCGTAATGAAGGCCGAACTCGATCTTGCAGGCATCTTCGCGCAACGCCGTAAACTTCCAGGTGCCGTGAAAACGCTTGAAAGGCCCTTCGACAAAGGTCATCTGAATGGAATGCGGGCGTTCCTGGATATTGCGCGTTGCGAACGAGTGCTTCAGGCCTTTGAAGTCGATCAACAGCGACGCCTCCATGCTGTGCTCGTCTTGATGCCGAATATCGACACCCCCGCACCAAGGCAGGAATTTGGGGTAATCGGCGACATTGGTCACCAGATCGTACATTTGCTCGTCGGAGAAATGCACGAGAACGGTTTTACTGACTTCGGCCATCGTCTGTCGGGCAAGATGCTCGCATGACACGTGCGCCATCGATGCCACATCGATCCGCGCGCGTCGCAAGCCGCCGCTTGCCGAGACTCTTTGTTAAAATCGCTATTTTACCCGAGCCCGACTCACCGGGTCCGACCAAGTTACCCGCCAAGGATCCATGAGCATCATCGACAACAAGAAGGCCTTCTTCGATTACTTCATCGAGGAGCGATACGAAGCCGGGATCGCGCTCGAAGGGTGGGAAGTCAAGGCCATTCGCGCCGGGCGGGCGCAGATCAAGGAAGGCTATGTCGTCATCAAGAATGGCGAGATCTTTCTGATCGGCACACACATCAGTCCGCTGCAAACGGCCTCGACGCACATCAAACCAGACCCCGTGCGCACCCGCAAGCTCCTGCTCAAAGCCGATGAAATCAAGAAGCTCATCGGCAAGGTGGAGCAACGTGGCTACACACTCGTTCCGATCAACCTGCACTACAGCAAGGGACTGGTGAAGTGCGAAATTGGGCTCGCCAAGGGCAAGAAGCTTCACGACAAACGCGAGACAGAGAAAAAGCGCGACTGGGAACGCGAGAAAGCGAGCCTGATGCGCACGCAGACGTGAGGTGTAGAAGTCGCGACCCGATCTGACAGTTACCCGTTTTGAAGGTGCCTGACTGTCAGATCAAATTCAGGTGGCCGACTTTTTCGTTCCACGCCTCCTTTCCTGCGATGAGGGTTTGCAGAGGCGTC
>NZ_JAYRUC010000044.1:0-6557 GCF_041919235.1 Pandoraea sp.
GACTGGATGTGGACTTACAATCACGAGCGCCCCAATATGGCATTGGGCGGTTTTACCCCGAAGCAGCGGCTGGCCATGGCCGCTTAGTTTCTACTTCTCGCGGCCGTGGAAAACGGGGGCATTACCAAATGGCGCTCGGTCAGCAAACGCAGAGCTAGCGATCCCACGATACTGTCGACCGCCCGCGCACAACCCTGGCTATTTGCCTGAATTGGTATCAATTTGGCACCGTACTGCCAAGGCGACTCAAGTGGTCGTTCGCATCTCCGAAGAAAATGTCCAATGGATCGGCGATATCATCGCCCGCCATCCGCGCCCGACTCAGTGGAAATGCGCGAGCCGTGTGAGGAACGTGTAGTCGGCCTCGGTAGCCATCAGCGCCATCAACACCAGCAATGCAAGCGGCGGGACCAGAATCGCATAGACAAGCGCGAGACGTTCCCAGCGCATATGCATGAAGACCGCCACGATGAGCCCTGCCTTGGCCAACATCAACGCGAGAATCAGCCCCCAGCGCAGATAGCCTTGCAGGTTCGCGTAGTCGACCAGATACGACAGTGTCGAGAGCACGAACAGCAGCCCCCACACCTTGAGGTAGATGCCGACCGAATGCTCCCGGCCCTTGGCTTCGCCACCCGCCACGGCGGCGTGCGAAGCGGATGTCGCAGAGGATTCCATCGCTCCTCCTACCAGAGATAGAACAGCGCAAAGATGAACACCCAGACGAGATCGACGAAGTGCCAATAGAGGCCCGCGATCTCGACGAGTTGGTAATTGTTGCGTCGCTCAAGCGTGCCGTTGAGGACTTTGCGCATCACCGTCAGCAGATAGATGACGCCCGCACTCACATGCAGCCCGTGAAAGCCGGTAATCATGAAGAAGCACGCGCCGAACTGCGCTGCGCCCATCGAATTGCCCCAAGGGCGAATGCCTTCGCGCACGATCAGGTTCGTCCACTCGAACGCCTGCATGCCGACGAACGCGATGCCGAAATAGGCCGTGGCGAGAATGCAGGCGGCCGTCTTGTCGCGATCGCGCCGGTAAGCGTAGTTCACCGCCATCGCCATGGTGCCGCTGCTGGTGATGAGCGTGAACGTCATGATGGCGATGAGCAGCAGCGGCACCGGATGGCCGTTCACGTCCAGCGCGAAGATCTCGGCCGGGTTCGGCCACTGGGCCGTCGTCGACATACGCACCGTCATGTAGCCGATGAGGAAGCTGCTGAACACGAACGTGTCCGAGAGCAGGAAGATCCACATCATCGCCTTGCCCCACGGCACGCGGAATGTGGCGCGATCTCCCGACCAGTCGTTGACGACGCCGCGCCAGCCGGCGGGCACCTCCGGCGAGGGGGACGATGCAGGCGATGTCGTAGTCACGATTTGACTCCTCGCCGCTTCACGGAGCGATGCCGCCAGTGCCGCACAGACGCTGCGCGAACTCTGGCGTGAGGTTCGCGATGGCCGCAAACAGCACGATCCAGAGCACGAACAGAAAGTGCCAGTACTGCGCCGTCAGCGACAACCGGCGCACACGGAGTGTGTGCGTGAGTTGTCTTGGCGCGAGGCATACCCACGCCACCAGCCCGCCCAGCAGATGGAGCCCATGCAAGCCGGTAAGCAGGAAGAAGAAGCTGTTGGCCGGGTTGCCCGACACGCCATAGCGACGCAAGACCAGATCGTGCCAGACCCATAGCTGAGCGGCGACGAACGCAAGCGCCAATCCGCCTGCCAGGCGCCAGTCGCGGCGCGATCGTCGGAAATCGCCACGTCGTGCCTGCGACGCAGACGACTGAATCACGATGCACGCGGCCGCCAGCACCCCCGTGTTGAACCAAAGCGCATTGATGGACGGCAACGCACGCCAGTCGCCGAGACTCATGCGCATGACGTAGGCGGCGAGCAGCAGCGCGAACAACATGCCGATCACACCCATGAGCCACCAGAGCGCGATCTGCGACGCCGCACGGCGGCGCGGCAGCGCGACGGGTACGCCGCCCTGCGGCATGGACGGCCAGGACGGAATGGGCTTCATGGCGTGGCTCCCTTGGGCGACTCTGGCGAATCTGGCGACGGTGGCGGGGGCGTCTCGTGACGATGCAGCGCCGCCGAGCCGCCGTACACGAGCGTGGCGGGTCGTCGAAGGTCGGGCGCGAGATTCTGCGGCACGAAGTCGTCGACATCGTCCGGCACGCTGTATTCGTATGGCCATCGGTAAGCCACGGGCAGCGCGGGTCCCCAGTTGCCGTGAACGGGGGGGACGTCGGGTGTCTGCCATTCGAGCGATGCCGCCCGCCACGGATTCGCGCCGGCCGGTTTTCCGTGGCGCACGCTCCACGCGAGATTGAAGAGAAACAGCAACTGACCGAGGGCGACGATGAACGCTGCCACGGAGATGTAGGCGTTCATCGTATGGGCCGACTCGGGGATGAAGCTGTAGCCCTTGAACTCGTAGTAGCGGCGCGGCATGCCGAGCACGCCGAGGTAGTGCATCGGGAAGAAGATCGCGTACGTGCCGAGGAACGTGATCCAGAAATGCCATTGGCCGAGGCGGTCGTTCATGCGTCTGCCGGTGATGAGCGGATACCAGTGATAGATGCCGCCGAAAATCACCAACAGCGGCGACACGCCCATCACCATATGGAAGTGCGCGACGACGAAATAGGTGTTCGACAGCGGCATGTCCACGCTGACGTTGCCGAGGAAGAGTCCGGTGAGGCCACCGATCACGAACGTGCTGATGAAGCCGATGGCGAACAGCATCGGCACGCTCAGATGGATGTCGCCGCGCCATAGCGTGAGCACCCAGTTGTAGACCTTGATGGCGGTCGGAATGGCGATGATGAGCGTGGTCGTTGCGAAGAAGAATCCGAAGTACGGATTCATGCCGCTGATGAACATGTGGTGCGCCCAGACGACGACGGAGAGTGCGCCGATGGCGAGGATTGCCCAGACCATCATGCGGTAGCCGAAGATGTTCTTGCGCGCATGCACGCTGATGAGATCGGAGACGATGCCGAACGCGGGCAGCGCGACGATGTACACCTCCGGGTGGCCGAAGAACCAGAAAAGGTGCTGGAAGAGCAGCGGGCTGCCGCCGCGATACGCGAGTGGCTGCCCCATCGATACGATCGCGGGCATGAAGAAGCTCGTGTGCAGCGTCTTGTCGAGCAGCATCATCACGGCGGAGACGAACAGCGCGGGGAACGCCAGAAGTGCCAGCACTGTCGCCATCACAATGCCCCAGACCGTGAGCGGCATGCGCATCAGGGTCATGCCTTCGGTGCGCGCTTGCAGCACCGTCGTGACGTAGTTGAGCCCCCCCATGGTCGCGGCCACGATGAAGATGGCCAGCGAGACGAGCATCAGCACGATGCCCCACTCGGTGCCTGGCGTGCCGGGGAGAATCGCTTGCGGGGGATAGAGCGTCCAGCCCGCGCCGGTCGGCCCGCCCGGGACGAAGAAGCTCGCCATCAGGACGATGACGGCGAGCAGGTAGACCCAATAGCTGAGCATGTTCAGGAACGGGAAGACCATGTCGCGCGCACCGACCATCAGCGGGATGAGGTAGTTGCCGAAGCCGCCGAGGAAAAGCGCCGTGAGCAGATAGATCACCATGATCATGCCGTGCATGGTGACGTACTGATAGTAGTGATTGGCGTCGATGAAGGAGAACTTGCCGGGGAAGCCCAATTGCATGCGCATGAGGTTCGAGAGGACAAGCCCGACGAGGCCGACCGCGATGGCCGTGAGTGCGTATTGCACCGCGATGACCTTGTGGTCCTGACTCCAGACGTACTTCGTCCAGAAGCTCTGGGGCGCGCCGTGATAGGCGCCGGCATGTGCTGCGTCGTCGGAAGCGTCGGAGTTGCCGGTCATGACGTGTCTCCCTGCGTTGTTCTGCGCTGACGTGAGTGTGGTCCGTGTGGTCCGTGTGGTGCGTCTTGTGCGTGTTGTGCGTGTTGAGCCTCTTGTGCGTCTTGAACCTCTTGAGCGTCTTTTGCCGATTCGCGTCGTGTCGTGTCGTGCCGTGCCGTGCCGTGTTGTGTTGTGTTGCGCCGTGTTGTCTCGTACTGAGTTGTCGCGTGTTGTGTTGTGCTGTCTCGCGTTGTGCCTTCTTGCTTCGTGGTGCAGTCGTTGCAGTGTCCTTTCCTATGTTTGTGCTGCGATGCGTCGACGAAATGCGGGGCCGAGTTAAGGTGCCGGGCGAATCATCGGCACGCTCGGCGGTGCGGATCCCGGCGACGGATTGACCGACTGTGCTGGCGGGATGGCAAGCGGCGGCGCTGTCGTGTTCGGATCGTTACGCAACGGCAGGCCCGGCACCTGCCCCGGCCGGCGTGCCGGCTGAGACGGCGGCTGCGAGCTTGGGCTTGTCGGACTCGATGGCGTCAGCGGCGCGTACTGCACGGGCGGACGCGGTGTAAGGAGCAAGTTTTGCGCCAGTTGCACAACGCGCCCCGACGCCACGGGATTCTGTGAGGTCAATGCGGCCGATCCGGATGCCGATGCGGGGGGGACGGCGGTCGGGGCGGGGCGGCTTAGCCTGGGCGATTCGACCGAAAGTCCCGACACGACGAACCTTGTCGACGTGATCGTGGCGGCGGCGAGCGACATGTGGGCGGACTGTCCGCGAGCGGGCTGCGCCGCGAGGCGCAACGATATCGATTGGCGGGGCGCGGGCATGGCGGCTGCAGGCGCAGCTATCGCCGACGGTGAAGAGGGGGCGACACCTGCGGGTTGTGCGGTGCTCAGCGTCCGGATGTAGGCGATGAGCGCCTTTAGTTCATCGTCCGTCAGATCCAGTTTTGGCATGATCGGCGCGAAGCCCTTGGGCACGCGCGCGGTCGGATTGCGGATGAAGGTCGCCAGGTACGCGTCGTCGACGTGCGCCGAGCTGCCGTCCTGGAACGTCTGCGTCGAGCCGTACAGGCCTTTCCAGGTCGGCCCTACGCCGGGCGAGCCGTCTACGGTATGGCAGGCGGCACAGCCCTTGGCCTGCGCCAGCAATTTGCCTTTGGCCGCGAGCGGGTCGGACGTCGCAGCCCCGGCGTGTTGTGCTTGCAGTGCAGCAAAGGTGGGGAGTGTTGCGACCCAGGCATCGTAGGCGGGTTTGTCGTCCACGACGACAACGCCGCGCATGTTGGCATGGCCGACGCCGCACAGCTGCGCGCAGAGGATGTCGAAGCGTCCGATGCGCGTGGGGGTGAGCCACATCTGGGTGACCATACCCGGCACCATGTTCATACGCGTGCGGAAAGGCGGGACATAGAAGTCGTGCAGGACGTCTTTGGCGCGCAGCAGCAATTTCACGGGCTGGCCGACGAGCAGGTGCAACTCGGGGGCGTCGACGATCCGGTTGTCCTGGTTGGCGGGGTCCTTGGGATTCAGGCCGAGCGGGTTATCGGCGGTGACGTAGCTTGGGTCGGAGCTACCGAGCCGTCCGTCGGGGCCGGGCAAACGGAATCGCCACTGCCACTGTTGGCCGACGACTTCGACGACGTGAGCGTTCGCGGGAGGATTGATGAGCTTGGCATAGACGAAAAGGCCGGGCGCGAGCATGGCGGCAATGCCAATGGTGGTGATACCGATGAGCCAAGCCTCCAGGCGGCGGTTGTGAGGCTCGTAAGCTGCGCGGTGCCCGTCTCGATGGCGATAGCGAAAGATTGCCCAGGCAACGAAAAGGTTGACGACAACGAAGGCCACGCCGGTGATCACCAGCGTAATGGTGAGGGTGTCGTCCATCTGGCGCCAGTTGGACGCCAGCGGGGTCAGCCACCACGGACTCCAGAAATGAAAGGCGAGCGCGGCGGCGACGATGACGATCAAGAGGATCGAGAGAGCCATGGGACGCCTGTTTTCATCATCATTCGTCCGAAACGATACGCAGCAAATTCAGTAATCAATCTGCATGCGGGTTTTGACGATTGACGCAAAGGCACGCGCAGTTCGCATATCGCAACCGAGCGCGGGCGCTGTAGCAGCGCTTATAAGGCTAGTTCGCCTTCCAGCACTGTCAAGGGAACTTACGGTAAACCGGGTCCGAGAGGGAAACGCCTTTATCGCGGGTAGGCGGCTAGCAAACCTGTCTAACGGATGACGTTTCAAAGGACGGCGGGCGTCCGGCGGTGCGGCGACAGGTCACTGTATTGCCGCCGCTTTCCACGGCAGCGAGAAGTTGAAACTAAGCGGCCATGACCAGCCGCTGCTTCGGGGTAAAACCGCCCGATGCCATATTTGGGCGCTCGTGATTGTAAGTCCACATCCAGTCGGCCGCTGCCTCCCGAACCCGCTCGAGGTTTTCCCACAGATATTACGAGAGCTATTCGTATCGAGCGGTCCGATTGAACCGTTCAATGGGCGGTCTCAAGAATCAAGTGCAACGTTGAGCTAATCCGGCCTTTTTCAATTCCTTGGCCATCGCTTCCTCGGGCGTGTCCCAGTCGAGCGTCTGACGCGGCCGTCCATTGAGCAATTTTGCAATGTCGTTGAGTTGGGTCTGGCTGACGCTCGAGAGATCTATGCCCTTTGGCAAGAACTGGTGGAGCAAACCGTTGT